>NZ_ASXX01000042.1:0-380920 GCF_001526505.1 Agrobacterium sp. D14
TCTTTTTAACGGGAACAGGCGAAAAAGGCGGAATCTTCCGACGTTTCGCCACACGCCCAATGCCCTACCCTCCGGTCCTGACTGTAAATAGCGAGCAAGGAACCGCAACTTTGACGACGGAGCATTTGCCTGCTCCTTACATACGGCTGTCAAAGTGCGGGACCGTGCATTAGAAACGGCATATGAGACGCTTAAACATCACCCCAGATGCCGCAGGCCTGTTTGCATGACCAGAATGCCCGTACCTATAAAGACCGAGTTGCCCGAACTTCCCGTTAGTGCCGTTCTCGGCGATATCGCCGAGGCTCTGGCCGGGGCGAAGCGCGCAGTTCTTTCTGCGCCACCGGGCGCGGGTAAAACGACGCTCGTGCCGCTTCATCTTTTGCAGCAGGACTGGCGGGGTGACGGCAAGATCATTCTTCTCGAGCCCCGCCGGCTTGCCGCCCGTGCCGCAGCCGGGCGCATGGCCGAGCTGCTTCACGAGGATGTCGGGCAAACCGTCGGCTATCGTATGCGGCTCGACAATCGCGTCTCCTCGAAAACCCGGATAGAAGTGGTGACCGAAGGCGTGTTTGCCCGGATGGTCCTGGACGATCCTGAACTTGCCGGCGTTTCGACGGTGATTTTCGACGAGTTTCACGAACGTTCGCTCGACGGCGATTTCGGACTGGCGCTTGCACTCGACGTGCAGGGTGGGTTGCGGGATGATCTGCGTATCCTCGTCATGTCCGCCACTCTCGATGTCGAACGCATCAGCACGCTGATGGCAGACGCCCCGGTCATTCAGAGCCTTGGGCGGACGTTTCCAATCGACGTTCGTTATGAGGATCGTTGGCAGGGCGTGCCGATTGAAGAGAAAGTCACCAAGGCGATCACTGAGGCCCATGGGTCGGAAACCGGCTCCATCCTCGCCTTTCTACCGGGACAGGCGGAAATTACCCGAACGGCCACGCGGCTGGAGGGACGTTTTCCCGCAGATACGGATATCATCCCGCTTTACGGCAACCTTTCACAGAAAGAGCAGGATGCAGCGATAAAGCCGGCGCCGGCTGGGCGGCGCAAGATCGTGCTGGCCACATCGATTGCGGAGACCTCGATTACCATCGATGGCGTGCGTGTGGTGATCGACAGTGGATTGCAGCGACTACCTGTCTTCGAGCCGACAACGGGAATCACGAGACTGGAGACGGTGCGGGTGTCGCGCGCTTCCGCCGACCAGCGGGCGGGTCGCGCCGGGCGAACGGAACCCGGTGTTGCGATCCGCCTGTGGCATCCGGGGCAGACGGCGGCGCTCAACGCCTTTACGCCACCGCAAATTCTGGCGAGCGATCTTGCCGGCCTTGCGCTCGATCTCGCCCATTGGGGTGTTCAGGATCCCTCTTCTCTTGCCTTTCTGGATATGCCCCCCGAAGCCGCACTGAAAGAATCGGTGGCGCTTCTCAAAAATCTGGGCGCGCTCGACAAAGGCGGAGCGCTGACGCAGCGCGGCCATCTGATGCGCGGCCTTTCATTGCCGCCACGGCTGGCGGCCATGGTGATTGCGGCGGCAAGCGAAGGCGCGGGGAAAAAGGCGGCGATGCTCGCCGTCATGCTGACGGAACAGGGGCTCGGCGGAAACGACATCGATCTCGATGAGCGGTTGCGGCGCTTTCTCTCCGACAGGAGCGAAAGGGCGCAGGCGGCGCGTAAGCTGGCATCGAGGCTGTTCGACGCGATCGGCGACAAGACGGCGGCAACCGAGCTGCCGAGTGAGGCCGGGCCGTTGCTGCTGCATGCCTATCCGGACAGGATCGCGCTTCAGCGTGGCGCGCGGGGACGTTATGTGATGGCCAATGGGCGTGGCGCAGAGCTTGCCGAGACAGAACGGCTGGCGGCGAGCAAAATGCTGGTGGTTGTCGATATTACCGGGCGAGCGGCGCAGCCGCGCATCCTTGCGGCGGCAGGCATAGAGAGGAGCGATATAGAAGAGCGGATGCCGCACCTCATCGTTCAGCAGGACCAGCTGCTTTTCGACAAGGCGAGCGGCCAGGCGCGCGCAAGAAAGGTGACGCGGCTTGGCGCCATCATCCTCGATGAGACACCCCTGCCCCGTCCCGAGGGCGAACAGGCGGCACAGGCGCTCGCCAATGGCGTTCGGGAATTCGGCATCGGCATTCTTCCTTTTTCGAAAGAGACGCTGCAGTTACGCGACAGGATCGGCTTTCTGAACGCCAGTATCGGGGAGCCCTGGCCGGATGTCAGCGACGAGGCATTGCTTTCGCGGCTGGACGAATGGTTCGTCCCTTTTCAGCACGGTGCGCGCAGCCTGCAGGACATCCGGCCCGGCAGCCTCTCCGAAGGGATACTGTCTCTGGTGCCGCATGAGGTGGCGCGCGATCTCGCCAAGTTGGCGCCGACGCATTTCGAAGCACCGACGGGACAGCGGCATCCCATTCGTTACGACGCCAGCGAACCGACGCTTTCCATTCGCGTGCAGGAACTTTTCGGGCTGAGAGCCCACCCGTCCATTGCGCAGGGGCGGTTGCCGCTACTGCTGGAATTGACCTCCCCGGCGCACAGGCCGATACAGACGACACGCGATCTTCCCGGCTTCTGGGCGGGATCCTGGAAGGATGTGCGGGCGGATATGCGCGGACGTTATCCACGCCATCCATGGCCGGAGGACCCGGCATCGGCCCCGCCGACAAGCCGTGCAAAACCGCGCGGGACGTGATGATGATGAACAGGGCAAAGGAGATGACGGTGGCTGGCCATTCTATCGAAACCACGAGGCTCGGCCGCGCCAGCCGCAGGATAAGGCTGCAGACCATCGTCTGGCTGCGCTGGCTGGCGGTTGCGGGACAGACGGCAACGATCCTGCTTGTCGCTTTCGGGCTCAATTTCCCCCTGCCGCTTCTGGCCTGCGGCCTTCTGATCGCGGCGCTCGCTCTTGCAAATCTGTTTCTCACCGCCCGCTTTCCCTCCACCTATCGGCTGGAGCCCTGGGAAGCGACATTGCTGCTGGCTTTCGACCTGCTGCAATTGACGGCGCTCATCTACATCACCGGCGGACTTTCCAATCCTTTCGCACCGCTGATCTGCGTGCAGGTCATCATCGCCTTTGCCTCCCAGCCGCTGCGGCATTCGCTCATTCTCCTCGGCTTTGCCGTCATCTGCTCGACCGCGATCGCCTTTTCGCCCTTTCCGGTTCCGTGGTATCCCGGCGAGGTTTTGCCGATCCAGCTTCTGCTGCATGTCGGCACCTGGGTCGCGATCATCGCCACGACCTCTTTTGCCGCCTTTTACGCCTATCGCGTTTCGCATGAAGCAAACCAGCTGGCGGATGCGCTGGCTGCAACCGAGCTGGTGCTGGAGCGGGAAAAACATCTCTCGCAGCTGGATGGGCTGGCGGCGGCAGCGGCGCATGAGCTTGGCACGCCGCTCGCGACAATCAGCGTCGTCGCGAAGGAAATGGAGCGGGAACTCGGCAACGACGAAAAATTCGGCGAGGATATAGCCCTACTGCGCAGCCAGAGTGAAAGATGCCGTGACATTCTGCGCCGCCTCACCTCGCTTTCCGCCGACAATGAGGAGCACATGCGCCGCCTGCCGCTCTCCTCGCTGATCGAGGAGGTGATGGCGCCACACCGGGAATTCGGCATCCGCCTCGAACTCGTTGAAAAGAACAATCGCGCCGACGAACCGGTCGGTATCCGCAATGCCGGCATCATCTACGGTCTTGGCAACCTCATTGAAAACGGCGTGGATTATGCGCGGGAAAAGGTGACCGTGACGGTGGATTACGATCAACAGAACGTCGCCGTCATCATTGAAGACGATGGGCCGGGTTATGCCCATGACGTGCTTGCCCGTATCGGCGAGCCCTATGTGACCGAACGTCACAACGACACACGGGCGGGCGGGCTCGGGCTCGGGCTTTTCATCGCCAAGACCTTGCTGGAGCGCTCCGGCGCCACCGTCACCTTTGAAAATCGCGGCACGAGCGGAACCGGAGCACGGGTCACAATCGTCTGGCCTCGGGCGCTTATGGACGATAAAAGAAGCCGTTGACTTTACCATCCACGTTGAAGCGGCGATAAGAAGAAGAAAACCAAGCCGACGAAGTTGCCGGAAGGCCGGAAACATGAAGACAGAAGACCAGAACAACTCCACCAACGTGCCAACGGACGACATTGACCCGATCGGACCCGACAGATCGCTGCTGATCGTCGATGATGACGGTCCGTTTCTGCGCCGGCTTGCCCGTGCGATGGAAACACGCGGCTTTACCGTCGAAACCGCCGAGACAGTGAGCGATGGCATTGCCCGCTCCAGGGCTGCGCCGCCGAAATATGCGGTTGTCGATCTGAGGCTTGCGGATGGCAACGGTCTGGAAGTCATCGAGGCCATCAGGCAGAACCGGGACGATACGCAGATCGTCGTTCTGACCGGCTACGGTAATATCGCAACCGCCGTTACCGCCGTAAAGCTTGGAGCGCTGGACTATCTGGCCAAGCCCGCCGATGCGGACGATGTGTTCAATGCGCTGACGCAGCGCAAGGGCGAAAAGACCGAAGTTCCGGAAAACCCGATGTCGGCAGACCGGGTTCGGTGGGAGCATATTCAGCGTGTCTATGAAATGTGCGAGCGCAACGTTTCGGAAACCGCCCGCCGGCTGAACATGCACCGGCGAACGCTGCAGCGCATTCTCGCCAAACGCGCGCCCAAATAACCGAAGTCATTCTCCGAAGCTGCGCCCGGTCGTCCATTCCGCCAGCATCAGCCGGGTCGCAGCGGTTCGCGAGAAATCCAGCATTACCGACTTGCGGGTTGCCGGCGGCAATTTATGCTCCGGCGCATCGCGCAGCATATGGGCGCCATATCCATCCGACAGGATCAGCCCGCATTCCTCCGGGAATATGTCGGTCGGCACTTCAGGATGGGTGGCGAAGAACAGCCGGTCGCAATGCAGGCGGTATTCCGGCCATTTGCGATCGACGCGGAAATCCTCGATGGAGGATTTGATTTCGATGATCCAGATTTCACCCTTGACCGACAGGCTGATGAGATCTGCCCGTCGCCCGCTTGCAAGGGGCAGTTCGGGCAGCACCGAATGGCGCATTTCATGCAGAAGCACCTGAACGCCGCGGCGCACCAGCATCGCCTTGTCCGACTGGCGGCCGTCTATTAACGGATTATTGTTGGTAACGGAAAGAATAGTCATGGATAAAGGCTGCTGAAGCGTTTGGCCTATTGTTGCAAAAAGGCAATCAACCGGCAATTTTAAATGCCCGACCGTTTCGCGGCGGCGCAACGGCTTGCCAAGAGCGGCTGAATGGAAAATAACCGATTTATCCAATTAAGCCTACTCTTTCGCACAATTTGGCGAATTTTCCGCGAGAACGACATGCGCATCCGTACCCCATTGACCGCACTCGGTCTGACGGCAGCACTGGCTCTGGCCGGCTGCGCCGAAACTACCTCCCAATCCTCCGCTCCGACCTCCGGCAAGATCGCAGCGTCCGTACCGGTTGCTGACCCCGTTCCGGCGAAGGTCGAAACGGTTCAGATCTTCAACGATGTCTACGGTCCCGTGACCGATGCGGGCTATGCGCTGCCGGCCATTCCGATCAATCGTGTGAATGAGAAGTACCGCCGTCAGATCGTCGAATTCCAGACATCCGAACGCGCCGGCACCATCATCGTCAATACGCGTGAGCGTTACCTCTATTACATCCTCTCCGGCAACCGCGCGGTGCGCTACGGCATCGGCGTCGGCAAAGCAGGTTTCGCCTGGGCCGGTGAGGCCTATGTCGCCTGGAAGCAGGAATGGCCGATGTGGCATCCGCCGAAAGAAATGGCGGACCGTAAGCCGGAAGTCGCCAAATATGTCGAGGCCGGCATGGGTCCGGGTCTTACCAACCCGCTCGGCGCGCGCGCCATGTATCTCTTCAATGAAAAGGGACAGGACACGCTGTTCCGCATCCATGGTTCGCCCGAATGGGCCTCGATCGGCACCGCCGCCTCTTCCGGCTGCATCCGCATGATCAACCAGGACGTCATCGACCTTTACAGCCGCGTTCGTCCCGGCCGCAGCACCAAGGTCATCGTGATCCAGTAAAGATCACATACCAGACAACAAAAAGCCGCCGTGGATTTCCCCGGCGGCTTTTTGTTTCTCAGGACGGCTGACGGCTTCAGGCCGCCTGCTTGGCCTTCAGTTCCAGACGGCGGCGGTGCAGAACCGGCTCGGTGTAGCCGTTCGGTTGTTCACGGCCCTTCAGCACCAGTTCGACAGCCGCCTGAAATGCCACCGAGCCATCGAAATCGGGGGCCATCGGCAGATAGGCCGGATCGCCGGCATTCTGCGCATCGACCACGGCGGCCATGCGTTTCATGGTCTCGACGATCTGTTCCTGCGTCACCACGCCATGGCACAGCCAGTTCGCCATGTGCTGCGCGGAGATGCGCAGCGTGGCGCGGTCCTCCATAAGCCCGATATTGTTGATATCCGGCACCTTCGAGCAACCAACGCCCTGATCGACCCAGCGCACGACGTATCCGAGAATGCCCTGCGCGTTGTTGTCGAGTTCGCGCTGGATTTCTTCCGGCGTCCAGTTGGGACGCGGCGCGACCGGTACCGACAGAATATCGGAAAGCTTCGCACGGCCGCGGCTTTTCAAACCTTCCTGAACGGCAGCGACATCGACCTTGTGATAATGCGTGGCATGCAGCGTCGCCGCCGTCGGCGACGGCACCCAGGCCGTATTGGCGCCGGCCTTCGGATGCGCGATCTTCTGCTCCAGCATAGCCGCCATCAAATCCGGCATCGCCCACATGCCCTTGCCGATCTGCGCATGGCCGGAAAGGCCGCATTCGAGGCCGATATCGACGTTCCAGTTCTCGTAAGCCGCGATCCATGCCGCCTGCTTCATGTCGCCCTTGCGGATCATCGGACCCGCCTCCATCGAGGTGTGGATTTCGTCGCCGGTGCGGTCGAGGAAGCCCGTATTGATGAAGACGACGCGATCCTTCGCAGCGCGAATGCTTTCCTTGAGGTTGACCGTGGTGCGGCGCTCCTCATCCATGATGCCCATTTTCATGGTGTTCGGCGCCATGCCGACAAGCTTTTCGACCCGGCTGAAGATTTCGTTGGCGAAGGCCACTTCCTCCGGCCCGTGCATCTTCGGCTTGACGACATACATGGAGCCGGCGCGGGAATTCTGACGTCGCCCGGATGGACCGACATCGTAAAGGGCGATCAACGCCGTGACGACGGCGTCCATGATGCCTTCAGGAACCTCCCGACCATCCCTGTCGAGGATCGCCGGATTGGTCATCAGATGACCGACATTGCGCACCAGCATCAGGGAACGGCCGGGCAGCGTGAGCGCAGAACCGCTGGGAGCGGTATAATAACGATCCGGGTTGAGGCTGCGGGTGAAGGTCTTGCCACCCTTGGAGACTTCTTCGGTCAGGTCACCACGCATCAGGCCAAGCCAGTTGCCATAAACCAGCACCTTGTCTTCGGCGTCGACGGCGGCAACCGAATCTTCGCAATCCATGATGGTCGTGAGCGCGGATTCGAGAATGACATCGGAGATTCCCGCCTTGTCGCCCTTGCCGATTTCTGTCGTGGGATCGATGACGATTTCAGTGTGCAAACCATTCTTGCCGAGCAGGATCGTTGCAGGCTTTGCCGCTTCGCCGCTGAAACCCTCAAACTGGGCTGCATCCTTGAGGCCAGTCCTGGCGTCGCCGATGGCAAGCTGCAACAGGCCATTCTCGATCTTGAAACCGGTCACCTTGGACCAGCTTCCCGTCTCCAGCGGCGCGGATTCATCGAGGAAGTTTCGCGCCCAGGCAATGACCTTTTCACCGCGCTTCGGATTATACCCCCTGCCCTTTTCCGAACCGTCGGCATCAGAAATAGCATCCGTGCCGTAAAGCGCGTCGTAGAGCGAACCCCAGCGGGCATTGGCCGCATTCAGCGCATAACGCGCATTCATGACCGGAACGACGAGCTGCGGGCCGGCGACGGCGGCGATTTCAGGGTCGACATTGCTGGTTTCCACCTGGAAGCCGGGACCTTCCGGCAGCAGATAGCCGATTTCCTTCAGAAAGCTCTCATAGGCGTCAAAATCCGCCGGCGCACCATTCTGCCGATACCAGCCATCCAACTTTTCCTGCAGGGCGTCACGCTTTGCCAGCAATTCGCGGTTCTTCGGAGAAAGCTCGTGAACAATGGTCGAAAAACCTTCGAAGAACGCCTCGCTGTCCAGACCCGTGCCGGGCAGGACGTCGTCAGTCAAAAAGGCATAAAGCCTGTCATCGATGGAAAGACCGAATTTATTCGTGCGGCTCACATGCGCCTCCTCTATTCTGAAGGCACAGATTGGACGCGGAGACGGCCGCTCGTCAATTGCGGCGGACAGCCAAATATTATTTCCGTTTTGGAAACAATGCGGGCGATAGTCGCCTTTTTCTACAAAAGCGCCTGCAAATCCTTGATGCGATCATTCACCAGCCAGCCGTAGTAGTTTTCTTCCGGCAATAAGGGCTGCTCCCCGCCTGCGGCGCGCTGGCGGTTCTTCTGGGCAAGCGCAGCGGCACGCTGCTGCGACCCGCCGACATTATATAGCGTGGAGGTCACACCCGGATTTTTCGAAATATCCATGTCGGCAATAGATCTATAGTCGTCGATAGACTTGCGGATGGACGCCGCCATGAAAGCGAGCGACCGGTCAGGGTCCATAATGGCGGTGTAGACAGCGGTGGCGTCGTTCTCATCCAGCTTCTCATAGCCGGAAGTTCTCGACACCATATCGGACAACATCAGCGCCGTCAGCGGGTTGATCTGGCCGAGGCCGAAGGTCTGGCCGGCATAGAAGGGCTGGAAAAACACGGCGCTGAAACGGTTGTTCGGGTAGGCGACACCATCGACCGTCTTGCCGCGGAAACTGTCTTCCCAGACATCTTCCCGACAGTTCCAGACACTGTAGGAATCCTTTTTCGACTGGCATTTGGCAAATTGCGAATGGGCCAGAAACTGCGCGATGGTTTCGTCCTTGTAGCCAAAACGGAAGCTGTTGCCCGCGTAAGACGCCGCCTTGACGTAATAGGACTGCAGCCGGTCATAGGCGTCGACATTATAGGTATGTTCGCCGACGATCGCGCCGATCATATGGATCGGATCGATGCCGTAGCGCCCGGCCGTCGACTTGATCTTGGCGATCAGAGCCTTGTCGGAGGACAAAAGGTCGATGACCTTCTGGTACTTGCGCTCGAAAGAGGTGTTGGACGCCTTTGTTCTTTTTGCGGAAGCGCCGGGAACGCCGGGCTGTTCGGCATTGCGATTGCCCGGTGGAACGACCGTCGCGGCTTCGACGTAGGAAGACGCGATGACGGTGAACGTCAAAGCAGCGGCAAATGCCAGAAGAGTTTTGCGCACGAGCGAATGCCTTTTCTCAAGCCTGCGGCTTCCGCCAGCGAAATAAGCTGGGAAAACCGGATCATTCCACTAAAACGGTTCCAACCGGAATGCAGCCCTTCCCATAAACAAAATGCGGGCTGAATGCGAGACAAGGCGGATAAAATAAAAGAGTGCGGCAAATATGGCCGCACTCTTCTTTCTTGGATCCCTGAAATCTTCAGAGAATATAGCGGGACAAATCCGTATCGGCGGCGAGATCGCCGACATGTTTGCGGACATATTCCTGATCGATCTTGACGGCGGAACCGCCGCGATCCGGCGCATTGAAGGAAATCTCGTCCAGAACCCGCTCCATCACCGTCTGCAGACGGCGCGCACCGATATTCTCGACCGACGAATTGAGATGAACAGCCACATCGGCCAGAGCATCGATTGCATCATCGGTGAAATCGAGGTCGAGTTCTTCCGTCGCCATAAGCGCCTTGTACTGGCGGATGAGGCTTGCTTCCGTCTCCGTCAGGATACGGCGGAAATCCTCCTTGGTCAGCGGCTTCAGCTCCACACGGATCGGCAGGCGGCCCTGAAGCTCCGGCAGAAGATCCGACGGCTTTGCCACATGGAAAGCGCCCGATGCGATGAAGAGAACGTGGTCGGTTTTTACCGGCCCGTATTTCGTCGAAACCGTCGTGCCTTCGACAAGCGGCAGCAGATCGCGCTGCACGCCTTCGCGCGAGACGCCGGCGCCCATGCCGCCGTCACGGGCGGCGATCTTGTCGATTTCGTCCAGGAAGACGATGCCGTCATTTTCGACCGACTTCACCGCCTCGCGCTGGATCATTTCATTGTCGAGCAGCTTGTCGGATTCATCGCGGATCAGATCGGCATAGGATTTCGATACCGTGGTGCGCACCTTCTTGGTGCGTCCGCCCATGGCTTTGCCGAACATTTCCGACAGGTTGAGAACGCCGATATTGGCGCCCGGCATGCCGGGAATTTCGAAACCGGGCATGCCCGAGCCGCTATCCGCCACTTCGATATCGATTTCCTTGTCGTCCAGTTCGCCGTCGCGCAGCTTCTTGCGGAAGCTTTCACGCGTGCCGGGCGAGGCGGTTGCACCAACCAAGGCATCGAGCACCCGCTCCTCGGCGCTCTGATGCGCCTTGGCCTGTACTTCGGCGCGCTTCTTTTCACGCACGAGGCCGATGCCGATCTCGACCAGATCGCGAATGATCTGCTCGACATCGCGGCCGACATAACCGACTTCGGTGAACTTGGTCGCCTCGACCTTGATAAAGGGTGCACCGGCCAGCTTGGCAAGTCGGCGGGAAATCTCCGTCTTTCCGACACCGGTTGGCCCGATCATGAGAATGTTTTTCGGCATGACTTCATCGCGCAGGCTCTCGTCGAGCTGCTGGCGGCGCCAGCGGTTACGCAGCGCAATCGCCACCGCACGTTTGGCCTCATGCTGGCCGATGATGAAGCGGTCAAGTTCCGAGACGATTTCCCGGGGAGAAAAAGTGGTCATTCTATCCTCTCGGCTTTCCTGTTCCGGCCGGCCATTCCGGCCCGGCCCACAGGACCCTTGGGTGAGAAACTAGCTTATTCGGCGTCGAGGGTTTCGACGACGAGATTGTGGTTGGTATAAACGCAGATATCGGCGGCGATATCGAGAGACTGGCGCGCCACCTCTTCAGCCGATTTGTCCGTATCCATCATGGCGCGGGCGGCAGCAAAGGCGTAGTTGCCGCCGGAACCGATGGCAATCGCGCCATGTTCCGGTTCCAGCACATCGCCATTGCCGGTAATGGCGAGCGTGGTGGATTTATCGGCCACCAGCATCATGGCTTCGAGATTGCGCAGATATTTATCCGTGCGCCAGTCCTTCGCAAGCTCTACTGCGGCGCGCATGAGCTGGCCCGGATATTGCTCGAGTTTCTTTTCAAGACGGTCAAGCAGCGTAAAAGCATCCGCCGTCGCACCGGCAAAACCGGCAATCACTTCGCCCTTGCCGATGCGGCGAACCTTGCGGGCATTGCCCTTCATGACGGTCTGGCCAAGGCTTACCTGACCATCGCCAGCCATGACGACCTTGCCGCCCTTCCTGACTGTAATAATTGTTGTCATCAAACACCTGTCTGCCCTGCCGGGCCTGCGGTTAACGGGCCGGGATGCGGCCCTTCTCGGGTTCTATGTAAGTTTGCTTTTCGCGATTGCAATCTTCGAGGCGACGCACCGTTTTGAGCATGTCAGGCAAGACGATGGAACAACTGGATATTTGTGTCCCGTGCTGATAAGGAACGGCAACATTTTCACGGAGCGGCCAAAATGGCAGAACGTAAAGGCGAGATTATCCGCAAGACCAACGAAACCTCGGTTTCGGTGCGCGTGGATATCGACGGCACGGGCAAATCGAAAATTTCCACCGGGGTGGGATTTTTCGACCATATGCTGGACCAGCTCAGCCGCCATTCGCTGATCGACATGGAGATCGAGGTAGAGGGCGACCTGCATATCGATGACCATCACACTGTGGAAGATACGGGCATTGCCATCGGCCAGGCCATTGCCAGAGCGCTGGGCGACCGGCGCGGCATTACCCGTTATGCCTCGCTCGATCTTGCCATGGACGAGACGATGACCAAGGCCGCCGTCGATATTTCCGGCCGGCCCTTTCTCGTCTGGAACGTCAATTTTTCCGCGCCGAAGATCGGCACCTTCGACACGGAACTGGTGCGCGAGTTCTTTCAGGCGCTCGCCCAGAATGCCGGCATCACATTGCATATCCTGAATCATTACGGCGCCAACAACCATCATATCGCCGAAACATGCTTCAAGGCCGTTGCCCGCGTTCTTCGCACGGCAACCGAGATCGACCCCCGGCAGGCAGGCCGCGTTCCCTCCACGAAGGGTATGCTGGCCTGACGCCAAAGCTGTCAGGAAGCCCATGACAAGCTATCTCGTTCTGGAAGCCCCCAACGGGCCGGACAGGGACCACAAGACGACCCGCTTTGTTGCAGACCGTTTCGTCTGGCTGGCTCTCATTGCGCCCTGGCTATGGCTCGCCATCAACCGCCTGTGGCTGGCAACGGCGGTGGTTGTAATCGCGCTCCTTCTGGCCGGCCAGGTCTCGATATTAGCCGGATTCGAACCGGTTGGCATTCTCTGCGGTTTCGCCATCGGGCTCATCACGGCACTGGAGGGACGCGATTTTCTCGTCCGGCACCTGATCCGCAAAGGCTGGACGCTGACTACAGTCGTTTCCGCACCTGATCTTTCGAGCGCCGAAGACATATATTTCTCCGGTCTCTCCGAAAACACCGAGAGGGCGGAACAGCTGTCCCAGCCGGTCTGGACCCCTTCGCCGCAAAAGAGCGGCGACAAAAACTTCGTCAACGATCCCGCCGGATCGTTTCTTTTCGACTTGAATGGAAGGCGCTGACATGCGTGTCGCGATCATCGACTACGGTTCGGGCAACCTGCGTTCGGCCACAAAAGCTTTCGAGCGTGCCGCCCGCGAAGCCGGCATCAATGCAACCATCGATCTGACCGACAAGCCGGATCACGTCGCCTCGGCGGATCGCATCGTTTTGCCGGGCGTCGGCGCCTACGCGGATTGCCGCGCTGGTCTCGACGCCGTTCCCGGCATGCATGACGCACTTATCGAAGCCGTGGAGAAAAAGGCCCATCCGTTCCTTGGTATCTGCGTCGGCATGCAGCTGATGTCCTCGCGCGGGCTGGAAAAGACTGTCAGCAAGGGCCTTGGCTGGATCGAAGGCGATGTCGTGGAAATGACGCCGTCCGATCCGAGCCTGAAGATTCCGCAGATCGGCTGGAACACGCTGGAAATTCGCCACGCCCACCCGCTGTTCGACGGCATCAAGACCGGCGCGGACGGGTTGCACGCTTATTTCGTGCATTCCTATCATCTGGCCGCCAAGCATTCGACCGATGTCATCGCCACCACCAATTACGGTGGCGCGATGACGGCTTTCGTCGGCCGCGACAATATGGCGGGCGCGCAGTTCCACCCGGAAAAAAGCCAGACGCTCGGCCTTGCCCTGATTTCCAATTTCCTGCGCTGGAAGCCCTGACATGATTCTTTTTCCCGCAATCGACCTTAAAGACGGCCAGTGCGTTCGCCTGAAACTCGGCGATATGGACCAGGCCACCGTTTATAACGAGGACCCCGGCGCACAGGCCAAGGCCTTCGAGGATCAGGGCTTCGAATGGCTGCATGTCGTTGATCTTAACGGCGCCTTTGCCGGCGAGACCGTGAATGGCGAGGCTGTCGACGCCATTCTGAAAGCCACGAAAAACCCGGTGCAGCTCGGCGGCGGCATCCGCACGCTCGATCATATCGAAGCGTGGCTGAGCCGTGGGCTTGCCCGCGTCATTCTCGGCACCGTGGCGGTGCGCGATCCGGTTCTGGTCATCGAAGCCTGCAAGCGTTTCCCCGGTCAGGTCGCCGTCGGCATCGATGCCAAGGGCGGTAAGGTCGCTGTTGAAGGCTGGGCGGAAGCCTCCGAACTCGGCGTCATCGAACTGGCCAAACGTTTCGAAGGTGCCGGTGTCGCGGCCATTATTTACACCGATATCGATCGCGACGGCATTCTGGCCGGCATCAACTGGGCTGCGACGCTGGAACTGGCGGATGCCGTTTCCATCCCGGTCATCGCCTCCGGCGGTCTCGCCTCCATCGACGACATCAAGCGCATGTTGCAGCCGGATGCCGCAAAGCTCGAGGGCGCGATTTCCGGCCGCGCCCTTTACGACGGCCGCATCGACCCTGCCGAGGCGCTTGCCCTTATCAAGGCTGCAAAGGACGTGAACGCATGACCCTCAAAGCCCGCGTTATTCCCTGCCTCGATGTGAAAGACGGCCGCGTCGTCAAAGGCGTGAACTTCGTCGACCTGATCGACGCCGGCGATCCCGTCGAGGCGGCAAAAGCCTATGATGCGGCGGGAGCGGACGAACTCTGCTTCCTCGACATCACCGCCTCTTCGGATAATCGCGACACGATCTTCGATGTCGTCTCTCGTACCGCCGATCATTGCTTTATGCCGCTGACCGTCGGTGGCGGGGTTCGCAGCGTCGCGGATATTCGCAAGCTGCTCCTTTGCGGTGCGGACAAGGTCTCGATCAATTCCGCAGCCGTCAAGGATCCGGATTTCGTGGCGCAGGCGGCCGACAAGTTCGGTAACCAGTGCATCGTCGTCTCCATCGACGCCAAAAGGGTTTCGAAAGAAGGTGAAGCCGGCCGCTGGGAAATCTTCACCCATGGCGGCCGCCAACCGACCGGGATCGACGCCGTGGAATTCGCCATCAAGATGGTCGAACGCGGCGCCGGCGAACTGCTTGTTACCTCGATGGATCGCGACGGCACCAAGAGCGGATACGATATCGGCCTGACGCGCAGCATTGCCGATCAGGTTCGCGTGCCCGTCATCGCCTCGGGCGGCGTCGGCACGCTGGACGATCTGGTGGCGGGCGTGCGCGATGGCCATGCAACTGCGGTGCTTGCCGCCTCCATCTTCCACTTCGGCACCTATTCGATCGGGCAAGCCAAGAACTACATGGCAGAGCACGGCATCGCCATGCGTCTCGACTGATTGCAGGAACTTCCCATGAGCGCATTTTCCCTTTCCGATCTGGAACGCATCGTCGCGACCCGTGCCGCTGCCTCTCCTGACGAATCCTGGACGGCCAAGCTGGTTGCTGCCGGCCAGGAGCGTGCGGCGAAAAAACTCGGCGAAGAAGCAGTCGAAACCGTGATCGCCGCTATCGCGAAAGATCGCGACGGGCTGAAGAACGAGGCGGCCGATCTGCTTTACCATCTGCTGGTGGTGCTCAAGATCGCCGAAATTCCGATAGATGAGGTTTTTGCCGAGCTGGAGCGTCGTACGGGGCAAACCGGCCTTGCGGAAAAGGCAGCGAGGCCGACATCATGAATGTCGAGGCAGGCAGCGGGGAGAGAGGCATGCCGAGCACACTCGATCATTTCCGACCGGATGAATATTCGCCCTACCACTTCTTCAGTTCGGAAGAATGGTCGAAGTTTCGTGCCGATACGCCACTGACGCTTTCCGCCGACGAGGTCAAACGTCTGCGCTCGCTGGACGACCCGATCGATCTGGACGAGGTGCGGCGCATTTACCTGTCGCTCTCGCGCCTCCTGTCATCGCATGTGGAGGCGTCGCAGCTGCTGTTCGAACAGCGCAACCGCTTTCTCAACATGGCGGATGTTAACAAGACGCCCTTCGTTATCGGCATTGCCGGTTCCGTGGCGGTTGGAAAATCGACGACGGCGCGTATCCTGAAGGAGCTACTGGCCCGCTGGCCCTCCAGCCCCAAGGTCGATCTCATCACCACCGACGGATTTCTTTATTCGAACGAGGTTCTGCGGCGGGAAAACCTGATGGAGCGCAAGGGCTTTCCCGAAAGCTACGATATCGGCGCGCTCCTGCGTTTCCTCTCGGCGATCAAGGCGGGCCAGCCGAATGTGAAGGCGCCGCGTTATTCGCACCTGACCTACGACGTGCTGCCGAATGAGTTCACTGTCATCGACCAGCCGGATATTCTCATCTTCGAAGGCATCAACGTGCTGCAATCGCGCGACCTGCCGGCGGGCGGGCGGATCGTGCCGATCGTTTCCGACTTTTTCGATTTCTCGATCTATATCGACGCCGATGAGGGCCTCATTCATAACTGGTATGTGAACCGGTTCATGAATCTGAGAAAAACCGCCTTCCGCGATCCCAATTCGTTCTTCAACCGTTATGCCTCGATCAGTGAAGAAGCGGCGCTGAGCATTGCCGAAGGGCTATGGCAAAACATCAACCTGAAGAACCTGCGGCAGAACATCGTGCCGACGCGCCCGCGCGCCGATCTTATCCTTCGCAAGGGCAAGAACCACCTGATCGATACGGTAGCGCTTCGCAAGCTGTGAAGATGCCGCGCGTGGCGGCATCTTCCGCGGTTAAAACCCGTTATTAAGCAAGATCAGGAATACGCAGAACCTGGCCGGGATAAATCTTGTCGGGATGCGTCAGCATCGGCTTGTTGGCTTCGAAGATGATGTTGTTCTTCGCGCCATTGGCCTTGCCGTACTGGGCTTCCGCAATCTTCCAGAGATTGTCGCCCTTCTTGACCGTGTAGAAGACGGGTTCTTTCGCCGGCGCCTCAGTCACCTTCAGCTCGCCGGCTTCGACCTTGGAAATGCCGAGCGTATTGCCGACCGCGATGACCGCCTTTTCGAAAACCGACTGATCGGCCACTTCGCCCTTCAGAACGACCTTGTCGTCCACCACCTCGACCTGAACCTTGTCCGTGCCGAGATCGTGGGAAGCGAGTTCCTTCTTGACCGCTTCGACATCGGGGGCATCATCGCCGCCGATACCAAGCTTCTTTCCCGCTTCCTTGATGAAATTGAACAGACCCATAGCACCCTCCTTGGTTGTAGGGAGGCTTACCAGACGATATTTGAAGCTCTATGACAAGGGTGAAACATTCGCCGTCTCACCGTCGCTTATTCGCCCGAGGGCTTGCCGCGCATTTTCTTGATATCGGAGCGACCGGACTTCGCCTTGAGGCGGCGCTCGACCGATCCCTTGGTGGGCTTGGTGGCCTTGCGCACCGGCGGCGGCGGCGCGGCAGCTTCGAGGATCAGTTCCTTCAGCCTTTCGCGCGCGTCTTCGCGATTGCGTTCCTGGCTGCGAAATCGGCTTGCTTCGATCATCAGCACGCCGTCTTTCGAAACGCGCCTGCCACCCAGACGCAGTGCGTTGGTCTTTACCCGATCCGGAAGGGAGGGCGAATTGGCAATATCGAAAAACAGCTGAACCGCCGTCGAGACCTTGTTGACGTTCTGGCCGCCCGGCCCGCCGGCCAGCACGAATTGCTCCGTCAGCTCCCAGCCGGCGATGGTGATACGGTTGCTGATGTAAAGCGGGTCACTGGCCATGATCTTTCTCCGCGCCGGTGATGCCATAGATCGGCAGGAATGGAAACAGCAGGCCAAACGAAAGAACCCGGCACAAGGCCGGGTCCCCTCCTCCTCATAAATGAGGCTTCATTCATTCAGCCGCGAGCAAAAGGCCCGGTGCGGCGTCGCGAACCTTACTGTCGACGTGGTCTTCGAACTTGGTGAAGTTGGTGACGAACATCGACACCAGCTTCTTCGCCTGCGCGTCATAGGCTGCGCCATCGGCCCAGGTCGAACGCGGATCGAGGATCGCGCTGTCGACGCCATCCAGCGACAGGGGCACGGCGAAACCGAAATTCGCGTCGGTGCGGAATTCCGCATTCTTCAGGTCGCCGGTCAGTGCGGCGGTCAGAAGCGCGCGGGTCGCCTTGATGGGCATGCGCTTGCCGATGCCGTAAGCACCGCCGGTCCAGCCGGTATTGACCAGCCAGCAATCCACACCATGCTTGCCGATCAGTTCGCGCAGCAGGTTGCCGTATTCCGCCGGGTGGCGCGGCATGAAGGGTGCGCCGAAGCAGGTGGAGAAGGTGGCTTCCGGCTCCGTTACACCCTTTTCCGTACCGGCAACCTTTGCGGTGTAACCGGAGAGGAAGTGGTACATGGCCTGCTCCGGCGTCAGCCGGGCAATCGGCGGCAGCACGCCGAAGGCATCCGCCGTCAGCATGATGATCGTCTTCGGATGGCCGGCAATGCCCGTTTCCGATGCATTCGGAATGAAGTGCAGCGGATAGGCGCTGCGGGTGTTTTCCGTCAGCGAGTTGTCATTGAAATCGGGAACGCGGTTTTCGTCCAGCACGACGTTCTCAAGAACCGTGCCGAAACGGCGGGTCGCGGCGTAGATTTCCGGCTCGGCTTCGGCCGAAAGCTTGATCGCCTTGGCATAGCAGCCACCTTCGAAGTTGAAGATGCCGTGTTCGCCCCAGCCATGTTCGTCATCGCCGATCAGCGTGCGCGACGGATCGGCAGACAGCGTGGTCTTGCCGGTGCCGGAGAGGCCGAAGAACACGGCGGAATCACCCTGCGGACCGACATTGGCGGAGCAATGCATGGGCATGACGCCCTTGGCCGGAAGCAGGTAGTTCAGCACCGTGAAGACCGACTTCTTGTTTTCACCGGCATAGGACGTGCCGCCGATGAGGACGAGGCCGTTGGTCAGATCGCAGGCGATGACGGTTTCCGAACGGACGCCGTGACGGGCCGGATCGGCCTTGAAGCTCGGCAGGTTGATGATGGTGAGCTTCTGCTTGAAACCCGCCAGTTTTTCCCGCTTCGGACGGATCAGCAGATTGCGGATGAACAGCGAATGCCAGGCAAGTTCGGTGACGACGCGTGTCGGCAGCGCATTTTCCTCATCGGCGCCGCCGATCAGATCCTGCACGTAAAGCGTCTTGCCGGCGGCATGGGCCAGCATGTCCTTGCGCAGCAGCTCGAAATTTTCCGGCGAAAGCGGCTTGTTATTGTCCCACCAGATGGTGTTCTCGGTGGACGCGTCGCGGACGACGAATTTGTCCTTCGGAGAACGGCCCGTGTGCTGGCCGGTGACGGCGCGCAACGCGCCATCGATGGTCAGTTCGGCCTCGCCATTGCGGATCGCCTCTTCGTATAATTCGCTCTCGTTGAGGTTATAAAAGACGCGGGAGGCCTCGCCCAGTCCGAGTTCCGCAACTCCATTGGCAGGATTATGAACCCCAAGCTCGTTCATGACGCGTTCCTTGTTAATGACGATAAGGACGTTGAAATTTCCTCGGAAAATACGTGGCAGCTTTTGGAAACGCAAGAGCTGAACTTTAAAAAACTTAGTGATTTCAATATATTAATCGATTTAAAAGATTTTATTTCTTTTTAAATCGGTTGAAGACGCATTAAAATCCAGCTGCGGCCTTTTCGCAAAATCCGCTCCCGCCTGACCGGCGATTTCGGAGCGAGTTTTCCTTTGCCACAATTTGTTCCACCTTTATACTCAAGAGAGTGGCTCGCGGCGCACAACCTTGGCTGGGTGAATGTCGGGAGTTACGAGAAAATGACGATGGAGACCAACTACATGCAGACGATCGCGCTTGTCGACGACGACCGGAATATTCTGACTTCGGTATCGATCGCGCTCGAAGCCGAAGGCTACCGGGTCGAAACGTATACGGACGGCGCTTCCGCGCTTGACGGGTTGATCGCCCGTCCGCCGCAGCTCGCCATTTTCGATATTAAGATGCCACGCATGGACGGCATGGAGCTTTTGCGGCGTCTTCGCCAGAAGTCGGACCTGCCGGTCATCTTCCTCACCTCCAAGGATGAAGAGATCGACGAATTGTTCGGCCTGAAGATGGGTGCGGACGACTTCATCACGAAACCCTTCTCGCAGCGTCTTCTGGTGGAACGCGTCAAGGCCATCCTGCGCCGTGCCAGCAGCCGTGAGGCGTCCGCCGCAACCGGCAGCGTGCTGAAGCCGACCGCCGATCAGCAGGCGCGTACGCTGGAGCGCGGGCAGCTCGCCATGGACCAGGAACGCCACACCTGCACCTGGAAGGGTGAGCCCGTGACGCTGACGGTCACCGAATTCCTCATCCTGCATTCGCTGGCGCAGCGGCCGGGCGTGGTGAAAAGCCGCGACGCGCTGATGGATGCCGCCTATGACGAACAGGTCTATGTGGACGACCGCACCATCGACAGCCACATCAAGCGCCTTCGCAAGAAGTTCAAACTGGTCGATGGCGACTTCGATATGATTGAAACGCTTTATGGCGTAGGATATCGCTTCCGCGAAGCGGCTTGAACAAGCCGACTCGCGCAGAAGGGACCACCCGATATGGGGGTGGTGAGGACTTGAATACGTGTTGAAGAAAACGCCGGAAACCGTCTCGGACAGCGACGATGCCGAAGAACGCGGCAGCGAACGCCGCCATCGTATCCATCCGCTGACGATCATCCGGCGCATTTTCGGCAATGCGGTGTTTTCCAGCCTCACGCGCCGCATCCTTTTTTTCAACGTCGCGGCGACGGTGGTTCTGGTCGGCGGCATTCTCTATCTCAACCAGTTCCGCGAAGGGCTGATCGATGCGCGCGTGGAAAGCCTGCTGACGCAGGGCGAGATCATCGCCGGCGCTGTGTCCGCTTCCGCCTCGGTCGATACCAACTCCATCACCATCAATCCGGAAAAGCTGCTCGAATTGCAGGCGGGACAGAGCATTACCCCTGCCCCCAATGATGAGGACTTGAGTTTCCCGATCAATCCGGAACGGGTGGCGCCGGTGCTGCGGCGGCTGATTTCGCCAACGCGTACCCGCGCGCGGCTGTTCGATGCCGACGCCAATCTGCTGCTGGATTCCCGTCACCTTTATTCGCGCGGCCAGGTGCTGCGCTTCGATCTGCCGCCGGTGACGCCGGAGACGCAGACCTGGGGCGACTGGTTCACCAGCATGTTCAACCGCATGCTGCAACCGAGCAGTCTGCCGCAATATAAGGAAGCGCCTGGCGGCGACGGCTCGATCTATCCGGAGGTGATGAATGCGCTGACGGGTGTGCGCGGCGCGGTGGTGCGCGTTACCGAAAAGGGCGAGCTGATCGTTTCAGTCGCCGTGCCGGTGCAACGCTTCCGGGCGGTGCTCGGCGTTCTGCTGCTCTCCACGCAGGCGGGCGATATCGACAAGATCGTGCATGCGGAGCGCCTCGCCATCATGCGCGTCTTCGGCATCGCCACGCTGGTCAATATCGTGCTCTCGCTGCTCCTGTCCTCGACCATCGCCACGCCGCTGCGGCGGCTTTCCGCTGCCGCAATCCGCGTGCGCCGCGGGGCGAGAACCCGCGAGGAAATACCGGATTTTTCGGCGCGTCAGGATGAGATCGGCAATCTTTCGATTGCGCTGCGTGAAATGACGACGGCGCTTTACGACCGTATCGACGCCATCGAAAGCTTCGCCGCCGATGTCAGCCATGAACTCAAGAACCCGCTGACCTCGCTGCGCAGCGCCGTGGAGACCCTGCCGCGCGCCAAGACCGAAGAGTCGAAACAGCGCCTGACCGAAATCATCTTCCACGATGTGCGCCGCCTCGACCGCCTGATCAGCGACATTTCGGATGCGTCGCGGCTCGATGCCGAACTGGCACGCGCCGACGCCTCGCCGCTCGATCTCGATGTGCTGATGAAGGGTCTGGTGGATATATCCCGCCAGATAAGCACCAAGAAGAAAAGCGTGACGATAGACTATGTCGTCGACCGGAAAGCAGGCGCGAAAACCTCATTCGTGGTGAATGGCCACGACCTGCGTATCGGCCAGATCGTCACCAACCTCATCGAAAATGCGCGCTCCTTCGTTGCCGAGGAAAGCGGGCGCATCACCGTGCGCCTTTCCCGTCACAAGGATCGTTGCGTCGTGCAGGTGGAGGACAACGGGCCCGGCATTCAGGCCGAAGACATCGACCGGATTTTCGAGCGCTTCTACACCGACCGGCCGGCGAGCGAAGGGTTCGGACAGAATTCCGGCCTTGGCCTTTCGATCAGCCGCCAGATCGCGGAAGCCCATGGCGGCAGTCTGCGGGCGGAAAACGTGGTCGACAAATATGGCGTGATTTCCGGCGCGCGCTTCACCCTGTCGCTGCCGGCGGCCGAAACCCATGAACGCTGAACGCTTCAACCTGCACGCCACCGCCATCACCGTTCAAAACACCGGCATCCTTTTCGTCGGACCGTCGGGCAGCGGCAAAAGCGAGCTTGCCTTCAGCTTCCTGACGGAGGCGGAACGCTGCGGATTGCCGGCGGCGCTGATCGCGGACGATCAGATTTTCGTGTATCGCGATGGCGACAACATCATTGCCGAGCGGCCGGACGCAATCGCCGGCCTGCTGGAATTGCGCGGCAGCGGCATTGTTTCCGTCAAAAGCGTTGCGCGCGCTCCACTACATTTTGCGGTCACGACAGTTCTTTCAGGGACAAATCCAAGACTTCCCGAAGATGACGAGGTGTTTTCCCTGCCCTGCGGCGGGCATATCAGGCTTCTGCGCATTCCGCTTTCCAGTCTTACGCCCTATGGAAAATTTGCTGCACTTGCTCAGAATCTTTTTGAAACGAATGTGAAGTGACGATGATTCGGGCGATTTTAGGCTTGCGATTCGCATTTTCCTCATCAAGATGAAATCCCACCGATGGACAGGATTGCCGCGTTGCGATAGTCGGCAATGAGAGTGCGTGTGCAAGGGAGCATTTCATGATCGGACTAGTGCTTGTCACCCATGGCAAGCTGGCTGAGGAGTTTCGCCATGCGTTGGAGCATGTCGTCGGTCCCCAGAAATTGATCGAGACGGTCTGTATCGGTCCCGAAGACGACATGGATCAGCGCCGGCAGGATATCATCGACGCCGTTGCACGCGCCAATGACGGCAATGGCGTGATCATCCTGACGGACATGTTCGGCGGCACGCCTTCCAATCTCGCGATTTCCGTCATGAATAACGGCAATGTCGAAGTCATCGCAGGGGTCAATCTTCCCATGCTGATCAAGCTTGCCGGCGTTCGCAGCGAAGATAATATGGACAAGGCCCTTCAGGACGCATCCGATGCCGGTCGCAAATATATCAACGTCGCCAGCCGCGTTTTGAGCGGCAAGTGAGAAGTCAGCCCATGTCGCCATTCTCCCGGGAACTACCGATCATCAACAAACGCGGTCTTCACGCCCGGGCTTCTGCTAAATTCGTGCAGATGGTCGAAGGTTTTGACGCGACGATCACGGTTTCCAAAGATGGTATGACCGTTGGCGGCACCTCCATCATGGGCCTGATGATGCTGGCGGCAAGCCCCGGCTGCAGCGTTTATGTCGAGGCAAGCGGCAATCAGGCGAAAGAAGCACTGGAAGCACTGGAGGCGCTGGTCGCCGACCGCTTCGGCGAAGAAGCCTGAGCCGGCACCATATAAAGACATAAAGACTTCTTTATATCATCATTGCCAGATCGTTCGTGGCCTGCTAAACCGCTGCTACGTTTAAGAGCCGGGCCGCAAGGCGCGGCGTTTCTGATCTGGAGAACTTCATGAGCCTTGAGAAGGACTACATCGTCGCCGATATCAACCTTGCCGCATTCGGCCGCAAGGAACTGGACATCGCCGAAACCGAAATGCCGGGCCTGATGTCCTGCCGCAAGGAATTCGGCGAAAGCAAGCCGCTGAAGGGCGCACGTATCACCGGTTCGCTTCACATGACGATCCAGACCGGCGTTCTCATCGAGACGCTGAAGGAACTCGGTGCGGACATTCGCTGGGCGTCCTGCAACATTTTCTCGACGCAGGATCATGCGGCGGCGGCCATTGCGGCAGCCGGCATCCCGGTATTCGCCGTCAAGGGTGAAACCCTGACGGAATATTGGGAATATACCGACAGGATCTTCCAGTGGGCCGATGGCGGCCTTTCCAACATGATCCTTGACGATGGCGGCGACGCCACCATGTACATCCTGCTCGGCGCACGCGCCGAAGCCGGTGAGGACGTTCTTTCCAACCCCGGTTCGGAAGAAGAGGAAATTCTCTTCGCGCAGATCAACAAGCGCCTCAAGGCTTCGCCCGGCTGGTTCACCAAGCAGCGCGACGCACTGAAGGGCGTCACGGAAGAAACGACGACCGGCGTTCACCGTCTTTACGATCTCAGCAAGAAGGGACTGCTGCCCTTCCCGGCGATCAACGTCAATGACAGTGTCACCAAGTCGAAGTTCGACAACAAATACGGCTGCAAGGAATCGCTGGTGGACGGCATTCGCCGCGCAACCGACGTAATGATGGCCGGCAAGGTTGCCGTGGTCTGCGGTTACGGCGACGTAGGCAAGGGTTCTGCCGCCTCGCTGCAGGGCGCCGGCGCCCGCGTGAAGGTCACCGAAATCGACCCGATCTGCGCGCTTCAGGCCGCCATGGACGGTTTCGAGGTCGTTCGTCTGGAGGACGTGGTTTCCTCCGCCGATATCTTCATCACCACCACCGGCAACAAGGACGTGATCCGCATCGAGCATATGCGCGAGATGAAGGACATGGCCATCGTTGGCAATATCGGCCACTTCGACAACGAGATTCAGGTCGCATCGCTGCGTAACCTGAAGTGGACGAACATCAAGCCGCAGGTCGACATGATCGAGTTCCCGAAGGGCAACCGCATCATTCTTCTGTCCGAAGGCCGCCTGCTGAACCTCGGCAACGCCACCGGTCACCCCTCCTTCGTCATGTCGGCATCCTTCACCAACCAGGTGCTGGGCCAGATCGAGCTCTTCACCAAGCAGGGCGAATACAAGAACGAAGTTTACGTGCTTCCCAAGCACCTCGACGAGAAGGTCGCGCGCCTTCATCTCGAGAAGCTCGGTGTGCGCCTGACCGAACTTTCCGACCTGCAGGCAGATTATATCGGCATCTCTAAGGAAGGTCCGTTCAAGGCCGAACACTACAGATATTAATTTCATAGTTAATATCCACTGAAATTACACAATATCTAGATGCCGTGCGCTTGACAAAGCGCGCGGCATCTTTTTTGCGCGCTCCCTTTTCGCAGATTTATGAAGGCGGTATTGTCATCAGACTTGATTCGGACACGCCAAAGGGCGGCGGGGACGAAATGGGATGTCTTGTCGAAGATGCGGCACATAGGACGGAGACAGACCGGGGATGTCGGTTCAAAATTCGGATCTGCGCAAGCAGACAGTTCAACGCGTTGAAAACACGCAAGCGGGCGTGGCATTGAGCGCGGCTCTTGCGCGTTGCCGGCAGGTCGTCAGTGCGGTTCAGACTGGCTTTGCGAGGCTTCCTGTCCTGATGTCGGGCACGGTTCTGGCCGGCTCGACAACCGTTGTGATGGCCCAGGACGGCCTCGTGGCAAAGACCGGCGCGCGGTTGTTCTCATCCGGAGAAACCATCACCTATTCGCTTTTCGTCGGCATGCTTTCGGCAACGCTGTTTTCCGTCGTCTGGCTGGTGCGCCAGCGCGGTAATATCGAGGCGGAAAGTAGCGAATACCGACAGGCGCTTGCCCAGTCCCACCACAAGATCGCGAAATACGAAGCGTTGATTTCTGACAAGAGCCGCCGCATCGTCATCTGGGATGGCGCGGACAAGCGGCCCGAATTTCTGGGACAGCTGCCGGCGGAGACGGGTGTGCCGCTGGCAGATCAGGATTTTCTGGCCTTTGGCCGCTGGCTGAAACCGGCATCCGCAAGCCAGCTTGAAAAATCCATCGAAAAACTCCGCAGCCATGCCCAGAGTTTCGACCTGACCATCGAGACGCAGCGCGGCGAAGTCATTGAAGTGCAGGGCCGGGTTTCCGGCGGAAACGCCTTTGCGCGGTTTATTGCCCTCAACAATCTGCGCGCCGAACTCGCTGAATTGCAGGTGGAGCGCGAGCGCCTGATCGCTTCCGTTTCGACCTTTCAGGAACTTCTCGATTCCATCGAGCAGCCCGTCTGGCGGCGCAATGGCGAAGGTGACCTCATCTGGGTCAACCACGCCTATGCGCAGGCGGTGGATGCCCGTGACACCGAACAGGCCGTTCATGAAAAACGCGAACTGCTGAACACGGTTACCCGGCAGAAGATACGCGCGGCCGCGACACCGGAATCGCCCTATCACGACCGTATTTCGACGGTGGTTTCCGGAAACCGCACCTTCTTTGACGTCGTCGACATCAAGACGGCGGGTGGGTCTGCCGGCATTGCCATCGATGCCACCGAGGCCGAGACCATCGGCGAGGAACTCAAGCGGGTTCTGAAGAGCCACGCCGAAACGCTCGATCATCTGGCAACGCCTGTCGCCATTTTCGACGGCCGGCAGCGGCTGCAATTCTACAATCAGGCTTTTGCGGCTCTCTGGGGTCTCGATCTCGTTTTCCTCGAATCCAGCCCTGACAATTCCGAGCTTCTGGACAGGCTGCGCACCGCCGGCAAATTGCCGGAGCAGCTGAACTGGAAGAACTGGAAGGAGACGGCGCTCTCCGTCTATCGCTCGCTGGATACCAAGACCGATCTCTGGCACTTGCCGAACGGCCAGACGCTTCGGGTTATCGCGACTGCCCATCCGCAGGGCGGCGCGACCTGGGTTTTCGAGAACCTGACCGAGCAGGTCGATCTGCAGATGCGCTACAACACGCTGGTAAAGGTGCAGGGCGAAACCATCGACCATCTGGCCGAAGGTGTGGCCGTGTTCGGCGCGGACGGGCGCATTCGCCTCTCCAACCCGGCATTCCGGGCGCTCTGGGGCGTGACCGCGGAACAGGCCGAGACCGGCACCCATATCCGCGCCATCGAAACCGCCTGCACGCAATCCTATGACAGACCGGACGGCTGGCGCGCCTTCAGCCAGTTCATCACCAGCTTCGACGATGAGCGGCCGTCGCGGCAGGGCACGCTGGAACTGCTTTCCGGCCTTGTGCTCGACTACGCCATCATTCCACTGCCTGATGCGCAGACCATGCTGACCTTCGTCAACATGACCGACAGTGTGCGGGCCGAGCGGGCGCTGAAAGAAAAGAACGATGCGCTTCTGAAGGCCGACGAGCTTAAGAACGATTTCGTGCAGCATGTTTCCTACGAGCTGCGTTCGCCGCTGACGAATATCATCGGCTTCACCGATCTCCTCAAGACACCCGGCATCGGACAATTGACGGAACGGCAGGCGGAATATCTCGACCATATTTCCACTTCATCCTCGGTGCTCCTGACCATCGTCAACGATATTCTCGATCTCGCCACCGTCGATGCCGGCATCATGCAGCTCAATTATTCGGAAAACGATCTGAACGAATTGCTTGAAGACGTTTCGGTGCAGATCGCCGACCGGCTGCAGGAGAGCGGTATTTCGCTCGAGATCGTTGCACCCGCCCATCTCGGCAGTTTGGTGGCCGATCACCAGCGGCTGAAGCAGATTCTCATCAAGCTCCTGACCAATGCGATCAATTTCGCACCCGAAGGTTCCTCCGTGCAGCTTTCCTGCCAGCGCAGCGAAGGCGACTTCGTGTTCTCGGTGGCGGATAAGGGTCCGGGCATTCCTGAGGACATGCTGAAGAGCGTGTTCGACCGCTTCGCGACACGCGGCAATGGCGGACGGCGAACCGGTGCGGGGCTTGGCCTTTCCATCGTGGAAAGCTTCGTCAGCCTGCATCATGGCACCGTCAGCATCGACAGCCGGCCCGGCAACGGCACCATCGTCACCTGCCGCATTCCTTCCGGCACACGGCCGCATTCCATCGCCGCAGAATGAGCGAAGACATCTTGCCGATCACCATTCCCCTTGCGGGAGAAAAGGACACCATCAGGCTCGGTGAAGACCTTGCGCTGGCTTTGAAACCCGGCGATTGTCTGGCTCTGATCGGCGATCTTGGCGCCGGCAAATCGACGCTTGCCCGCGCCTTCATCCGGGCGATGGCGGACGAGCCGGATCTTGAAGTTCCAAGCCCTACCTTCACGATCGTCCAGACCTATGCCGCCCGCATTCCGGTCGCTCATCTCGATCTTTACCGGCTTTCGGATGTTTCGGAACTGGACGAACTCGGCATCGATGAGATGCTGGAGGATGGCATCTGCCTGATCGAATGGCCGGATATGGCCGCCGAGATTCTGCCGCCGGAGCAGACCGTCACGCTCCGGTTGACGCATTCCGGCGAAGGGCGGCTCGCCTCCATCGAGGCTCCGGCAAAGCTGAAAGCACGACTTGAACGGGTTTTCGCCATCCGCGCGTTTCTCGCAAAAAATGGTAAGGGCGACGCGGCCCGGCGTTTCCTGAGCGGTGACGCCTCAACACGCGCCTATGAGACCGTTTCCACTGACGGCCCGGACCTTATCCTTATGGATTGGCGACGCCCCCTCAAGGGTGCAATCATTGCGGATGGCAAGACCTACGC
The DNA here is from genome assembly GCF_001526505.1 of Agrobacterium sp. D14. Classification (NCBI taxonomy): domain Bacteria; kingdom Pseudomonadati; phylum Pseudomonadota; class Alphaproteobacteria; order Hyphomicrobiales; family Rhizobiaceae; genus Agrobacterium; species Agrobacterium sp. D14. The sequence continues at coordinate 28,238 of NZ_ASXX01000042.1, forward strand.
GGAAATCGCCCATCTTGCGCAGGACGCCCGCTCCTTCGTCGCGATCGGCAATTATCTTCGAAACAACGGCCTTTGCGCCCCCGAGATTCTGGCGGCGGATATCGATCAGGGTATTCTATTGCTGGAGGACCTCGGGCGGGATGGGGTACTTGCGCCTGACGGAACGCCGATAGAGGATCGCTATCTGCAAAGCGTCGCCTGCCTTGCCGCACTCCATCAGGCCCCGCGACCTGACCTGCTGCCGGTGGGTGACGGCAGCGCCTATGAGGTTCCCCCGTTCGACCGCCAGGCGATGAAGATCGAGGTTTCACTGCTGGCGGAATGGTATCTGCCGCATAAACGCGGCAAGCCCCTCACCGATAGCGAAAAGAGCGACTATTACGCTCTATGGGACACGCTGATCGACCAGCTCGCCGACTGCGAAACCGGGCTTCTGCTGCGCGATTTCCATTCACCCAACCTTATATGGCAGTCGCAAAACAGCGGCGTCCGGCAGGTCGGCCTGATCGATTATCAGGACGCGATGATCGGTCCGAGCGCTTACGATCTTGCCTCCATCGTGCAGGACGCCCGTGTCACCATTTTACCCGAATTGCAGGCGCGCCTGCTTTCGCACTATCTCGACAGCAGGAGAAGCGAGCCCTCTTTCGATGAGGCTGCTTTCCTCAAGGCTTTCGCCATCATGTCGGCGCAACGCAACTGCAAGCTCGCCGGTATCTGGGTGAGGCTGTTGGAACGGGACGGAAAACCCGGTTATATGAAACATATGCCAAGGACGTTCCGCTATCTCAGTGCAGCGCTTTCGCATCCGGAACTCGCACCGCTCAAAGACTGGTGCCTGCGCATGGGCATGGAATTCGACGACTGAAAGACGGTTGACCACGATGACGATTAAAAATGCGATGGTGCTGGCCGCCGGGCTTGGCACGCGGATGCGCCCGATCACGGATACGATCCCGAAGCCGCTCGTCCAGATCGCGGGCAAGCCGATGATCGATTATGCGCTCGACGCCCTTGTCGAAGCCGGTGCGGAAACCATTGTCGTCAATGTGCACCACCACGCGGAACAGATGGTCGCCCATCTTGGGCAACGCACCGACGCCGAAATCCTGATTTCCGACGAGCGGACGCAACTGATGAATTCCGGCGGCGGTCTCGCCAAGGGCCTGAAGCTTCTGGAACCCGGCCCGGTCTTCGTCATGAATGCCGATCTCTTCTGGATTGGCGAGCAGCTGAATGCGGTCAGCAACCTGCGCAAGCTTGCGCAATTCTTCGACCCGACCCGAATGGACATGGCGCTGCTCTGCGTCGACATGGACCGCACCACCGGGCACAATGGCAAGCGGGATTTCAACCTCTCCGCCGATGGGAAACTGACGCGGTATCGCGATGGCGATCCGAACCCCGTGGTTTATGCCGGAGCCATCGCCATGGATTCGCGACTGCTGGACGATGCGCCGGCGGATGCCTTCAACCTCAATATCTATTTCGACCGCGCCATTGAAAGAGACCGGCTTTTCGGGCTTTCTCTGGACGGCCACTGGATCACCGTCGGAACGCCGGATGCGATAGAAGATGCTGAAAGCATCATCCGCCAATTCAGGGAAAAACGCTCTGCATGACGCTCACCCACCACGCAAAGCGCGTTCTGACGATCGCTGCGGGAACGCCGTTCCTCAAGACGCTCGCGGAAACGCTGTGTGACGGGACACTGACAGCCGGCTATAAATACGATCCGGCCGATCCGCTGTCGCTTGCCAAGGTGACGATCTATGTGCCGACGCGGCGCTCCGCCCGTGTGCTGCGCTCCGAATTCGTCGATCTTCTGGGCGGCCGGTCCGCCATTCTGCCGCTGATCCGGCCGCTCGGCGAAACGGATGACGACAGCGGCTTTTTCGAGATCGAAAATCCTGAAATCATGGATCTGGCGCCGCCGATTTCCGGCACCGGCCGGCTGATCGAACTGGCGCGTCTCATTCTCGCCTGGCGCAACAGCCTGCCGGACGCCATCCGGGCAATTCACTCGGATTCGCCGCTTGTCGCCCCCGCCAGCCCCGCAGACGCCATATGGCTGGCGCGTGCGCTTGGCGAGGTGATCGATGCAATGGATACGGAAGAAAGGGACTGGGAAGCGCTTCAGCATCTCGATACTGGCGATCACGCCCAATGGTGGCAGCTGACGGCGGATTTCCTGCGGATAGCCAGCGTCTTCTGGCCGGCGCGGCTTGCCGAACTCAACCGTTCCTCGGCCGGTCGGCATCGCAACGCCATCCTGCGGGCGGAAGCGAACCGGCTTGCCAATTTGCCGGATACGGGACCGATCATTGTCGCCGGGTCGACGGGTTCCATTCCTGCCGCAGCCGATCTCATCGCCGCCGTTGCGGCCCTGCCCCAGGGCACCGTCGTGCTTCCGGGGCTAGACCTTGCCATGCCGGAGGAGCAATGGGAGGCAATCGCCGAGGACCCTACCGATCCTTCGAGCCGCACCCACTCGCAATATGGGCTTTATATGCTGCTGCAGAAGCTCGGCATCCTGCGCGACGATGTGGTTCAGATCGGCGCCATCGATAGCGATCTGGAAAAGCGAGCAGCCGTGTTTTCGGCCGCACTCGCGCCGGCCAAATCCACCAGCGGCTGGAATCGCTGGCGCGAGGACAGGCAACCCGGCTTTTTCGACGACGCCTTCGCAACGGCCACGCTGATAGAAGCCGCCAATGAGCGCGAGGAGGCGACCGCCATCGCGGTGGCTTTGCGGCTGGCGCTTGAAGCGCCCGGCGCTGGGCGTCCGTCGCAGGCAGCGCTGATAACACCGGACCGCGGACTGGCGCGACGCGTGGCGACGGAGTTGCAGCGCTTCGGCATCGAAGCCGACGACTCGGCTGGTACGCCGCTTTCCGCCACCCCACAAGCAGGGCTGACGCAACTGGCGCTGGAAGCGATCCTGCGGCCCGGCGACCCGGTGCCGATTATCTCCCTTCTGAAACATACGCTCAGCCGTTTCGGGCTTTCCGATGAAGCTTTCGCAAAAGCCTCCAGAGCGCTGGAGCTGATCGCGCTGCGCGGCGGCCGTGTGGAGACCGAAATCGGCAATCTGGAAGCGGTTCTGGAAGCGCAGCTTCTGGCGCAGCGCGATGACCGGCACCCGCCGGCCTGGCGGCTGGCGCTGCCGGAGACGAGCGCGGAGGCTGCGCGCGATCTGGCACGGCGGATTGCCGTTGCGACCGAGCCGCTTGGCTCCGCCTTTGTCCGCAAAGATCGATCCGGCCGCGCCTTCACCGATAAATTGCCGCTGTCCGTTTGGGCGGAGCGGACGGGCCGCGTGATCGAAGCCATCTGCGCGGATGAAAACAGCGATCTTGCCGCGCTCTGGTCCGGTGAAGCGGGAGACAAGCTTTCCGAGCTGTTCGGCGAGCTGATGGAAAGCGGCGAAATCCTCGATGCGGATGGACCGCAATGGATCGATATTTTTGCGGCACTGGTAGCCGGTGAATCGATCAAGCCAAGATCCATGCGTCATCCGCGCATTTTCATCTTCGGCGCGCTTGAGGCACGGCTGCAAAGCGTCGATACCGTTGTCATCGGTGGTCTCAATGAAGGGCTCTGGCCGGGCCAGACGGCGAATAATCCATTCCTGTCCCGCACCATGAAGACCGCCATTGGCCTCGAACCGCCGGAACGGCGTATCGGTCAGCTGGCGCATGATTTCGAGATGGCAAATGGCACCCGGCAGATTTTTTACACCCGCGCGCTGAGGCAAGGCTCAACGCCCGCTGTTGCCTCACGCTGGCTGCAGCGTCTTCTGGCGCTGGGCGGTGAGGATTTTGCCGATAGACTCAGGAAGCGTGGCGAGACCTATCGCCATTGGGCGGGATTGATGGATGAAAGCATCGATCAGGAAGCGGCAAAGCGCCCTGCCCCGAAACCGCCAGCCGAGTTGCAGCCGACGCGCTATTCCTTCAGCGAAGTGGGGCGGCTACGTCGCGATCCCTATTCGATCTATGCGCGGCGCATCCTGAAGCTGGACCCGCTCGACCCCTTCAATCGCGATCCGAACGCCGCCGATCGCGGCACGCTCTATCACGCGATTATCGAACGCTATTCCCGCGAGGGGCATATTCCCGGCACACCGGCCTCGCTCGCGGCCATGCAGCGCATTCTGGACGAGTGTTTCGATGCGGAAAACCTGCCTCCCCATGTGGATGTCATCTGGCGGCCGCGTTTTGCAGCGGTAGCGCGCGCCTTTATCGACTGGGAAAAAGAACGTCATCCATCCATTCGCCACAGCTTCTACGAGGCGCGCGCCGGGCAGGAAATTGCCGAAGCGGGCATAAGGCTGACGGGGATCGCCGACCGCATCGACATCAAGACAAACGGTCAGGCGGATATTATCGACTACAAGACGGGGCTTGCGCCTTCCGTCAATCAGGCGCGCGCGCTACTCGATCCGCAGCTTGCGCTGGAGGCGGCGGCACTGATGCGCGGTGCCTTCCGCGAAGCCGGTTCGCCCACACCGGAAAACCTCTCTATGTTCGTCTGCGGCCGGGCGAGCGTTTTTTTGCCGATCAGGTCAATAACGAACATTCCAGCCGAAGCGGCAAAAGACCGCCGAAATCGGCGATTGAACTCGCGACGGAATCGATCGAACAGCTCACCAAATTCGTTCATTCCCTGCGTGACGGCGAAAACGGCTTCGCCTCCCGCCTCGTGCCGGAAGAGCAACAATCCTATGGCGGGGAATATGACCACCTCGCCCGCGTTTCGGAATGGTCGACGGCAGAACCGGGAGACGGCGATGACGATTGATCCTTTCGATGCCGGCCCCGCCGCCGACACGCCTGAAAGCTGGATCGACTGGACCAGCGCCCGGCAGCGGCTTGCCTCCGATCCCGCCAGTTCCGCATGGGTGTCGGCTAATGCCGGCTCCGGCAAGACCCATGTTCTGACCCAGCGGGTCATCCGCCTGCTTCTAGCCGGCTGCCGACCCTCGGCGATTTTGTGTCTCACCTATACCAAGGCCGCGGCGTCGGAAATGTCCAGCCGCGTCTTCGACCGTCTGGCGGAATGGGCTACTTTGCCGGATTCCGATCTCAAGGACCGCATCGCCGCCATCGAAGGCAAGGCGCCGGATCGCATCAAGCTTGCCGAAGCGCGCAGGCTGTTTGCCAAGGCGCTGGAAACGCCGGGCGGGTTGAAAATCCAGACGATCCACGCCTTCTGTGAGGCGCTGCTGCATCAGTTCCCGCTGGAAGCCAATGTCGCCGGCCATTTCTCCGTTCTTGACGACCGCGCCGCTACTACCCTACTTGCCGAAGCACGCCGCTCGCTTCTGACAGCGGTTTCGACGGAGCGGGACGCGGAGCTCGCACAATCGCTCGCTTATGTGCTTGATCTCGCCGACGAAAGCGGTTTGGAAGCGCTGCTTTCCGCCATCATCGCCAATCGCAGCGCCCTTCGCGCCTTTCTTCTGGACGCCAAACAGTCGGGCGGCATCGATGCGCGGCTGCGGCAGGCGATGCAGATCGCAGATGGGGAAACCGAAGAAACCGCGGCGGCGGCCTTCTGGCCTCTGCCTGGCCTCTCAGGCCTTGCGCTCGATACGTATCTCACCCTTGCCGACGAGGTGGGTGGATCACGCGTCATCGATGTCGCTTATGCGCTCAGGGAGGCAAAACGACAGTCGGACCCCGTGCGGCGGATGGAATTCATCGAAGCGGCGCTGCTGACAGCCAAGGGCGAAAAGAAATCGGATGCCTATGTCATCAACAAGGGCATGCAGAAATCCGCCCCCGAACTTCTCGATGCGCTGACACTGGCGCGGGACCATGTCGTTTCCTGCCGCAACCGTTATCGTCTGGTGCGGATGCTGGCGGCGACAAAATGTGCTCTTGTGCTGGCCGAAAGGCTGATCGGCGATTTCGAAGACCTGAAGAAACAGCGAAGCCAGCTCGATTTCGAAGACTTGATCGAGCGCGCGGCCAACCTCCTCAACCGCGATACGGCAGGCGCCTGGGTGCACTACAAGCTGGATCAGGGGATCGACCATATTCTCGTTGACGAGGCGCAGGATACCAGCCCGGTGCAATGGTCGATCATCCAGTCGCTGGCAGCGGATTTCTTCACCGGCGAGAGCGCCCGCCTGGGGCGGCGCACGCTTTTTGCCGTGGGCGATGAAAAACAGTCGATCTATTCATTCCAGGGCGCCCGGCCGGAACGGTTTTCGCAGGAGCGCGAAGAGACCAAAAAGCGCGTCGATTCCGTCGAGCAGGCCTTTCACCGCATCCGCCTGCCGCTTTCTTTCCGGTCCACCGAGGATGTTCTGGCCGCCGTCGATCAGGTGTTTTCAGACCCGAATAACGCCAGCGGTCTTAGCGCCGATAACGAGCCGGTGGAACACCGATCCAACCGCGCCGGCCATCCCGGCACCGTGGAGGTGTGGGACATGGTGGCGCCGGAAACCGCCGAAGACGAAGAGGATTGGACCGCGCCCTTCGATGCGCTGCGGGAAAGCGCGCCGGCCACCATCGTCGCCCGCCGGATCGCCGCGCGCATCGCCGATATGATCGGAAGCGAGACCATTATCGAAAAGGGCGTCGAGCGCGCCGTGGAGCCCGGCGATATTCTGGTTCTCGTCAGAAAACGCCATGCCTTTGTCAATGCGCTGACGCGCGAGCTGAAGCGGCGCAAGAACATCCCCGTTGCCGGTGCCGACCGCCTTCGCCTGACCGACCACATTGCCGTGCAGGACCTTCTGGCGCTCGGCCATTTCGTGGTCCTGCCCGAAGACGATCTTTCGCTCGCCGCACTGTTGAAGAGCCCGCTCTTCAACCTGACCGAAGATGACGTTTTCAACATCGCCGCCATGCGATCGGAAACGGAGAGCGTCTGGAAACGGCTGCAGATCCTTTCGCAGGAAGAGAATAGCCATCTTTCCACCGTTACCGCCAAGCTGGAAGGCTTCATCGCGCTTTCTAAAACGGCCACAGTGCATGATTTCTTTGCAGCGGTCCTGACCCTGCATGATGGGCGCAAAAAATTCCTCGGCCGGCTTGGCAATGAGGCGAGCGACGTTCTGGATGAGTTCCTGTCGTTTGCGCTGGACCACGAAAGGACCGGTCTGCCCGGCCTTCAGGCCTTTCTCTCCGTTTTGGAAACCGATTCACCGGAAGTGAAACGCGAGCAGGACAAGGATCGTGGCGAAGTACGTATCATGACTGTGCACGCCTCCAAGGGCCTGGAAGCGCCGGTGGTTTTTGTCGTCGATGGCGGTTCGAAGGCCTTCAATCACAGCCATGTGCCGAAACTGCGCTTTGTCGAAGCGGGTGAGGACGCCTTCCCGGTCTGGCTGCCCGGCAGCGGCTTTTCCAACCACCTCATTCGCTCGGACGAGGAACGGCTGAAGACGGCCGCCGAAGACGAATATCGGCGGCTGCTTTATGTGGCGATGACGCGCGCCGCCGATCACCTCGTCGTCTGCGGTTATCGCGGTCAGAAGGAAAATCCAGAGTGCTGGCATGCCATCGTCAAGGCGGCGCTTGCCAACAATGAAGACCATTGCAAGCCGCAGCTTTTCACGGCCGATGGCGAGGAATGGCAGGGGCTTGTCTGGCGTAAATCCGAGGCTCGCGCGACATCTCTCCCGCAAAGGCTGCCGGAAAAACAGCAGGACGAAGAATATGCTCTTCCGCCCGGGCTGCTTGCCCCCCTGCCTGCCCTGCCCTCCTTGCCAAGGCCGCTCAGCCCTTCCGGTGCAGGCACCATCATCGATGACGGTGCGGATGATCTTGCCGTGCGTTCGCCGCTTTTCGGCGAGAAGGCCGATGTCTCTTCGCTGGCGCTGCAGCGCGGCCGGCTGGTGCATCGCATGTTGCAGGCACTGCCGGATTTTGCCGAGGCGGAGCGGGAGGAGGCTGCCCGCCGCTATGCGGAGCGAGCGGCCCGTTTCTGGCCCGCGGCCGAAGGTGAGCATTTGATCCGGGCGGTTCTGCGTGTCATCTCCGAACCGGCGGTGCAACCGGCCTTTTCCGCCAACAGCCGCGCGGAAATCTCCATCATGGGTACGATGACCATCGGCCGACAGCACTATGCCGTGTCCGGCCGTGTCGACCGGCTGGCGGTGGATGGTGATCGCGTTATTCTCGTCGACTACAAGACGAACCGGGTTCCGCCGCGCACGGCAAGCGAGATACCTTTCTCCCACACCGCGCAGCTTGCCATCTACCGCGAAATTCTTGCACCGCTCTATCCCGGCAAGGAATTCGTCTGCGCGCTGATCTATACGGAAAATGCCGCTTTTGTGCGGGTTGACGATGAGGCAATGACACAGGCTCTTGCCGCAATAAAGACAAAGTGAGATACCGGGGCATTGAAATTCCGACGCGCCCGCATCACATCGATAGCGGAAAAGTTTAGCTGAAAGGAGAGCCAGATATGGCTACCGTAAAAGTCGATGCCGCCAACTTCCAGTCCGAAGTCCTCGAATCCGCCGAACCCGTCGTGGTGGATTTCTGGGCCGAATGGTGCGGCCCGTGCAAGATGATCGCGCCGAGCCTTGAGGAAATTTCGTCCGAGCTTGCCGGCAAGGTCAAGGTCGCGAAGCTCAACATCGACGAAAACCCGGAATTGGCTGCCCAGTTCGGCGTGCGCTCCATCCCGACGCTCGCCATGTTCAAGGGCGGCGAAGTGGCCGACATCAAGGTTGGCGCTGCTCCCAAGACAGCGCTGTCCGCCTGGATTTCGGGCGCCGCATAAGCAATATCAGTGGAATGAAAAAAGCCCGGCAGCGATGCCGGGCTTTTTTATTGGGGAACCGTGCCGTTCAGGGCAAGCGCGTTGCCGGCAAGATAAAGCGAGCCGCCGATCAGGATGCGCGGCGCCGGTCCTTCGGGGTCGAAGCGGCGCGAAAGCTCTTCCAGAGCATGCGTGAGAGACGAGGTGGGGGCCGCCACGAGACCGGCATCGAAGGCCGCATGAGCAAGTACCACGGGATCGATCGCTGCATCGGTGCCGCCAATCGGCACGGTGAAGACATATTCGGCAATATCGGCGAAGGCCTTGAAATAGCCCACCGGATCCTTGGTATTAATCATGCCTGCAATGATGAACAGCGGGCGGGGCGTCTTTTCCTCAAAGCCGGCCATCGCTTCGGCAATGACTTCGCCCGCGCCGGGGTTATGACCGCCATCGATCCAGATTTCCGAATTCTTCGGGGCCATTTCAGCGATTTTGCCGGTCAGGATGCGCTGCAGACGGCCGGGCCATTCCACGGAGGTCATGGCTTTTTCGATCATCCGTTCCGTCACCTCGAAACCGGCGGCCTTGACGGCGCGGATCGCGGCGGCGGCATTGGCAAGCTGATGACGGCCGGGAAGACGCGGCAACGGCGCATCGGCCAGGCCGAACTCATCCTGATAGACCATGCGGCCGAATTCTTCATGGGCGGAAAAATCCTGCCCATAGACCGATACCGGGCAACCGAGCCGCTCCGCCGTGGCGACGAGCGTTTCGAGCGCTGCATCATATTCCTGATGGCCTATGACGACGGGGGAACCGGACTTCATGATGCCGGCTTTTTCGGCGGCGATCAGCTCCACCCGGTCGCCGAGATAGGCCTGATGATCCAACGAAATCGGCATGATGACGGAGACGGCCGGATTGTTGATCACATTGGTCGCATCGAAACGCCCACCCAGACCAACCTCCACGACGGCGGCATCGGCGGGCTGTTCCGCAAATAGCACGAACATCGCGGCAGTCAGGATTTCGAAAACCGTGATCGTCTGGCCTGCATTGGCAGCTTCAATACGGCGCAACGCATCCGCAAAGAGGGCATCCTCGATATAACGGCCTTTTTCCCCGTAAACGCCGATACGATAACGTTCGTGCCAGTTCACCAGATGTGGAGAGGTATGGACGTGAACGGAAAGGCCCGCCGCCTCCAGAAGCGCTCGGCAAAAGGCCGTGACGGAACCTTTACCGTTGGTGCCCGCAACATGGATAACAGGTGGCATCCTGTTCTGGGGATTGCCGAGTTTTTCAAGAAGACGGGAAATTCTGTCGAGCGAAAGATCGAACCCCTTGGGGTGGAGCTGCATCAGCTCTTCGATGATCTTCTCGGCCTCACCGATCGCGGGCTTCGTCATGTCTTCCGTTCGCCTTTCAGGCGTTTTGCTTGCCATTTGTCCGCCGCACCAAAGATGATATCATGCAACGTATAGCATCATCCCGAAGGCAGTTTATGCCTCCGGGCGACATATTTTTTTCCTCAGGCCGAAGCGGCCAACGGGACGACCGAATTTGCATTCCCAGCAGGCGCTTTGGTCATGATCTTGAGCAGATTGGCCAACGTGTCGGGGATTTCGCGGCGGTCGATCACCATGTCCACCATGCCGTGTTCCAGCAGATATTCCGAGGTCTGGAAGCCTTCGGGAAGCTTTTCGCGAATGGTCTGCTCGATCACGCGCTTGCCTGCGAAGCAAATCTCGGCGCCCGGCTCGGCGATATGCACATCGCCCAGCATCGCGTAGGAGGCCGTGACGCCGCCCGTCGTCGGGTTCGTCAGAACCACGATATAGGGCATGCCGGCTTCTTTCAGCATGTTCACGGCAACCGTGGTGCGCGGCAGCTGCATCAGCGAAAGAATGCCTTCCTGCATACGCGCGCCGCCCGAGGCCGGGAACATCACAAGCGGGCAACGCTCGGAAATGGCACGCTCGAAGGCCTTGACGATGGCCTCGCCAGCGGCAATGCCAAGCGAACCGCCCATGAACTGGAATTCATGCACGACAGCCACGATCTTCAGGCCCTTCAAGTGGCCGACGCCGGCAAGGATCGTATCTTCCTGCTCGGTCTTCGTGCGGCTGTCGCGCAGGCGGTCGGTGTATTTTTTGGAATCGCGGAACTTCAAGGGGTCCTGCGCTACCTTCGGCTGCGGCAGGGCTTCATAGACGCCGCCATCGAAAAGATCGGCAAGACGTGCCTTGGCCGGCATCTTCATATGGTAGCCGGAAGCCGGTATGACCCACTTGTTGTCTTCCAAATCCTTATGGAAGACCATCTCGCCCGTTTCCGGGCACTTGATCCACAGGTTCTCCGGAACCTCCGGGCGGCGGCCAAGCATGGAATTGATCCGGGGCCGTACGTAATTGGTGATCCAGTTCAACTGACTACTCCTGACTGGGCCGCGCGCTTATTCCGCAGCGGCAAGGCGCGATGCACGCACGCCCGTTGAAAGTCCTTTTACCAGCGTCGTAACGGCCGGTACGGTGTCGGCGGTCGCCTGCCCGTCCTTGGTCAGGCTGCCCGCAATCTGGTTGACGATGGCGGAACCAACCACCACGCCATCCGCCACAGCACCGATCGCCTTGGCATGATCGGCCGTCTTGACACCGAAACCGACACAGACCGGCAGTTCCGTATGCGCCTTGATACGACCGACAGCGCCCGAGATCAACGAGGGATCGGGAAGCGCTGAACCGGTAATACCGTTCATCGAGACGTAATAAACGAAACCTGAGGTATTTTTAAGGACGGCAGGCAGGCGCTTGCCATCCGTCGTCGGCGTGGCGAGACGGATGAAGTTGATGCCGCGCGCAAGTGCGGGGATGCAGAGTTCATCGTCCATTTCCGGCGGCAGATCGACAACGATCAGGCCATCGATGCCGGCCGCGATTGCGTCGTCCAGAAACTTTTCGACGCCGTAGATATAGATCGGATTGTAATAGCCCATCATCACGATCGGCGTTGCATCGTCTTGCTTGCGAAACTCGCGGGCGAGATCGAGCGTGGTCTTCAGCGTCTGGCCGCCCTTCAGCGCACGCTGACCGGCCAGCTGAATAGCCGGACCATCCGCCATCGGGTCGGAAAAGGGCATGCCGAGTTCGATGACGTCGGCACCGGCTTCCGGCAGCGCCTTCATGATGCCGAGCGAGGTTTCGAAATCCGGGTCGCCGCCCATGAAATAGGTAATCAGGGCCGGGCGATTTTCAGCGCGCAGATCGGCAAAGCGCTTGTCCATACGTGCAGTCATGATCTTATACATCCATTCCAAGGAACTTGCTGACGGTGTGGACATCCTTGTCGCCGCGACCGGAGAGGTTCATCAGGATGATTTCATCCTTGCCCATCTTCGGCGCGCGCTTGATGACCTCGGCCAAGGCGTGGCTCGGCTCGAGAGCCGGAATGATGCCTTCAAGGCGGGTCAGCATCTGGAAGGCGTCCAGCGCCTCATGGTCCATGATCGGCACATATTCCACGCGGCCGATATCGTTCAGCCAGGAATGTTCAGGGCCGATGCCGGGATAATCGAGGCCCGCGGAGATGGAATGGCCTTCCTTGATCTGGCCGTCCTCATCCTGCAGCAGGTAGGTGCGGTTGCCATGCAGCACGCCGGGCGAACCGGCGGTGATGGAAGCGCAATGCTCGTCGCCAGAAAGACCCTTGCCGCCGGCTTCGACACCGACGATGCGGACATTCTTGTCATCGAGGAAAGGATGGAAGATGCCGATGGCATTCGAACCACCGCCGACAGCCGCGACGACCAGATCTGGCAGGCGGCCTTCGGCCTCCAGCATCTGCGCCTTGGCTTCCTCGCCGATAACGGCCTGGAAATCGCGGACCATTTCCGGATAGGGATGCGGGCCGGCCGCGGTGCCGATCAGGTAATAGGTATCCTCGACATTGGTGACCCAGTCGCGCAGGGCCTCGTTCATGGCATCCTTCAGGGTGCCGTGGCCGGCCGTCACCGGCTTCACTTCAGCGCCAAGGAGCTTCATGCGGAACACATTCGGCGCCTGACGGGCAACATCCGTCGCGCCCATATAAACGACGCAGGGCAGACCGAAGCGTGCAGCGACGGTAGCGGAGGCAACGCCGTGCTGGCCGGCACCGGTTTCGGCAATGATGCGGGTCTTGCCCATGCGCTTGGCAAGCAGAATCTGGCCAAGGCAATTGTTGATCTTGTGCGAGCCGGTGTGGTTCAGCTCTTCGCGCTTGAAATAAATCTTCGCGCCACCAAGTTCCGCCGTCAGGCGTTCGGCAAAATAAAGCGGGCTCGGGCGGCCGGTATAGTGTGCGCCGAGATGCTTGAGTTCCGCCTGAAACGCGGGATCGGTCTTGGCCTTGTCCCATTCCGTCTGCAAATCCAGAATGAGCGGCATCAGCGTTTCGGCAACGAAGCGACCTCCGTAAATGCCGAAACGGCCGTCCTCATCGGGACCAGCGCGAAAAGAATTGGGTGTTGGCGCGTCGTTCACTTCAAGCTCCCTTTGGGCCTTTCGACCAATCATTCACCACATCGAAAAATGCGTCGATCATGGACAGATCCTTGACACCCGGCGCGCTTTCCACACCGGACGATAAATCTAGTCCGCTTGCCCTGGTCTCCGCCAGCGCCTCGGCGACATTGTCCTTGTTCAATCCCCCGGAAAGCATGTAATCCACACTTCCGTCAAGTGATCGCAGGATGGTCCAGTCGAAGGAGACGCCGTTGCCGCCCGGAAGCTCGGAACCGGCGGGCGCCTTGGCATCCAGCAGAAAACGGTCGGCTATTCCAATATAAGGGTCGATTTTGGCAAGATCAGCGGCATCGCGAATGGAAATGGCCTTCATCACCGGCAGGCCATACAGGGCCTTGATGTTCAGCAGCCGTTCCGGGCTTTCATTGCCATGTAGCTGAAGGATGTCCGGTTTGACGAGATCGACGATTTCATCGAGATAATCATTATCGGCATTGACCGTGACGGCAACCACCTTCGCAGCGCCGCGGGCGGCTTCCGCCAGCCTGCCGGCAATATCGGGCTCGATGTTGCGCGGGCTTTTTTCAAAGAAAATAAAACCGACATGGGACGCACCACGCCTGACGGCGCGCTCCAGCGCTTCCGGTGTCTTCAATCCGCAAATCTTGATATCCGGTTTCATACCCGCGACCTGACATGAAATGCGACAAGAGTCGAGCCAAATTGCATCCATTCCCGATGGAATGTTTCACGTGAATCCAGATGGCGATCCGCGTTGCAGGTTTCAATCGAAATCGATGGCGTGGAGTTTGGATCCGTGACGTTTCAGCCAGCCCTTGGCCTCATCGGTGTGCGGGCACAGTTTTTCGCACAAAGCCCAGAATTTCGGGCCGTGGTTCATTTCCTTGAGATGCGCAACCTCGTGGGCGGCGAGATAATCGATGACCTTTTCCGGAGCCATGACGATGCGCCAGGAAAAGCTCAAATTTCCATCATGGGAACAGGAGCCCCAGCGGCTGCGCGTATCCTTCATGCTGATGGAGCGCACCGGCCGGCCGGCGGTGCGTACATGCACAGCCACAAGCCGTTCCAGATCCGCCTTCGCTTCCTTTTTCAGGAATGTCGCTATCCGCCGTCTCAGATGTTCCGGCGCGCCGCTGACCTTCAGAACGGCCACCCCATCGGCGTCTTTCGTGACATGTGTCAGCCCTCGCAGGTTGCCAGTATGGTCAATGCGGTGGGCTACACCGCGAATATCGATGGCCGCACCCGGACGCAAACCGTCGTCGGGGCTGAATTTCACAAGCTTGCCTTCCAGCCAGCCCTGATGCCTTTCGAGAAAGTCATCCACCTGGCGGTGATGCAAACCCATCGGGATTGTCAGTTTCAGCGCCCTGCCACCGGGTTCGATGCGCAGCGTAATGCGCGTGGCGCGCGGATTTTCCCTGACCGTAATCGGCACCTGCCTGCCCGCCACCGCGACGGTGCGCTGGCTGGGCAGCACCTTCTTTGGGGTCGGCGATTTCAGGGATTTTCTGAGGAGCGAAAACATGAACTCTTCATAACCGATTCGTCCGTCGTTTGGCCATGCAAATGCGCGGTACGGCCCGCCGTCTGCCCTTAAGCTGTCTGGTGTTTGCGGATGAAGTCCAGCATGCGCGGCACGATTTCCTTGCGGAAGCGCGAACCGTTGAAGACGCCGTAATGCCCGACATCCGGCTGCATGTAATGGGCGCGTTTGTCTTCAGGGATGTTCCGGCAGAGATCATGCGCCGCCTTTGTCTGGCCAACGCCGGAAATATCGTCGTTCTCGCCTTCCACCGTAAACAATGCGACATTGCGAATGGCCGCAGGATCGACCGCCCTGCCCCGGTGCAGCATGTTCCCTTTCGGAAGCGCATGGTCGATGAAGACCGTTTCCACCGTCTGCAGATAGAACTCCGCGGTCAGATCCATGACGGCCAGATATTCATCGTAAAATTCGCGGTGTTTTTCGGCTGAATCGCCGTCATTCTTGACGAGGTTGAGGTAAAAATCCTTGTGCGCCGTCATGTGCTTGTCGAGGTTCATCGACATAAAGCCGGAAAGTTGCAGGAAGCCCGGATAGACATTGCGGCCAAAAGCCGGCTGAGGCCAAGGCACCTGCATGACGACATTGTCGCGGAACCATTCAATGGGTTTCGCCTTGGCAAGACCGTTGACAGCCGTTGGATTGATGCGCGTGTCGATCGGACCGCCCATCAGCGTCATGGATGCCGGCGCGAATTTATCCCCATCAGCCTCCATCAACGAGACGGCGGCCAACACCGGCACGGATGGCTGACAGACGGCGACGACATGCGCGCCCGGCCCGATCGCGCGCAGCATCTCGATGACATAGCTGATGTAATCGTCGAGATCGAAAGTCCCCTCACTCACCGGCACCGTACGCGCATCGGCCCAATCGGTGATGTAGATATCCGCCGAAGGCAGCAGGGCCTCGACCGTCCCCCGCAACAGGGTGGCGTAATGGCCGGACATCGGCGCTACCAGCAGCACCTTCGGATCGGACTGGCGGGCTGGATCAAGTTCTTTCTTGAAATGAAGCAGATTGCAGAACGGACGTGACCAGACGGTTTCTTCGACAACATTGACGGTCTGGCCATCGACAATCGTACTGCAAAGAGCGAATTCCGGTTTTGCGTAACGGCGCGTCATACGCTCAAAGACCTCAAAACCGGCGTCTAGGCTTCTTCCGAAAGCCGTGCTGGAAAGCGGGTTGAGCGGATTGTTGCAAGCCTGGCGCATCATGTCGGCACCGGCGCGCAGCGGCGCCATGGCCGCATGGTTCATTTCATAGAGGTGGTAGAACACTGATGACGCCTCCCTCGCGATCACGCTCTTTTTTTCAACCATAGCAGCTTTTCGCAGGTGCACAAAATCGAAGGCGCCGGCGGTTTCCCGCCAGCGCCTCACTTTCCGTTGAACGCCGTGGCGATCAGATATCGGCGACGAAAGTCTGCTTCTGGGAACCGAGGCCCTCAATGCCGAGTTCCACGACATCGCCAGCCTTCAGGTAACGCGGCGGTTTCATGCCCATGCCGACACCGGGAGGCGTGCCGGTGGAAATGACATCGCCGGGATGCAGCGACATGAACTGGCTGAGATAGGAGACAACGTGGGCGACGCCATACACCATGGTCTTGCTGGAACCATCCTGCATGGTCTGGCCGTTGACCTTCAGCCACATGCCGAGATTCTGCGGATCGGCGATTTCATCCTTCGTCACCAGCCAGGGGCCGATGGGACCGAAGGTGTCGCAGGACTTGCCCTTGGTCCACTGCCCCGCACGCTCCGTCTGGAAGGCGCGTTCGGACACATCATGCGAAACGCAATAACCGGCGACATAGTCGAGAGCATCGGCTTCCGAGACGTATTTGGCGGTCTTGCCGATGACGACGCCGAGCTCGACCTCCCAATCGGTCTTTTCAGAACCGCGCGGAATGGTGACTTTGTCATTCGGACCGACGATGGCCGAGGTCGCCTTCATGAAAATGACCGGTTCCGGCGGTACGGTGGCGCCCGTTTCCGCAGCATGGTCGGAAAAGTTGAGGCCGATGCAGATGAATTTTCCGGTTCCGGCAACGCAGGCGCCGATGCGCTCTTCGTTCAGCACCGGAAGTGTACTCAGGTCGATCGCGGCGATCTTCTTGAGGCCCTCGGGAGAAATGGCTTCGCCGCCAATGTCTTTGACATGGGCGGACAGATCGCGGACTTTTCCTTCCGCATCGAGGATTGCAGGTTTTTCCTGGCCGGGCTGGCCGACACGCATCAATTTCATGGAACTCTCTCCCGGTTGTCAGACAAGGTGATGCATATATGAACGATGCATTCATACTTGTCACCCCTTGACTGCGCCAAGTTTCGAAAAATACCTTTTCCTTCCCGTCAATCAAAAGGACATGGCTCGTGACGAACAGCAATTCCCGGCAATCCGAATATCCCGTCGATCCCCTCTTCCTCGATCGCTGGTCTCCGCGCGCCTTCGATGGCCACGCCATGCCGCAAGAGCATCTGATGACCATTCTGGATGCCGCGCATTGGGCGCCGTCTGCCTCCAACTATCAGCCATGGCGTTTTGTCTATGCGCACAAGGATAGTAAGGACTGGCCGCTCTTCGTGGACCTACTGATGGAGGGCAACCAGCGCTGGGCAAAAAACGCCTCCGTGCTGCTGTTTGTCATTTCGCGCGACTACAACATCTCGCGCGACGGTGAGAAAAAACCATCCGCGACCCATTCCTTCGATTCCGGCGCTGCCTGGTTTTCGCTTGCCATGCAGGCTCACCTGCTCGGTTACCACGCCCATGGCATGGCTGGCATATTGAAAGACAAGATCGTTGAAAAACTGAACATCCCGGAAGGCTACAAGGTGGAGGCCGGGGTCGCCATCGGCACGCTGACCGACAAGTCCGTCCTCCCTGACGATCTGGCGGAACGGGAAGTGCCGAGCAAGCGTCTGCCCTTGGCGGATGTGGCCTTCGAAGGGCGCTTCACCGGCAAGGTTGATTGATGTTCTCTGAATGACAAAAGGCCCGGCGGAAATTGACCGCCGGGCCTTTTGTTAAATTTTCGTTTCACGTGAATCGTTACGCGAAACACCCCACAGGATTAAATGTCGAGGTTGGCGACGCTCAGCGCATTTTCCTGAATGAAGTCGCGGCGCGGTTCCACTTCATCGCCCATCAGGCGGGCGAACAGGCCGTCGGCGTCCGTCGCGTCACTCACCCTTACCTGCAGCAGAGAGCGAACATTGGCGTCGAGCGTGGTTTCCCACAGCTGCTCGGCATTCATTTCGCCAAGGCCCTTATAGCGCTGCATGGAAAGACCCTTGCGGCCGGCGGCGAAAATCGCATCCAGAAGCGCGCGTGGACCGGCCAGTTCCATGGTGCCATCCTTGCGTTGCAGGACCGGCGGCGTGGCGTAGATATCGCGCGTGCGGGCTGCGAGCTGATCGATATGGCGGGCATCGGCCGAACCGAGCAGTCCCATATCCAGCGTTGAGACTTCCTTGACGCCGCGCACCATGCGCTCGAAGCGCAAACCGCCATCCAGCAGCACCGTGCCAGACCAGCCACGTTCGGTTTCTTCCGCGATCATGTCGAGACGCCGCGCCACTTCGGCAACGGTTTCCTCGGCGCGGGTAGCATCGGCCGAAAGCTCGGGGTTCAGCGCGCCGGCTATTGCCGCCTGTTCCACGATCGAGCGGCTGTAACGCGAATGCAGCCCATCGATCAGCGAGCGCATGCGCACCGCATCCAGAATGACTTCGCGAAGATCGGCGCCGATACGCACTTCGCCAGAACCGAGCGTCAGCGACGCTTCCTCGATCCCCATGGAGATCAGGTACTCTTCCAGCGCCTTTTCATCCTTGAGGTACTGCACGGATTTGCCACGCGTGACCTTATAAAGCGGCGGCTGAGCGATATAGAGATGGCCGCGCTCGATCAGTTCCGGCATCTGGCGGAAGAAGAAGGTCAGGAGCAGGGTACGGATATGGGCGCCGTCGACGTCAGCATCCGTCATGATGATGATCTTGTGGTAACGCAGCTTGTCGGCGTTGAACTCGTCCTTGCCGATGGAGGTGCCGAGCGCGGTGATCAGGGTACCGATTTCCTGGCTGGACAACATCTTGTCGAAACGGGCGCGCTCGACATTGAGGATCTTGCCGCGCAGCGGCAGGATGGCCTGCGTCTCGCGCGAGCGGCCCTGCTTGGCCGAACCGCCAGCGGAGTCACCCTCGACGAGGAAGAGTTCGGATTTAGCCGGATCGCGCTCGGAGCAGTCGGCAAGCTTGCCGGGCAGAGAGGCGATATCGAGCGCACCTTTACGGCGTGTCAGTTCGCGCGCCTTGCGGGCAGCTTCGCGGGCGACCGCCGCTTCCACCACCTTGCCCACGAGGATTCTTGCGTCGGAAGGATGTTCTTCCAACCAGGTGGAGAGCGCTTCGTTGACAAGGCTTTCCACGACCGGACGCACTTCGGAGGAAACGAGCTTGTCTTTCGTCTGCGAAGAAAACTTGGGGTCGGGAACCTTGACGGAAAGAATGGCCGTCAGTCCTTCACGGCAGTCCTCACCCTGCAGGCTCACCTTTTCCTTTTTCAGGATGCCCGAGGTTTCGGCATAGGAGGTCACCTGACGGGTCAGCGCCGCGCGGAAACCGGCCATATGCGTGCCGCCGTCGCGCTGGGGAATGTTGTTGGTAAAGCAAAGCACGTTCTCATGGTAGCTATCGTTCCACCAGAGCGCGACCTCAACCGTAATGCCGTCCTTTTCGCCCTTGATGGCGACTGGCTTGTCTACCAGCGGCTTCTTGGCACGGTCGAGATAACGAACGAAGGCTTCGAGACCGCCATCATACAGCAGCTCTTCCTGCTTGATATCGGAATGGCGCTTGTCGGTGAGCAGGATGCGCACGCCGGAATTCAGGAATGCGAGCTCGCGCAGGCGATGCTCCAGCGTTCCATAATCATAGTCCGTCATGGTGAAGGTCTGCGGGCTCGCCAGGAAGGTCACTTCCGTGCCCGAGCGGCCTTCATATTCGCCAATGACGGAAAGCGGCGCATCGGCGACACCATGGGTGAAGCCGATTTCATGCAGCTTGCCGTTACGGCGGATCCTGAGCTTCAGCCAGACGGAAAGCGCATTGACCACGGAGACGCCGACGCCATGCAGGCCGCCCGACACCTTATAGGAGTTCTGGTCGAATTTGCCGCCGGCATGCAGCTGGGTCATGATGACTTCGGCCGCGGAAACGCCTTCGGAGGAGTGAATGTCGGTCGGAATGCCGCGTCCGTTGTCCGTCACCGTCACCGAGCCGTCCGCATTCAGCGTCACCGTCACCAGATCGGCATGACCGGCGAGCGCCTCGTCGATGGCGTTGTCGACGACCTCATAGACCATGTGGTGCAGGCCGGAACCGTCATCGGTATCGCCGATATACATGCCGGGCCGTTTGCGCACGGCATCAAGGCCCTTGAGGACCTTGATCGAATCGGCTCCATATTCCGCGTTCGCGCCGACTTCGCTTGACGATGTTTCGGTCATAAATACTCTTTCCAAAGTTTTCTCGGGCCAGGTTTCCAGTGAGAGGGCCTGAAGCCAGCGAATCACTCAAATCCGACATGCGACTATAGAAATTCTACACCCAATCCCAAAGGCCGCATGCTTCAGGATGCTGCATAAAGCAGGGGATAGAGGGGTTTCAATCGCAAGAACGGCTTTTTTGCAGCACGGCTGACAGTTCCTCTACCACACTCGGCGGCAGCTTGCGAATATCCCGTGCCAGCCGGTTGGCGAAAGCCGTATATTGCGGCGGCAGGCCGATGGTGTCGATCACCACTTTCGGGTCGGATGAGCCGGCCAGAAAGAACAATTCCTCCGCCTCATCCCAGATGATGTTGAAATATCCGGCGATGCGCTGGAGGAGATCGAAACTCGGCTTGCCGCGCTTGCCATGCTCCAGCGCCGAAAGATAGGCCGGCGATACGCCGATTGCGGCGGCCATTTCCTTCTGCGTCACGCCCTTGCGCTCGCGAAGCTGCCGCACGGCCTCCGCAAAGGGCGTCATGATTTTTCACCCCGCCGACGCGCCAACCGCACATAAAGCGCACCGTCGCCGCCATGATTGGCGGATGCATCCTCATAGGATGAAATCAGGTGGCGATATTCCGGCTTGGAAAACCACATGGGCACCGCCCTTTTCAATGCGCCGTCGCTGCCGATGGAGCGGCCCTTGCCCGTTATGACGAGCACATGTCTCAGACCTCGTTCATGCGCGCGCAACAGAAAATCAAGCAGCACCGCATGGGCTTCGCTCTGGAACATGCCGTGCAGATCGATCCGCCCTTCCAGCGGCAGCCGGCCACGGGTGAGCTTGCGTTTGACCGGTTTTTCCATCGGCTGATGAATCTTCGGCTTCTTGTCCGGAGCGGGTGGCAACGGCTCGGCCGGCTCCAAAAGCATGCGCGGAAAAGCGCCTTTACCGGTCTGCGGAACATCGGGTTCCACCGGCGGTTCCTCTATGTCGTCAAAAGCCAGCAGGTCTTCCAGTCTGCCGGAGATCGGCCGCGTGGTTTTTGCGACCTTTCCCCACAGAACGCGCTCTTCCTTGCCGAGCTTGCGACTGCTCTTCATCGCCGATACCTCTGCGCAGCCACCTGCGGTATCAGTATATAGAAATCGGCCTCATTGCGCACCGTACCGGCCAGCTCTCCCGCTTCGAAACCGGAGCCGGTGAAAATATCGCCACGCGCCGGGCCAACGATGGCCGAGCCGGTATCGAGCGCCAGCATCAGCCGCGCAAAAGGTTTTCCGTCATCGAGATGGGTGAGCGACGGCGCATGGATGAAGAAGGGAAGCCCGAACGTATGGACGAGCCTGTCCACCGCAAGCGCTCGCCCCGCGACCAACGGAACCTTCGCAGCCGCGATCGGACCCATATCCTGATCGGCGACATCCGCCTCCCGGAAAAAAATATAGGACCTGTTATGCCATAGCACCCCATCCACCTCATCCGGATGGTCAGCGAGCCATTTGCGGATCGTCTGCATCGACACGGTTTTCGGATCGAGTTCCCCGCGATCGAGAAGCAGACGGCCAATCGGCGAAAAAGCATGCCCGGCCTTGGCCGCATAGGTGATGCGCTTTACCGCGCCATCGGGAAACACCAGACGCGCCGCACCCTGCACATGAACGAAAAACAGGTCGACCTTCGATCTTGCCCAGGCAATCTCAAGGTCCCTGCCCTTCAGATACCCTTCATCGATCTCCCGGCGGTCGGGAAAATAGGAAATACCGTTTTCATCCTCCCTGCCGAAAGCATAGGACGTGTCGAAACCGGCAGGCCGATTGGCGTCGTCGATATCCACCAACTCCGGCGGCCGGCGATAAATCGGATAACGCCAGATGTCGTCAGGCTCGGACGACACTTCCAGTTCGGGTTCGTAAAAGGCGGTCACGAAACCGCTTTTTCCCTCAGCCGGAGAAATCCTGAAAGGCACGCAATTGGTTTCAAAAAACCGGCGCGCCTGTTCCGGGCTGCTTGTTTGGTTTTTCTCTGCGCTTTCCAGAAGCGAGACCAGTTCCGCCGCCGTGACCCCGAGCGCGCCCGTCCTGTAGGGTTTTGCATTCCGAAGATGCGACAGGATTGTCGCCATCGCCGGAAAAAGCTTGCCGGGATCGTCTTGCCGCCATCCGGGCAGGTCGCTGAAAGAAACTTCTTCGATCAAAAAGGGCGCGGTCATTGCTCGGATTCGGTAGCGATCAGCTTCCAGTTCGGATCGCGCGAGCGGATATCGCGCGAGAAGGTCCAGATGTCGTCCACCTCCGCAACCGCATCCGGATCGCCATCCACCAGCTTGCCATCCTTGTCATAGGTCGCCGAAATCAACTGGCTGACGATCCTCAGCGTGATCTGCACTTCGGAATCGCGCACACTGGCCTGGGTGATATCTGCTTTCTCGATACCCACGAAGGTGGACTTCACCACCTCACCACGACCTTCCCTCTCGGAAATGGCCGCCTCGAAACCATCGAAAACCTCCTTCGACAGAAGGTTCTTGAGCGTCTTGCGGTCGCCATCTGCAAAGCCCATGACAATCATTTCATAGGCCATGCGGGCGCCGTTCAGGAATTCCTTCGGCCCGAAGGACGGGTCCCTGGTCATCACCTCACGCAGCGACACATTGAGCGGCGTATCGACAGGCGCAAGCGCATCTGCCTCGGCAAAACGGTTTTCGTCGTCACCCTCGCTGCGCCTCGGCAGGGTCACAACCTTGTTATCGTCTGCAACGGGACCCTTTGCCACATCTCGCGGGCTATAGGGGTCGAATGGCGGCTTCTCATTGCCTGTGCGGCGACCGAGGACACTGCGCAGCTGAAAGAAGATCAGCACCGCTGCAACGAGAAAAAACAATGTGATAAAGTCGCTGAAGCCCATCTTTTACCAAAACCGCCATTTAAATTCGAAAACCACACCATCATATAGTCTGCATCTTATCATCATTCAAATGTGCAGATTCAATCATCGGTGTCCCGGGAACCGGCAATCTGCCAGAGATGCACACGCAAGGCTAGAAGATGCGTTTTTCCTTTCTCCCCATCGTCATCCTGATGATGCCCATTCTCGAAATTGCCGGTTTCATTATCGTCGGCAAGGCAATCGGTTTGTGGCTGACATTGGCGCTTGTCCTGTTCACCTCGTTTCTGGGGTTGCTCATCCTGCGGCTGGGCGGCATCGGCATGGTGAGAAACCTTCAGGATGCGGGCCGCACCGGCGCGCAGCCGGCGGATGAGCTGGTGAATGGCGCCATGCGCGTCGTTGCCGGGATCCTGCTCTTCATTCCCGGTTTCATTACCGACATTCTCGGCCTTCTGCTTCTGTCACCCACCGTGCGGCGCTTTTTCTGGAAAGCCTTCGGGCCGCGCGTCGTCGTTGCGGGTTCCTTTCGGCAATCCGGTCCTCAACCCGGTGATTTTTCCGGCTTTCGGAATGATCCGGGACATGCGCGCAATTCGAAGGTAGTGGATCTCGACGAGGAGGAGTTTCATCGCGAAGAGCCAAAGGGTTCCCCATGGTCGCGCAAACCGGACGATCGCGATCTGCCCAAACCCTGATCCCGGGCGGAATGGATCGCGATGACCCGATCACGAAGGGTTGTAAGCCCCCGGTCGAAATGATAGACCGCCTTCCACGAATTCACGCCGTGAGGAAATGTAATGACCGCTGAAAATGGTGCACAGGGCGCAGTAAGTCCTTCCCTCAACATTCTTGCCCAGTACATCAAGGATCTTTCCTTCGAAAATCCGGGTGCTCCTCGCTCGCTTCAGGCCCGTGACAATGCGCCGTCGATCAACATCAATGTCAACGTCAATGCAAACCCGATCTCGGGTTCGGATTTCGATGTTGTCCTGACGCTGAACGCGGAAGCCAAGGATGGCGACAAGGTGCTGTTCGCGGCCGAGCTGGTTTATGGCGGCGTGTTCCGCATCGCCGGCTTCCCGCAGGAACATATGCTGCCGGTGTTGTTCATCGAATGCCCGCGCCTGCTGTTCCCCTTCGCGCGCCAGATCATTGCGGACGTTACCCGCAATGGCGGTTTCCCGCCGCTGATGATCGATCCGATCGATTTCGCGCAGATGTTCGCCCAGCGCGTTGCCGAGGAACAGGCAAAGGCCAAGGTTCAGGCCGTACCGAACTAAGTGACGCGGCTCTGCGCTGCAGAATTCAGACAAAACAAAACCCGGGTTCATGCCCGGGTTTTTCTTTGACGGCATTCACCGTTTCCGGTGCCTGGACAGGCATCAATTCTGGTAACGGTTCCAGATCGCCTTGTCGCCCATGCCGAGAACGAGTTTGCCATGGGCCGCGACCGTTTCCGCATCCAGCCTCGAGGGCAAAGCCCGCGGCCTTTGCAGCGGCTCAAGCGGCACGTCTTCCTCGACGATGATGGTTTCCTGCTTGGCGGCGGAACCGAAACCGAGCGCCGTCTGGCGCCCACCGATCATTTCAATATAAACTTCGGCGAGCAGTTCGGAGTCGAGAAGAGCGCCGTGCTTGGTACGGTGGGAATTGTCGATGCCGTAACGACGGCAAAGCGCGTCCAGCGAATTCGGTCCCATGGGGTGCTTGCGACGGGCGAGCGAAAGCGTATCCGTCACGAGATCGGCGGCGACCGGTTCAATGCCGAGACGGGCGAATTCCGCATTGATGAAGCCCATGTCGAATGTGGCATTGTGCGCCACCCAGCGCGCGCCCTCGAAGAAGTCGCGAATCTGGTCGACGACCTCGGCGAATTTGGGTTTATCCTTCAGAAACTCGTCGGTAATCCCGTGAACGGCAAGTGCGTCGGGGTGAACCTTGCGATCTTCCGGGCTGATGTAGAGATGCAGCGTGCGGCCGGTGGGAAAGTGATTGATCAGCTCGATGCCGCCGATTTCAATCACGCGGTCCAGCTTCGATTCGAGGCCCGTGGTTTCCGTATCGAAAATGATCTCACGCATTCATTTCTCCGCGGCGCGACTCAGCGGCCAGTTTCTGCAAAATCTCTCTTACCTGATCCCGTGCCGCTTCGACACCATTTCCGGAATCGACGATAAAATCGGCACGCCGGCGCTTTTCCGCATCGGGCATCTGGCGGGCGAGGATCATTTCGAATTTCTCTTCCGTCATTCCCGGTCGGGACAGAACCCGCTCGCGCTGAATCTCCGGCGCGCAACTGACAACAACGACTTTATCGACGCGGCTTTCCGCCCCGGTTTCGAACAGCAGCGGAATATCGAGGAGGGCGAATTGCCGATCCTCTTTCCTCGCCTGCGCCAGAAAAGCCTCTTGCCTTCCGCGCACCAGCGGATGCACGATCTCTTCCAGTCTACTGAAATTAGCCGGATTCTGCCGCAAGACCTCACCGAGTTTCTGCCTGTCCACCGCACCGGAAACGGTAACGCCCGGAAAGGCCGCTTCGATCAGCGGAACGGCTTCCGCCCGGTAAAGCCCGTGCACGACCTCATCCGAATCGAGAACCGGAACCCCCTCTCCGGCAAACAACTTCGCCGTTGTCGTTTTTCCCATTCCAATCGAGCCGGTGAGACCGATGACGATCATCAATGTTTCTCCATGTCCTCGATGATGAGAGAACGCAGGGTCTCATCGACCTCCGGCGTTTTGCCGAACCATCGTTTGAAACCGGGTTTTGCCTGATGAAGCAGCATGCCGAGCCCGTCGACGGTTGCGACGCCCTGCTCTTCCGCCATTTTCAGGATCGGGGTTTTCAAGGGCACATAGACGATATCGGTTACGACGGCCTGATCTGCCAGCGGCGAAAAATCAATATGTGGCGCTTCCGCTCCATCCATGCCGAGCGACGTCGTATTCACAAAAAGCCCGGCACCCTGCAGGACCTCATGAAGTGCTGCCTGGGGATGGGAAAAAACCCGCGGCCCAAAACGGTCGGCCAGTTCGCGCGCCCGTTCGACGGTACGGTTGAGGACGTGGATTTCGGCAATGCCGCGATCACGCAGCGATTGAATCACCGCCCGACTTGCGCCGCCGGCACCCAGAACCACTGCCCGCTCTGTCCTGTCCCAGCCCGGATGCCGCTCATCGAGATTGGAGACGAAACCATAACCATCCGTATTGGTGGCGTGAAGCTCGCCCTCCTCCATCCATACAGTATTGGCGGCGCCAAGTTCTTCCGCCAGAGCATCTGGTCTGTCTGCCAGCCGGTAAGCCGCTTCCTTATGGGGAATGGTGACATTGCCGCCGACGGCCGTGCCTGGCCTACCCTGCTTCAGCGTTGCAATGAAATTCGCGAAGTCGTCCGGAGAGATTTCCACCGCCTTATAGGAACCGGCAATGCCGAATTTCCTCAGCCAATAGGAATGGATAATAGGCGATCGCGAATGCTTGATCGGATAGCCGACAACGAAGGCGTTTATGGTTAATGTTTCACGTGAATCAGCCATCGATGACATCCATGTCGCGTAGTTTCGATAAAAGCGGCAGAAGCGGCAGGCCGAGAATCGTGAAATAATCGCCCTCGATCGAGGTGAATAGCTGGATTCCCTCTCCTTCGAGCTGATATGCGCCGACGCTGCTCAAGGCCTTTTCTCCCACCCGTTGCAGGTGGCGGGAGACAAATTCGGCGCTCAAAGTCCGAACGGTCAGCTCGGCGCTGGAAACGATCTGCCACACTACCTCACCATGTCGGACGAGAACTGCGGCACTGTTCAGGCGATGGACCTTGCCGGACAATGACAGCAGATGCCCTTCGGCCTCCGCCATGGTTTTCGGCTTGTGATAAACACGGGTGCCGAGCGCCATGGTCTGGTCGCAGCCGAGAACCAGTGCTTTCGGATAAAGCGCGCTGACTGCAAGAGCCTTGGCCCTGGCGAGTTCCAGTGCAACCTCTTCCGGACCGGCGCCGTCTCGTTCCAGCTGCTCATCGAGCGCACGTTCGTCAATATCCGCCGGGATGGCCGAAAATGTCAGCCCAGCATTGCGCATCAGCATCTGGCGGGATGCGCTGGACGAGGCGAGGATCAATTCTTGTTGCATCGACTGTCTGCTCCGAATGGTGCGATTCGGATTATCGTGTCCTCGAACGAAGGGCAAGGATCGCCGCCGCCGTTTCCTCGATGGAACGGCGCGTGACATCGATCAGCGGCCAATTGTTGCGGGCGCAGAGCGCTCGCGCATATTTCAGCTCTTCCATGATGGTGGCGCGGTCCGTGTAGCGGCCACTGTCAAATCCGCCCGTCGCGCCGAGTTCCCGGTTTTCACGCACCTGCGATATCCGGTCCGATGTTGCGACCAGCCCGACGATCAGCGGTCGCGTGGCCGCATAGAGGCTGTCGGGCAAAGGCACATTGGGAACGACCGGTATATTGGCGGTCTTTATTCCCCTGTTGGCGAGATAGATGCTGGTCGGTGTTTTTGAGGTGCGGCTGATGCCGATGATGACGATATCGGCCTCGTCATAAGTTTCGGGCATTTGCCCGTCATCATGATCCATGGCGAAATTGAGCGCCTCGATCCGGGCGAAATAATCCGCATTCAAGGCATGTTGCGCACCCACCCGCCGTCTGGACGGCGCACCTAAATAGGTCTGGAAGATGCCGATGATGGGTTCAAGGACATTTACGCAGGGCACCCCGATCGCATGGCACCGCAGATCCAGAAACTCGGCCAGCTGCTGGTCGACGATCGTATAGAGAACAATGCCCGGTTCCTTGTCGATGAGGTCAACGACCTGTGCGAGCTGTTTCTGGTTTCGAATCATCGGATAGACATGTTCCACCGGCATGGAAGCGTGGAACTGTGCCGAAACGGCCCGACCGGCCGACATCAGAGTCTCTCCCGTTGAGTCCGAAATCAGGTGCAGATGGAAGAAGCTTTTTTTGTTCTCCACGCTGTTTTTCTCCCGCTGTTGATAAACCGGGACAAATCTCCGAATTGTCCTGCGGGTCGAACCGCGACGTGAATAAGGTGGTGTTTTTCCACAATCCGCAAGTGGCTTCAATCGTCTCCGACGTGCTTGTGAATTGTTGGAAGAATGTGAAACTGTTCAAAATTTTCCCCAGATTATCCACAGTCTTTGTGTTTTTCTGGTTCGTCATAAATGACTGAAATTATTTATAAAATTTCTATTCTCCCGATTATTCCAAAGCAAGCGGATCGATAACATCCGCAGGCGCGCTTGAAACTTTGCGGCTGCGGCATTTCGACTGGAATGATTTTAATCCTTGCTACCCACAGACTCTAAGAAATAGAAAATCTTTTAAATCTCTTTGATTTTATTTTTTAGAAGCTGGGTGCCATGAGCGAACGTAAGGTTATGACGGTGTTGAACGGGCAGACGGTCACACCGCCGCCCATATGGCTGATGCGACAGGCCGGGCGTTATCTTCCCGAGTACAGGGAAACGCGAAAGAGCGCCGGTAGTTTCCTCGATCTCTGTTATAACCCCGAACTGGCGACGGAAGTGACCCTTCAGCCCATTCGCCGGTTCGGGCTCGACGCCGCCATTCTCTTTTCAGATATTCTGGTGATACCGGATGCGCTTCATCGCAACGTGTCTTTCAGCGAAGGAAAAGGTCCGGCCATGGACCCGATCGATGTCAGCGGTATCGAGAAGCTGGATGCCGCAAATGTCATGGCGCATCTTTCTCCCGTTTTCGAAACCGTTTCCCGTCTGCGCACCTCTTTGCCCGATGAAACGACGCTTCTCGGTTTCTGCGGCGCGCCGTGGACGGTTGCGACCTATATGATCGCGGGACACGGAACGCCGGATCAGGCCCCGGCGCGGCTGTTCGGTTATCAGGAGCCGGCCGCCATGGAAAAGCTGCTGGCTTTCCTCGCCGACGTTTCCGCCGATTATCTGGTCGCACAGATCGATACAGGCGCGGATGCTGTTCAAATCTTCGATTCCTGGGCCGGCGTGCTCGGTGAGAAGGAATTTGAGGATTATGCGATAAAACCCGTTGCCCGCATTATCGCATCGGTGCGCGCCCGTCGGCCTTCGGCAAAAATCATCGCCTTCGCCAAGGGGGCTGGTTATCTTCTCAAGGATTATCGTCGCAAGACGGGCGCCGACGCCATCGGGCTCGACTGGTCGGTGCCGCTGAGCTTTGCCAGGGACTTGCAGAAGGAAGGGCCGGTGCAGGGCAATCTCGACCCCATGCTGATGGTGGCAGGCGGCAAGGCGTTACAGGATGGTATAGATGCTGTGCTGCAGGCTCTTGCACAGGGTCCGCTGATATTCAATCTCGGTCATGGCATCACCCCGCAGGCTGACCCGGAAAACGTCACACTGCTTGTTGAGAGGGTGCGTGCCGGCGGAGTCGGGGCATGAGCGGCGAAAAACAGACCTCCGCCCGTTCCGGAAACCGGGCGGCTTTGCGCGCCGGCATCGCGCTCGGTGTCTTTGCTGCTTTCGTTGCCCTGTTATTTTATGCCGATCCGGCCGATCTCTATCTCTGGATCAAGGCGCTGCATATCATCGCCGTCATTTCCTGGATGGCGGCGATTTTCTACCTGCCACGGCTCTTCATCTACCACACCGACGCACCCGCCGGTTCGCAGCAGTCTGAAACCTTCAAGGTGATGGAGCAGCGGCTGATCAAGGTGATCATGAACCCGGCGATGATGATATCCTGGATATTGGGACTTTATCTCGCCTGGTCGGTTTATGGTTTTTCCGGCGGCTGGCTGCATGCCAAGATCGCGCTGGTGGTGCTTCTGACTGCGGCCCATGTTTATTTCACGCGCAGTGCAAAACGTTTCGCGCGGGATGAAAATACGCGGCCTGCCCGTCACTGGCGGTTGATGAACGAGGTTCCGACGGTGCTGATGATCCTCATCGTCATACTTGTGGTTGTGAAACCCTTCGGTTAAGACGGTGCGACGATAAATTTCGCGGAATTCGTGCTTTCCTCTTGCAGCGGCCGTGTTCAATCGCTATTTTCGGGCCACTCATCTTCGTGGCATGTGAATTATTCAGTCATCTGCGGTATCTCCCACAGCATCTGATTCGCGAACACGCCCTCCCCCGACATTACATTATCAAACGGTCTTCTCTTCATGGCTGAAATGAAGCTTCAGGAACTTAAGAGCAAATCGCCTACCGACTTGCTGACTTTTGCCGAATCCCTGGAAGTTGAAAATGCGAGCACCATGCGCAAGCAGGAACTCATGTTCGCAATCCTCAAGGTTCTCGCGAGCCAGGACATCGAAATCATCGGCGAGGGCGTCGTTGAAGTCCTGCAGGACGGTTTCGGGTTCCTGCGATCCGCAAATGCGAACTATCTGCCCGGTCCGGACGATATCTATATCTCGCCGTCGCAGATCCGCCGCTTCTCGCTGAAAACCGGCGATACAGTCGAAGGCCCGATCCGCGGCCCCAAGGAAGGCGAACGTTATTTCGCGCTTCTCAAGGTCAATACGATCAATTTCGACGATCCGGAAAAGATCCGCCACAAGGTTCACTTCGACAATCTGACGCCGCTTTATCCGAATGAGCGCTTCAAGATGGAACTGGATGTTCCGACCTCGAAGGATCTGTCGTCGCGTGTGATCGATCTCGTCGCGCCGCTCGGCAAGGGTCAGCGCGGATTGATCGTGGCACCGCCGCGTACCGGTAAGACGGTTCTGCTTCAGAACATCGCCCATTCCATCACGGCAAACCATCCGGAATGCTACCTGATCGTTCTCCTGATCGATGAGCGTCCGGAAGAAGTGACCGACATGCAGCGTTCCGTGAAGGGCGAGGTTGTGTCCTCCACCTTCGATGAACCGGCCGTTCGTCACGTGCAGGTCGCCGAGATGGTGATCGAAAAGGCGAAGCGCCTGGTCGAACATGGTCGTGACGTCGTCATCCTGCTCGATTCCATCACGCGCCTCGGCCGTGCCTACAACACGGTTGTTCCCTCCTCCGGCAAGGTTCTGACGGGTGGTGTGGATGCCAATGCCCTGCAGCGTCCGAAGCGTTTCTTCGGTGCTGCTCGTAATATCGAAGAAGGCGGTTCACTCACTATTATCGCGACCGCGCTGATCGATACCGGCAGCCGTATGGATGAAGTCATCTTCGAAGAATTCAAGGGTACCGGTAACTCGGAAATTGTGCTCGACCGCAAGGTTGCCGACAAGCGCATCTTCCCGGCACTGGATATTCTGAAATCCGGTACGCGTAAGGAAGACCTGCTGGTGCCGCGTCAGGATCTGCAGAAGATTTTCGTTCTTCGCCGTATTCTCGCGCCGATGGGTACGATGGACGCCATCGAATTCCTGATCGACAAGTTGAAGCAGACCAAGAACAATTCGGATTTCTTCGAATCGATGAATACCTGATCCGAACTTTAGCCGGATTCATCATAAGAGCTTTAAAGCCGTATCCGTTTATTCGGATGCGGCTTGACTGTTTTAGACCGAGGTGAATGATGCCAGCTTCCGCCGATACGATCTATGCGCTTTCCAGCGGTGCCCTGCCGGCGGGTGTGGCTGTTCTCAGGATCAGCGGTTCGAGGGCTTTCTATGCCTTGGAGATGTTGACGGGCCGGGAACTTCCTTCACCGCGAAAGGCTACGCTTTTCTCGATTCGGAATCGAAACGATGAGATCATCGACCAGGCGCTGGTAATCGCCTTTCCAGCTCCAAACTCTTTCACGGGTGAGCATTGTGTTGAAATTCATAGCCATGGCAGTCGCGCAGTCCTGGCTTCGATTTTTGCCGAGCTTGAAAATCTCGAAGGACTTCGGCCTGCCGATGCCGGTGAATTCTCCCGTAGAGCCTTCGAAAATGGCAAGATGGATCTCCTTGAGGTCGAAGGCCTCGCCGATCTGTTGCAGGCTGAAACGGAAATGCAGCGGCGGCTGGCAGTAGAACAGAGCACTGGCAAATTGTCGGCACTCTATGATGGCTGGGCCAGTCGCCTGACGCGCGCTCGCGCTCTCATCGAAGCGGAGCTGGATTTTGCCGACGAGGAGGATGTTCCGGATTCCGTGGCGGCTCAGGTTTGGGAAGCCATGGCGCTTCTCAAAAAGGAAATCGGCGATCATCTCCAGGGTTGCGAAAGCGGAGAAATCATTCGCGACGGGTTTAAGGTCGCGCTTGTCGGTGAACCGAATGCGGGCAAATCCACTCTTTTGAACGCCCTTAGCGGCCGCGATGTTGCTATCGTCACCGATATTGCCGGCACCACGAGGGATGTCTTGAGCGTTGACATCAATCTGGAAGGATATCTGGTCCGGGTATTCGATACGGCAGGAATACGGGAAACACAGGATGTCGTGGAGCTTGAAGGTGT
Organism: Agrobacterium sp. D14; assembly: GCF_001526505.1. NCBI lineage: Bacteria > Pseudomonadati > Pseudomonadota > Alphaproteobacteria > Hyphomicrobiales > Rhizobiaceae > Agrobacterium > Agrobacterium sp. D14. The sequence continues at coordinate 60,809 of NZ_ASXX01000042.1, forward strand.
GAGGCGCGCGGTTCTGACGGCGGAAACAGCAGATCTCATTCTCCTGCTGCAGGATAAAGATTCGCCTCCGAAACAATCTCTCGAATCGTTCAAGAACCAGAGCTATTTGCGGGTTAGAACGAAAACAGCGCTTCATTCCCCCATCTTGGATGATGGATTTGATTTGTCTATCTCAGCCAAGGAAGGAATAGGCTTGAACGAACTGCGTTCGATGCTGAAGCAGGAGATAGAAAAACGCGTCGGCGCCGGCCAGACTTTGGTTCCCGCGCGCGCTAGGCATAAAAAACGACTTGAAGAGACGCTGAACTATGTTAGTGATGCGCTCGATTCCGGGACCCTGGACCTTGCGATAAGGTCGGAATATTTAAGACTCGCGGCGACATCGCTCGGACGGATCACCGGCCGCGTTGATGTGGAAGATTTGCTGGGCGTGATCTTCTCGGAATTCTGCATAGGAAAATGATTCACGTGAAACATCGACGGCCGAGGTGGTGATGTCGATGTTGACAGAACAGGGCGCAAGGATATGCACCAGTCATTCGATGTCGTTGTTATTGGCGGTGGCCACGCGGGCAGCGAAGCCGCGGCCGCTGCTGCAAGGCATGGTGCAAAAACCGCCCTTGTTACCCATAAGCGAGAGACGATTGGCGTCATGTCCTGCAATCCCGCCATCGGCGGTCTGGGAAAGGGACACCTCGTTCGTGAGATCGATGCGCTGGATGGTTTGATGGGTCGGGTTGCCGATGCAGCGGGCATCCAATTCCGCATGCTCAATCGCAAAAAGGGACCGGCCGTCCGTGGTCCGCGCACTCAAGCCGACCGACGGCTCTACCGCGAAGCCATGCAGCGTGAGATCGATGCGATTGAAAATCTGACGATTATTGAAGGCGATGCTTTCGATATTGAGATGGACGATGATCGCGTCGCAGCCGTTATCATGAAGAACGGTAGCCGGATTCCTTGTGGCGCGGTCGTGCTGACGAGTGGCACCTTCCTGCGCGGTCTCATTCATATCGGTTCCGAAAAGATTCCGGCCGGACGCGTGGGAGAAATGCCGTCTGTTGGCCTCTCGGACACACTTTCACGGCTGGGTCTTGTTATGGGTCGCCTGAAAACCGGCACCCCTGCCCGACTGGATGGACGCACGATTGACTGGAATGCGGTGGATCGGCAGGCTGCCGATGAGGATCCTGTCCCCTTTTCCTTCATGACGGATCGTATTCTCAATCCGCAAATAGAATGTGGCGTAACTCGCACCACTCCGGCTGGCCACAAGATCATTCAGGAGAATATTCATCTGTCGGCGATGTATTCAGGACAGATCGAAGGGGTCGGTCCGCGTTATTGCCCGTCGATTGAGGATAAAATTACCCGTTTCGGTGAACGGGACGGTCATCAGATATTCCTCGAGCCGGAAGGTCTCGACGATCACACCATTTACCCAAACGGCATATCGACCTCCCTTCCCGCTTCCGTTCAGGAACAATTTATCCGAACGATACCGGGCCTCGAACAAGTGACGATCCTGCAGCCGGGTTATGCGATCGAATATGACTATGTCGATCCGCGCGAGCTGAAGCCGTCGTTGGAATGCCGCAAGATTCCGGGATTGTTTCTGGCCGGCCAGATTAATGGCACGACGGGTTATGAAGAAGCGGGCGCTCAGGGTCTCGTTGCTGGATTGAATGCCTCGCTTTATGCGGGCAATGCCGATCCGGTCTATTTTAGCCGAACAGAGTCTTATATCGGCGTCATGATTGATGACCTGACGTCTAAGGGTGTCAGCGAGCCCTACCGCATGTTCACGTCCAGAGCGGAGTATCGCCTTTCTCTGCGCGTGGACAATGCCGATTTGCGGCTTACGCCAGTCGGCCAGATGGCTGGCATTGTCGGCCGCGCGCGGCAGGAACGCTTCGTAAATTTCATTTCCGATCTGGATCGCGGTCGAGAGCTGATGAAGGCGATTTCCATCAGCCCATCCCAGGCGGCGAAGCAGGGGTTGAAACTTAATCAGGACGGTCAACGCCGATCCGTTTATGAATTGCTGGCCTATCCGGATATGACTCTCGAAGTCCTTACCGAACATTGGCCGGAATTGGGCGCCCTTGACGGGAAAGTTGCCGAGGTCTTGCAGATCGAGGCGAGTTATGCGGTCTATATGCAGAGGCAAAGCGCTGATATCGTCGATATCAAGCGGGACGAAGACAGAAAAATTCCCGATGACTTTGATTTTAAGAGTCTGTCCGGCCTTTCCAACGAGCTTAAACAAAAGCTGGAAAAAGCCCGTCCTGAGAATATTGCCCAGGCCGCTCGTGTTGACGGCATGACGCCGGCTGCGATATCGCTGCTGCTCGCACTTCTGCGGAAGGATTCCGCAACGCGAAGTGAAAAATTACGCATGCACCAATAGCGAGTCGGATTATGAAGATAAACGGCCAGAGTGTTTCACGTGAAACACAGGAAAGGCTCGAACATTTTGTCGAGCTTTTTAAGAAGTGGAACAGAACCACAAATCTGGTAGCGCCGTCCACTCTCGCCGAGCTCTGGAACCGGCATGTGGCCGACAGTGCGCAAATATTCCAGCTCTTCCCTCAGCCAAAAAAGTGGATTGATCTTGGAAGCGGTGGCGGATTCCCCGGTGTCGTCACCGCGATTTTTCTAGCGGAGCTTGGCGATGGTTGGGTTGATCTGGTCGAAAGCAACAATAAAAAGGCGGCATTCTTGCGAATTGCACTGAAGGAAACCGGTGCAAGAGGTGCAGTCCACCCCGTCAGGATCGAGACAGCACCAGAAATCATCAAAAATTGCGACGCTGTTTCAGCGCGCGCACTCGCCGAACTGGATATGCTTTTCGATTATATCCATCCTTGGGCGCAGAATAATCCGAATCTCAAGGCCTATTTTAATAAAGGCCGGGATTATGATTCTGAAGTGCAGAAAGCACATGGTCGCTGGGAGTTTGATCTGGTAAAACATCAGAGTGCCATTGAGGCAGATTCTGTTGTTCTTGAAATCAGCAACCTCGCTTTGAGGCGCTGATGAGCTGGCCAGGTGCGGCATGACTTTGGAAAAAAACCGGATTATCGCAGTTGCAAACCAGAAAGGTGGGGTTGGTAAAACAACAACCGCCATCAATCTGGCTACCGCGCTGGCGGCTATTGGTGAGCGCGTGCTGATCGTGGATCTGGACCCGCAGGGTAATGCGAGTACCGGGCTTGGAATCGACCGTAAAGAGCGCAAGCTTTCGTCCTATGATCTTCTGGTAGGAGATCATGGGGTAGCGGAAGTTGCTGTTCCCACCGCCGTTCCAAATCTCGACATCGTACCTTCCACGATGGATTTGCTCGGTTTCGAAATGCAGGTCGCGAATGTTTCCAACCGCGTTTTCCTGCTGCGTGCGGTCATGGAGACACAGGAAGCCAGAGGCTATTCCTATATTCTCGTCGACTGCCCTCCTTCTTTCAATCTTTTGACCATGAATGCCATGACGGCCGCACATTCCGTGCTCGTGCCGCTGCAATGCGAGTTCTTTGCACTGGAGGGCCTTAGCCAGTTGCTGGATACGGTCAGTCAGATTCGTGGATCGGTGAACCCGCAGCTCGATATACAGGGCATCGTTCTTACGATGTTCGATGCGCGAAATAATCTTGCACAGCAGGTTGTTTCCGACGTGCGCACGCATCTGGGCGAAAAGGTTTACCACACGCTCATTCCACGCAATGTGCGTGTTTCCGAAGCGCCGTCCTATGGTAAACCGGCAATTCTCTATGATCTGAAATGTGCCGGCAGCCAGGCCTATCTGCAACTGGCGTCCGAAGTGATTCAGAGAGAGCGTCTGCGCAAAGCCGCCTGACGTTTGCCGGAATGTATGGAGTAATATCTTATGAGTGATGATCTTTCCAAGCGTCGGCTGGGGCGCGGTCTTGCCGCATTGATCGGAGAAATGGACCAGCCTGTGCCGGTGGGTGAGCCCCAGCGCGCTGTTAACGCCGATCGTACCATCCCCATCGAATTCATCGCTCGCAGCCAGAGAAACCCGCGGCGTCATTTCGATGAGAATGAGCTGCAGGATCTTGCCGCCTCCATTCGTCAGCATGGAATTGTTCAGCCTGTAGTTGTAAGAACGGTTGGAGTCAACCGATACGAGATTATTGCGGGTGAAAGACGCTGGCGTGCGGCGCAGCTGGCGGGCTTTACCGATGTTCCCGTCATCGTTCGCGATGTGGATGACCGCACGGCGCTGGAACTGGCAATTGTCGAAAACGTACAGCGTTCCGACCTCAATCCGCTTGAAGAAGCGATGGGGTATGAGCAGCTGATCGCCGAACACGGCTATACGCAGAATGATCTCGGCGAAATCATCGGCAAAAGCCGAAGCCACGTTGCCAACAGCCTGCGGCTTTTGAAGCTTCCCGATCCGGTACGGGATATGCTGGCGGATGGTTCGCTCTCCGCAGGTCATGCCCGCGCGCTTGTTTCCACTTCCGATCCGGCGACGCTCGCGAAAACAATCGTATCCAAGGGACTTTCGGTCCGTGATGCCGAGCGCCTGGCGCAGAACGATATCAAATCGCAGGGCGATGTCGCGGAGAAGCGACCTGCGGCGGAAAAGGATTCCGATACGATCGCGCTCGAACGCAGCCTGTCCGATGCTCTCGGGCTGGATGTGAAGATCAGCCACAAGGGCGGATCGGGGCAAATCCGTATTGGTATCGGACACTGGAACAGCTTGAAGCGGTATGCCGGCTTCTGGAGCAGAAATAAGTAACTATTTGTTTTAAAATATAAAATACCCGCCAAAGGCGGGTATTTTTATTTATGGCGCTCAAAAATCGATGGCCCGGCCTTTTATTTCGTAGTCGCCGAAACGCACGGGTTCCGCGCCGCCGCGGCCGCCGGTTTCCGGCGGCAGCTGGAGATCGGCCTGTTGCTTGCGCCGTTCTTCCGCTTCTTTCAACGCTCGCTGCGCCGCCGGCGAAAGTCGCTTTACACTTTCCGCGCCACTGTCTGTGGCGTTGTCATTATCCGCATTCTGCATGAAATCCTCCCTATGACGGGATATTGAAATACGTTTGCCGCTTACCAGATTATATAATCCGAGGGGCTTTATAAACCCCGGAATATTCCCGGTGAGTGACAAGGAGAGTTTAACGGATGAACATGATGCGCACGGCAATGCTTCTGGCCTTCATGACCGCATTGTTCATGGGTGTCGGTTTTCTGATCGGCGGCAAGGGCGGTATGATGATCGCCCTGGTCATCGCAGCCGGTATGAATATTTTTTCCTACTGGAACTCTGACAAGATGGTTCTCTCCGCCTATCATGCGCGGGAGGTCGACGAGGCGAATGCGCCCGAATTTTTTCACATGATCCGCGACCTGTCGCAGAATGCCGGTCTGCCGATGCCGAAGGTCTATATTTACGATAGCCCGCAACCCAATGCCTTCGCGACCGGGCGGAATCCGCAGAACGCCGCTGTTGCCGCTTCGACAGGCCTGCTGGAGCGTCTGACGCCCGAGGAAGTGGCCGGTGTCATGGCGCATGAGCTTGCGCATGTGCAGAACCGGGATACTTTGACCATGACAATCACCGCCACGCTGGCGGGCGCCATCTCGATGCTCGGCAATTTTGCCTTCTTCTTTGGCGGCAACCGGGAGAACAACAATAACCCGCTCGGCTTTATCGGCGTGCTGGTCGCGATGATCGTGGCGCCACTGGCAGCGATGCTGGTGCAGATGGCGATCAGTCGTACGCGGGAATACTCCGCCGACCGGCGCGGCGCGGAAATCTGCGGCAACCCGCTCTGGCTTGCTTCCGCCTTGCAGAAGATTTCGGGCATGGCGCAGCGCATTCACAATGACGATGCCGAGCGTAACCCGGCAACGGCGCATATGTTCATCATCAATCCGCTTTCCGGTGAGCGCATGGACAATCTCTTCTCCACGCATCCGAATACGGAAAACCGCGTGGCGGCGCTGCACGCCATGGCGCAGGAGTTTTCCCCGCGAGGATCGACGCCGCCGCCATCGGGTGATAGACCTCTGCGCAAATCAGGCTCCGTTCCCAAAACAGGCTGGGGACGAGGCAATGAAAACGAGCGCAAGGGGCCGTGGTCTTGACATCCGATATTCAGAATAAGCCGGCGCGGTCCAGAAAACCGAGACCGGCCAATGGGAGGGGCCGTGAAGACGGCCCTTCGTCTTTCCAGGACAAGCCGGGTCTCGCCGCGCGCATTGCCGCCACCCGCATTCTGGCGGCCGTTCTGGAAAAGAAGACCTCGCTGGATGGAATGCTCGATAGCGAAAACGGCAATCCCGTCTATCGAGCCCTGTCGCTTGCGGACCGGGCGCTGGTGAGAGCCATCGTCAACAGCGCGCTTCGCCACCTCCCGCGGATTGAAACGGCATTGTCGATGCTGCTGGATGGGCCGCTGCCGCAGGGCGCGCGTTCGCTGCATCACGTTCTTGTCGTCGGTGCGGCGCAGATGCTTTACCTCGATGTGCCGGATCATTCCGCTGTCGATCTTGCGGTGGAACAAGCTCACCGCGATCCGCGCAACAGGCGTTTCGTCAAACTGGTGAACGCCGTTCTCCGACGGCTCGGTCGTGAAAAAGCGGATATCGAGAAGGCAGTCGCCGGCGTTCCGGTATTGCCGGACTGGTTCCATGCGCGGCTTGTTTCCGCTTACGGCAATGAGGTTGCACAAAGGATTTCGGAGGCGCAGCTGACACCCTCCTCAATTGATCTGACGATCAAGGCTGATCCTGCTCTCTGGGCGGAAAAACTGGGCGGTACGCTCATGCCGAATGGCAGCGTGCGTCTGGGTGAATTCGAGGGGCAAATCCCATCGCTCGAAGGCTTCGCCGAGGGTGCGTGGTGGGTGCAAGATCTCGCCGCCAGCATGCCGGTTCGGCTTATGGGCGACATAGCGGGCAAACGTGTCGCAGATCTCTGTGCTGCTCCGGGCGGCAAGACCGCGCAGCTTGCACTGGCGGGCGCCAATGTGACGGCGCTGGATCAGTCCGGCAACCGTCTTCGTCGCCTCAGGGAAAATCTCGACCGGCTTGGCCTCCGTGCCGAAACGGTGGAAGCCAATATGCTGAAGTACCAGCCGGAACAGCTCTTTGACGCGGTCCTCCTCGATGCGCCCTGTTCTTCCACCGGGACACTTCGCAAACATCCCGATGTCTGCTGGACCAAGGATGAGAACGATATTGCCAAACTCGCTGCCCTCCAGGGCCAGATGCTGCGGCATGCGCTGACCCTTGTTGGCCCGGGCGGTCTCGTGGTCTTCTCCAATTGCTCGCTCGATCCTTCCGAAGGAGAAGCGATGATTGCCGAGGTTCTGGCAGAAAATCCCGGCGTGGAACGTGTTGCCGTCCGCCGCGAGGATTGGCCCGGAATGGAAGCGGCCATCAGCTTAAATGGTGATCTTCGCACGACACCGGACATGTTCGGCGGCGTCGATGGGTTTTTTAGCAGTGTCTTGCGTAAGAAGTAGAAAAAAGCCAAGCTTTCGCGAATCATTAGATATTTATCGAAAACGTTCCGGTCGTCGCGGTTCACTGATAAAAACAAAACATGTGAAACGGGAAACACAGCTTGTTAGGGTCCTTTGCAGGCAGCATGAATGCCGCCGGTCTTCTGTCGCGGATGGCGTATCGTCATCTGTGTGTCGGCCTCACCCCTTTGCGCCTGCATATGTTGCGATTTGCCACTCGTGCGCCAGACGGTCTGGTGGCGGCGCCGACCGATCTCAGAGCCATCGATCCCTATTTCGCCGAGGAACTGTTGCGGGGCCGCATCGCGCTGGCCGGGCGTGTCGTCGAAACCGGCGGAGCTTCGCCATTCCAGGTGGAATATCCATCGGCGGTCTTTGAAGAACGGCTGCATGCATTCAGTTGGCTACGGCATATTCGCTCCGATAAATCGAGCGAGGCCTGCAAACGAGCGCGCCGCATCGTTGCGGAATGGATGGTGCTTCATGGCAAACGGCTTGCAGGCACTGCCTGGTCGCCGGAAATCGCCGCACAAAGGCTGATTGCCTGGCTTTCGCACTCTCCCGTCGTTTTATACGAGGCCGATGCCGGTTTTTATCGCCGGTTCCTGAAAAGCCTCGCCTTTCATGTGCGTTATCTCGAAAGAATCGTCAGACACGCGCCCGATGGCGAAGCGCGGCTGAGGATCAGGATTGCATTGGCCATGGCTTCCATCGCCATGCCAACGCGCCTTTCGCGGATCACGCGGAATGGAATGAAGCTGGCTCAGGAAATGGAACGTCAGATTCTACCCGATGGCGGGCATGTTTCCCGCAATCCACGCGTCATGCTGGACCTGCTGCTCGATCTCCTGCCGCTTCGGCAAAGTTATATCAATCTCGGCCATGATCTGCCGCCCGGCCTGGTGCCGGCCATAGACCGCATGTTCCCGGCGATCCGGTTCTTCCGGCATCAGGGTGGCGATCTCGCGCTGTTCAACGGCGCCACGGCAACGCTCGCCAATGAGCTTGTTTCCGTGCTGCGTTATGACGAAACGGCCGGCCGGCCCTCCAAGGTCCTGCCGGACGTGAACTACCATCGGCTTGCGACGGACGATACGGTCATCATCGTGGATACGGGCTATCCCGGCTCGGCGGAGCTTTCACGCAATGCCCATTCGGGTTGCCTGTCTTTCGAAATGTCTTGCGGCAAGAACCGCTTCATCGTCAATTCGGGCTTTCCGCGCAACGCCGCGCCGGAATATCAGCGGGCCAGCCGTTCCACGGCGGCGCATTCCACCGTCACGCTTGCGGATACATCTTCCTGCAGACTTTCGCGCTCGCGGCTGCTTGGTCCGATCATGGTGTCAGGCGTCAGCCACGTCGACAGCCGGCGTGGAACGGATGCAAACGGCAATGACGTTCTCTGGGCGTCTCATGACGGTTATTTGCAGAATTTCGGCTGCTACCATGAGCGGGAGATAGAATTGAATGCGGCCGGCACCAAGATAAAGGGTCGGGATCTGCTTCGGGCCGATGCGAGTGCGGTGAAAACGCAATTGCAGTCGGTCACGGCGGTTTCACGTTTCCATATTCATCCCCACATTCAGATACACCAGCGGGATGAGGAGTCGGTCTATCTGGAGGCAGCGGATGGAACCGTCTGGCTGTTTTCCGCACCCGGACTGGAGCTTTTCGTCACCGAGGATGTCTTCATGGCCGATGCATCCGGTATGCGCCCGTCGCAGCAGATCGAACTCCCCTTCAATCTCGCAAATACGCGGGAAATCCGCTGGCTCATCGAACGTCAGGCCTAGACAATTTCCGGCGATGCCGGTCAAAAACCACCATAGTTTTCACCGTTCGGCATCCCCGCTGTTTATTAATCCGGTAAGCTGTGTTAACGCGGCGGCAATTGCTGGATCAATCTCATTCCAGCCTGTCCTCCCCGTTAAACGGAGTATGCCTGATGGCCGTCGTGTCCAAGAAAATCCCCGCCCCCGATAAGGTCAAAATCCGCACGGCGCTTCTTTCCGTGTCCGACAAAACTGATATTATCGAGCTGGCGACGGTTCTGTCGAAGCTTGGCGTCAAGCTTCTGTCGACCGGTGGAACGGCGAAAGCCATTGCCGAAGCAGGCCTGCCTGTGACGGATGTCTCCGACGTAACGAATTTTCCCGAGATCATGGACGGCCGCGTCAAGACGCTGCATCCGAATGTCCATGGCGGGCTCCTTGCCATCCGGGACGATGCGGAGCATGTCGAGGCGATGAAGGCGCACGGTATCGAGGCGATCGATCTTTCGGTCATCAATCTCTATCCCTTCGAGGAAGTTCGCGCCAAGGGCGGCGATTATCCGACGACGGTGGAAAACATCGATATTGGCGGCCCGGCGATGATCCGCGCTTCCGCCAAGAACCATGCGTATGTCACTGTTGTTACCGATCCGTCTGACTATCCCGATCTGGTTGAGGCCCTGCAGGCCGATGACGGCCAGACATCCTATGCGCTGCGCCAGCGTTTTGCCGCCAAGGCCTATGCCCGCACCGCCGCCTATGATGCGGTGATTTCCAACTGGTTTGCCGAGGCGCTTGCGATCGAAACGCCGGATTACCGCGCCATCGGCGGCGCGCTGAAAGAAAAGATGCGGTATGGCGAAAATCCGCACCAGAGCGCTGGTTTTTACCTCACCGGCGAAAAGCGTCCTGGCGTCGCAACCGCGACGCTGCTTCAGGGCAAGCAGCTTTCCTATAACAACATCAATGACACCGATGCAGCTTACGAGCTCGTGGCGGAATTCCTGCCGGAAAATGCGCCGGCAGTCGCTATCATCAAGCATGCCAATCCCTGCGGCGTGGCGACGGGTCCGACACTTGCCGAAGCTTACCGGCGGGCGCTGGCATGCGATTCCGTTTCCGCTTTTGGCGGCGTGATTGCCCTGAACCGCACGCTCGATGCGGAAACGGCAGAAGAGATCGTCAAGCTCTTCACTGAAGTCATCATCGCGCCTGATGTCACCGAAGAAGCCAAGTCCATCATCGCTCGCAAGCCGAACCTGCGCCTTCTGGCCGCTGGCGGCCTGCCTGATCCGCGCGCGGCCGGTATTACCGCGAAGACCGTCTCGGGCGGCCTGCTGGTGCAGAGCCGCGACAACGGCATGGTCGAGGATCTGGACCTCAAGGTCGTCACCAAGCGTGCGCCGACGTCGCAGGAACTTGAAGACATGAAGTTTGCCTTCAAGATCGCCAAGCATGTGAAGTCCAATGCTGTCATTTACGCCAAGGACGGGCAGACGGCTGGCATCGGTGCCGGCCAGATGAGCCGTGTGGATTCGGCCCGTATCGCTGCCCAGAAGGCGGAAGATGCCGCCAAGGCTCTTGGCCTTGCCGAACCGTTGACGCGCGGCTCCGCTGTCGCTTCGGAAGCATTTTATCCCTTTGCCGACGGCTTGCTCGCCGCGATTGCCGCAGGCGCCACCGCTGTCATCCAGCCGGGCGGCTCGATGCGCGATCAGGAAGTGATCGACGCCGCGAACGAGCATAATGTGGCAATGGTCTTTACCGGCATGCGCCACTTCCGCCACTAAGCGCGGAACAACCAGGAATAACGAAGGCCCGGAAATCACTTTCCGGGCCTTTTGTTTCACGTGGGACAGTCTTGGTGCCGCAGGTTCAGGTCACGGCCCCAACCTGCCACGGTACAAATTCATTGTCGCCGTAGTCGTAGATTTCGCTGACGGTCTTTTCGCCGGAGGCTACCGCCAGAATATGCTCGAAAATTCGTTTGCCGGATTCTTCGATAGTTTCAGCGCCGGTGACGATCTCGCCGCAATTGATATCCATGTCTTCCTTCATGTGTTCATACATTTCGGAATTGGTGGCGATCTTGATGCAGGGTGACGGCTTAAAGCCCGAAACCGAGCCGCGGCCGGTGGTGAAACAGATGACGTTGCAGCCGCCGGCGACCTGTCCGGTGACGGCAACGGGGTCATAGCCGGGCGTATCCATGAAGACGAAACCCTGTTCCGTCACGGTTTCGGCGAATTCATAAACCGCCTTCAGCGGCATGGAGCCGCCCTTGGCGACCGCGCCCAGCGATTTTTCCAGAATGGTGGTCAGGCCGCCAAGCTTGTTGCCGTGGGATGGGTTGTTATTGAGTTCGTCGCCATTACGGGCGGTATAATCACGCCACCAGTCGATGCGCTGTAGCAGCTTCTCGGCGACGGCAGGGGTGACGGCGCGCTTCGTCAGGAGGTGTTCAGCGCCGTAAATCTCCGGCGTCTCCGAGAGGACCGTGGTTCCACCGTTGCGGACGATGAGGTCGGAGGCATAACCCAGAGCCGGGTTGGCGGAAATGCCGGAATAACCATCCGAACCGCCGCATTCCAGCGCCACCTTCAGCTTGGAAAGTGGTTGCTCCGTGCGGCGAGCGGCATTGACCATCGGCAGCATGGCCCTGATCTCGGCAATCGCCGCATCGATCGTCTTGCGGGTGCCGCCATGCTGCTGGATCGTCATGGTGCGTAGCCGCTCACCCTCTTCCATTTTGTAATGTTCGAGAATGGGCGCGATCTGGTTGGTCTCGCAACCGAGGCCGATCAGCAGAATGCCGCCGAAATTCGGATGGCGGGCATAGCCCTGAATAGTGCGGATCAGCAGGCGGTAACCTTCCGATTTCGTATTCAGCGCACAGCCGCCGCCATGGGTCAGCGCCACGACGCCATCGACATTGTCGAAACCATCAAGACCACGCTGCTTGTTGAAATAATCCGCGATGTAACGCGAAACCGTGGCGGAACAGTTCACCGAAGCGATGACGCCGATATAGTTTCGTGTTCCGACGCCACCGAGGCCGCGGTCATAACCCTTGAACGTCCGGCGTTCGGCTTCCGGCACCATGCCCTTTTCTTCGATATCGACGCTGAACTGATGCGCGTGTTCGGAAGGCACCATGGCAAGATTGTGCAGGTGCACGTGTCGGCCGGGCTCGATATCCTGGGTGGCGATACCGATGACCTGTCCGTATTTCAGCACCTCATCGCCCGATTTGATGAATTTGAGGGCCACCTTGTGCCCGCGCCCGATCAGCTCGAGCGCCGCCAGATCGCCCCTGCCTGTCGCGCCGCCGGCCGGAATGGACCGGCGCGCCACCGCGACATTGTCGTTGGCGTTCAGCAAAATGGTTGCCTCGGAATTCTCACTCACGGGTTTTCCTCCTCCCGGTATATTGCCTGCTATGTTTCTAGATCAGTTTTCGACCCAGCGTCTCTTCGAACCTTCCAGATGGGTATGCATGGCGGCCTGCGCCAGCAGCGGGTCTTTCAGTTCAAGCGCCGCCAGAATGGCCTCGTGTTCCTGCAGTGCATGCGTCCAGGTATCGCGGTCCTCGAATTTTACGCGAAGCTGGGCCGAAATGGGGCTGTGGCGCTCATCGAAGAGGTTCGCCACCATTCGCGCCAAAACGCTGTTACCGGATTGCTCGGCGATGGTGACGTGAAACAGCCGATCCTGATCCAGAGGTTTGCGACCGGCCTCTATTTCCCGCTGCATGGTATTGAGTATCTGACGGAGGGTCGCGATTGTCTCATCGGTCATCCGGCTTGTTGCCAGCACGATGGTCGCACCCTCCAGCGCGGCGCGCGCCTGCATCAGTTCGGAGGGGCTGTCACCAAGCGATTTGGTATGGTGGGTCGTCTGCAACGCTTCCGCCGACACATAAACCCCGGAGCCCATGCGAATTTCGACCGTGTTGTCGATTTCAAGCGCAATCAGCGCCTCGCGCAAGGAAGGCCTCGATACACCGAGCTTCTGTGCCAGTTCGCGTTCGGCGGGAAGCCGCGTGCCGGGCAGGAATTCACCCATATCGATGAGTTCGCGTATCTGGTCCGCAATCTGCTGATAAAGCCTGCGCGGTTCCGCTATTTTGGCCTGACCACTCATGTTTTTTTCGACGAGTCCTGTCTGCAATCCGTATTTGGCCTTACCGTAACGCCAAGCGTATCAATACGCAAGGAATTACTTAAATATATGAAATAACGTATTTATTATCAGTTATCGTTTCATGTATTGCTTCTGTTTTGGATATGGCTTCGCAAATTTTGGCCTAATTGGCTTGACCATTCTGAAAAACCGGCCTAACCATTTGGCCTGTTCATGACCCCGGTGGAGCGGGGATACGGGTGGGAGGTTTCCAGATGTCGCAGGGCGCATCGACAATTCGGGGCGATTTTTCGCCTGAACAGATGGCGCATGGACAGCGTGCGGTGCTCCTGCGCCTCGATAACATCAGCAAGGAATTTCCCGGCGTCAAAGCACTGTCGAACGTGCATTTCGATCTGCGCGCCGGCGAGGTGCACGCCGTCTGCGGCGAAAATGGTGCGGGAAAATCGACGCTGATGAAGATCGTCAGCGGCGTCTATCAGCCGAGCGACGGCACCATCCTTCATAAAGGTGTGAAGGTGCAATATGCATCGCCGCTGGAATCCGAAGCCGCCGGCATCGCCATCATCCACCAGGAACTCAACCTCGTTCCGCATCTTTCCGTTGCCGAAAACATCTATCTTGCGCGCGAACCGCGGCGCGGTTTCCTCGTTGACCGTAAGAAGCTGCGCCTCGATGCCAGGCGCTGTCTCGACCGGCTGGGTGTCGATATCGACCCCGACCAGATCGTCCGCGGCCTTTCGGTCGCCCAGTGTCAGATGGTGGAAATCGCTAAGGCGCTTTCTCTTGACGCTGAAGTGCTCATCATGGACGAGCCGACTTCTTCGCTGACCGAGCAGGAGACGCGGCTCCTGTTCAAGGTTATCCGCGATCTCAAGGCATCCGGTGTCGGGATCGTTTATATTTCCCACCGTCTCGATGAAATGGCCGAAATCGTCGACCGTGTGACGGTTCTGCGTGACGGGCGTTATATTTCGACCGACGATTTTGCTTCGATCACCGTTGACGACATCGTCACGCGCATGGTCGGGCGTTCGCTGGAAGACAAATTCCCCGAGCGTACATCGCGCCCCACGGAAGATGTTATTTTTTCCGTCGAGGGCCTGACACGCAGCGGCGTGTTCCACGACGTCGGTTTTTCGCTGCGACGTGGTGAAATCCTCGGTTTTGCCGGGCTGATGGGTGCCGGCCGCACCGAAGTCGCCCGGGCGATCTTCGGTGCCGATCCGCTCGATGCGGGCAGGATCGTTTTCAACGGGCGCGAACTTTCGATCAGCTCGCCGCAGGACGCCATCGAAGAAGGCATCGCCTATCTCTCGGAAGACCGCAAAAGCGATGGCCTCGCCATCAAGATGTCGGTGGCGGCCAATACGACGCTTGCCAATCTCGGCGAGGTTTCCAACCGTTTCGGCCTGATCGATTTCAAGAAGCATGACGATGTGGCAAAGCGCTACGTCGATCTCCTGAATATCCGTACTCCCTCGATCGGGCAGACGGTGCGGCTGCTTTCCGGCGGCAATCAGCAGAAAATCATCATCGGCAAATGGCTGTTCCGGCAATCTCGCGTGCTGTTCTTCGACGAACCGACACGCGGCATCGATGTCGGCGCGAAATTCGCGATCTACAAGATCATGGACGAGCTCGCCGCGCAGGGCATCGGCGTCATTCTCATCAGCTCGGAACTGCCGGAAATTCTTGGGCTGACGGATCGTATCGCCGTTTTCCACCAGGGCCGGATTACGGGTGTGCTCGAAACCGCCAAGACCAATCAGGAAGAAATCATGCGGTATGCGTCCGGTTACGGCCGGACTGCGCAGTGAGGAACGACATGGCCAATATTGCAGAAACCAAGAAGAGCTTCGCAGTCAGCGACCGCCAGAAGGACATTATCCAGAAGTTTGCGGCGCTAGGCAGCCTGTTCGCTCTCGTCGCGGTCTTTTCCGCCACCAGCAGCGCCTTCTTCACCGTCAATAACGGCATGACGATTGCGTTGCAGGTCACGTCCATCGCGCTGCTCGGCATCGGCGCTACCTGTGTCATCATCACCGGCGGCATCGATCTTTCCGTCGGTTCGGTGCTTGCGCTTGCCGGCGTCGTCGCCGCCCTTGCGGTGAAGGAACTCGGCATGCCGGTGCCGGTCGGCATGTTGCTCGGCATTCTGACGGGGTCGCTCTGCGGTCTCATCAACGGTCTTCTGGTCACCCGTTTCAAGCTGCCGCCCTTCATCGCCACCCTCGGCATGATGTTGATCGCCCGTGGCGTGGCGCTGCAGATCACCGGTGCGCGCGCCGTCTCCGGCCTCGGCGAATCTTTCGGCGAACTCGGCAATGGCGCTCTCTTCCGCATCGTCACTATCGGTGACGACGGTTTTCCGAATGTGGTGTTTCCCGGCATCCCCTACCCCGTCATCCTGATGGTGGTGATTGCGCTTGCGGTTTCCTTCATGCTCAACCGCTCGATCCTCGGCCGCCACATTTACGCTGTCGGTTCCAACGCCGAAGCCGCGCGCCTTTCCGGCGTCAATGTCGCCCGCGTCACCAATTTCACCTACATCCTGTCCGGCACGCTCGCCGGGTTGACGGGCTGCGTGCTGATGTCTCGCCTCGTCACCGCCCAGCCGAATGAGGGTGTGATGTATGAGCTGGACGCCATTGCCAGCGCCGTTATCGGCGGCACATCGCTGATCGGCGGCGTCGGCACGATTTCCGGCACGGCCATTGGCGCCTTCGTCATCGGCATCCTGCGCAACGGTCTCAATATGAACGGCGTCTCCGCCTTCACGCAACAGATCATCATCGGCCTCGTCATTCTGGTCACCGTCTGGATCGACCAGTTGCGCAACCGCCGCTGATCAAGGGCCTGCGGACCCTTTCCGCAAAAAAGATCGGCAAGGGGAGGCCCGGTATGCCGACATCACGGAGGAAGAAATGAAGAAAATTGCGACTGCCCTTCTGACATCCGCAATTGCGCTGTGGAGCGTTTCCACGGTGCAGGCCGGCGAAATCGCCGTCATCGTCAAGACCGTCAACTCCACCTTCTGGCAGAACGTCCAGAAGGGTGCTGATGCGGCGATGAAAAATTCTTCCGGCAATACCATGACCTTCCAGGGTCCGGCTGCCGAGTCCGCCATTGCCGATCAGGTCAACATGGTCGAGAACGCCATCAACCGTAAGGTCGCGGGCATTGTTCTGGCACCTTCCGATCCGGACGCGCTGGTGCCTGCCGTCAAGAAGGCCTGGGAAGCCCGTATTCCGGTCGTTCTGATCGACTCGCAGCTCGCAAAGGGCTCCGAGCAATATTACCAGTCGTTCCTGGCGACCGATAACAAGAAAGCCGGCGAACTGGCAGCGCAGGCGCTGATCGACAAGGTGGGCAAGGAAGGCAAGATCGCCGTCATGTCCTATGTCGCTGGTGCCGGTTCTGAAATCGGCCGTGTCGGCGGTTTCACCGATTACATCCAGATGAATTCCAACCTGAAGATCGTCGGCCCGTTCTATTCGCAGTCGCAGATGGCGACCGCGCTGAACCAGACGACCGACGTTCTGGCCGCCAATTCCGATCTCAAGGGCATTTTCGGCGCCAATGAGCCGACGGCAATCGGCGTCGGCCGCGCGCTCGCCCAGAGCGGCAAGGCCGGCAAGGTCGTCGCCATCGGCTTCGACGGCAACCAGGACCTTCAGGGCTTCGTCAAGGATGGCACGCTGGCCGGTATCGTGGTTCAGGGTTCTTATCAGATGGGTGAAAAGGGCGTGGAGACCATTTCCAAGCTCATCGGCAAGGAAAAGGTCGAGAAGTTCGTCGACACCGGTGTCGTTGTTGTCACCAAGGACAATATCGAAAAGCCGGAAGCCAAGAACGTTCTTTATTGATTGCGTGATGACGCGCCGCTTTGCGGCGGCGCGTCTTTCCAAAGACAAGCTGGAAAGTCCCTGCGATGAAAGTCTCCGATACACGTAAATTGCCGCGCCGCGCCGTCGACGTCACCGTCATGGGCCTCGGTTGCGCCCAGATGGGTAATCTCTACCGCGTCACGCCCTATGAAGAGTCCAAGGGTGCATTCGACAAGGCATGGGAAAGCGGCATGCGTTATTTCGATACCGCGCCGTTTTACGGCTATACGCGGTCGGAGCGCCGCCTCGGCACCATGGTGACGGAGCATGACCGGAACGAATATACGCTCAGCACCAAGGTCGGCCGTGTGATGGTACCTGACGAGACCGTCGGTCCGGAGGAGGATGCCTATATAGCGCCCCTGCCGTTCCGCCCGGTCTATGATTATTCCTATGACGGTATCCTGCGTTCCTTCGAAGCAAGCCAGCAACGGCTCGGCGTTCTGAAGCCGGATATTCTTTATGTGCATGATATCGGCTCCTTCACCCATGGCGAAAAGCACCAGCATTATTGGGAGCAGCTGACCACCGGCGGTGGCTTCCGCGCGCTTGGCAAGCTGCGCGAGGAAGGATCGACGGGGGCCGTCGGCCTCGGCGTCAATGAGTGGGAAATCGTCAGCGACGCCATGGATGTCTTCGATATCGACGTCGCGATGCTCGCCGGCCGCTATACGCTGCTGGAGCAGCAGAGCCTTGCTTTCATGAACCGTTGCGCTGAAAGCGGTGTCGCCATCGTTGTCGCGGGCGCGTTCAATTCCGGCATTTTGGCCGGCAACCGCAAATTCAATTATGCCGACGCGCCTGCCGATATTCTCACGCGTGTCGATGCGCTGCAGGGTGTTTGCGAGGAACTCGGCGTATCGCTGCAGGCGGCCGCGCTGCAATTTCCGCTTGCCCATCCGGCGTCGGTCACGGTCGTTTCGGGTGCGCGCAATGCGCAGCAGCTCGCCTCCAATATCGAATGGTTCGAACAGTCTATCCCGGAGGAATTCTGGTCCGAACTGCACAGGCGCGGTCTGATTGCCGAAGGTGCGCCGGTGCCCGGCGGAAAGGCCTGAGGCAATGCTCATCGATGCCCACCAGCATTTCTGGCTGATGAAGGATCGCGCCGGGCAATGGCCGCCGCCGTCGCTCGCCGCCATCTACCGGGATTTTCTCCCCGCCGACCTCTCGCCTTTGCTGGCCGCTGCCGGCGTTTCCGGCACCGTGCTGGTGCAGACGATGGAGACGGCGGCCGACACGGATTTCATGCTGGAACTGTCGGAAAAGACCGATTTCATCAAGGGTGTGGTCGGCTGGGTGGACATGAAATCCGCCGATGCCGCGAGTGAAATCGCCCGTCGGGCAAAACATCCGGCGTTCAAGGGTGTCCGCCCGATGTTGCAGGGCATGGAGGATGTCGCTTGGATCGATGATCCGGCACTCGATCCCGCCGTGGCGGCGTTGGTAAAACATGGTCTGGCGTTCGATGCGCTGGTCCTGCCGCCCAATCTGCCGCATCTCCTCGCCTTTGCCCGCCGCCATCCGCAATTGCCGATCGTCATCGACCATGGTGCGAAGCCGTTGATTGCTACCGGTCACTACAGCGACTGGCGCAAGGATATGGCCGCTCTGGCGGCTCTCCCGAATGTCCACTGCAAACTCTCCGGTTTGCTAACCGAGCGCGGTGAGCAGCGGCCGGAAGCGGTACGGCCTTATGCCGAGACCATTCTGGAGCTCTTTGGCGGCAACCGCGTGATTTTCGGCAGTGATTGGCCGGTGTTGCGGCTGGCGGGCGATTATCAGGCATGGCTGGATTTCTGCCGCGATATCGTGCCGGCAGAGGACCATGCGGCAGTTTTCGGCGGTAACGCCGTTCGTTTTTATTCCCTTTCCCACAGGTGATGCATGCTGGCGATTTTCTGCGAAACCCCAGGTCAACTCGTCTCCAAGGAACTGCCAAAGCCAGCGCGTGGCGAAGGTGAAGTGCTGGTGCGTATTCGCCGCATCGGGGTTTGCGGCACGGACCTGCACATTTTCACCGGCAACCAGCCTTATCTTTCCTATCCGCGTATCATGGGCCATGAGCTTTCCGGCACGGTGGAAGAGGCGCCGCAAGGCAGCCATCTGTCCGCAGGCGATGTGGTCACCGTCATTCCCTATATCTCGTGCGGCAAATGCAGCGCCTGCCTGAAGGGCAAAAGCAATTGCTGCCGCAATATCGGTGTGCTGGGCGTTCATCGTGATGGCGGCATGGTCGAATATCTGAGCGTACCGCAGCAATTCGTGTTGAAGGCGGAGGGGTTGAGCCTCGATCAGGCGGCGATGACCGAATTTCTGGCTATCGGTGCGCATGCGGTGCGCCGTGGCGCAGTCGAGAAGGGGCAGAAGGTTCTGATCGTCGGCGCCGGCCCGATTGGCATGGCAGTTGCGGTTTTCGCGGTTCTCGATGGCGGCGAAGTGACCATGATCGACGGGCGCACCGACCGGCTGGATTTCTGCAGGGAGCATCTCGGGGTCGCACACACGGTGGCACTCGGCGAGGGCGACAGGGATCGCCTCTCCGACATCACCGGCGGCGATTTTTTTGATGCGGTCTTCGATGCGACCGGCAATCCGAAAGCCATGGAGCGCGGCTTTTCCTTTGTCGGCCATGGCGGTTCCTATGTGCTGGTCTCCATCGTCGCCAGCGATATCAGCTTCAACGATCCGGAGTTCCACAAGCGGGAGACGACGCTGCTCGGCAGCCGCAATGCAACGCCTCAGGATTTTGAGCGCGTCCTGCAGGCGCTTCGGGAAGGCAAGGTACCGGAAGCGCTGATTACCCATCGCATGACGCTTGCCGATGTGCCCTCCAGATTCGCCGGCCTGACCGATCCGAAGGCCGGAGTGATCAAGGGCATGGTGGAGGTCGCATGACGCCCGATACGCCCATCCTGCAATTCGGCACCAGCCGCTTTCTTCTGGCGCATGCGGATCTCTTTGTTTCGCAGGCGCTGGATAAGGACGAGGCTCTCGGGCGTATCGCGATTGTCCAGACGACCGGCAATGCGGAGAGCCTGAAGCGTGTTGCGGCGCTGAACAGCGGGGCACCTTACCCCGTGCGTATTCGCGGCATCCGTGATGGGCAGGAAGTGGATGAGGAAATTCAGGGCGGGGCTGTCGCGCGGGCATTGACGGCTGCGACCGACTGGGCCGAAGTGCGCCGCCTTGCCTGCGAGGTCGAGGTCATTCTGTCCAATACGGGCGATCGCGGTTATGAGCTGGATTCGGCGGATAATGCTGGGCTTGCTGGCGATTTCATGATCGTACCGAAAAGCTTTCCGGCGAAACTCTGCATGTTGCTGCTGGAGCGTTTTCAGCGCAATCCGGAAGCACCTGTCTCCATCTTCCCCTGCGAACTCGTGCCGCGCAATGGCGAAAAGCTGAAACAGGTCATTCGCCGGCTTGCCGATGAATGGCAATTGCCGGCGGGTTTTGCCTTTTATCTGAATGAGAAGTGCCGTTTCGCCAATAGTCTGGTGGATCGCATCGTCTCCGAGCCTATCGACCCGGTGGGTGCGGTGGCGGAACCCTATGCGCTATGGGCTATAGAGAAGCAGGACGGGCTTGTCCTTCCCTGCACGCACCCTGCCGTGGTGCTGACCGATGATCTCGATCACTATGAAAAGCTGAAGCTTTTCCTGCTCAATCTCGGCCATTCCTATCTGGCGGAACGCTGGTTGCAGGATGCGCGTGCGAAGGACGAGACGGTGCGTCAGGCAATGGCCGACGATGCTCTCGTTGCGGATCTTGAGACGCTTTGGCGGGACGAGGTTCTGCCGGTCTTTGCCGCTGAAGGCATGGGGGACGATGCGCAGGCCTATATTGGCGTGCTGCGGGAACGTTTGCGCAATCCCTTTCTCGCGCATCGGCTCTCCGATATCGCCGGCAACCACGATGAAAAGAAGCGCCGCCGCTTTGCCCCGGTCATTGCCGCGGCAGAACGGCTGGGTTTGGACCTGCCGCAGTCGAAGCTGCGCTCTGCGCTCGCCACCATAAAGCAATAACGGAGTTTTTCATGCAGCGCATGGGCATGGTCATAGGCGTCAAACCGGAGATGATCGGGGAGTATAAAAGGCTGCATGCGACTGTGTGGCCTGAAATTCTGGCGCTTATCAGCGACTGCAATATCCGCAACTACACGATCTTCCTGCGCGAGCCGGAAAATCTGCTCTTCGGCTATTGGGAATATCACGGCAGCGATATCAGCGCCGACATGGCGAAGATGGCCGCAAGCCCCAAGAACCAGGAATGGTGGTCTTTCACCATTCCCTGCCAGCAACCGCTCGAAAGCCGGAAGGAAGGCGAGTGGTGGGCGATGATGGAAGAAACCTTCCACCACGATTGAACGATTTCCTTTGACACTGACCGCGAGTGAACGGCCATGACCAAAATTACTGATCTGCGTGTTTTCGACCTGCGTTTTCCGACCTCCCAGAGCCTCGACGGTTCGGATGCGATGAACCCCGACCCGGATTATTCGGCGGCTTATGTCATTCTCGATACCGATGAGCCGGGTCTCAAAGGCCACGGGCTGACCTTCACCATCGGCCGCGGTAACGATATCTGCTGCATGGCCATCGAAGCGATGCGTCATCTGGTCGTCGGCACCGATCTTGCCACCGTCACCGAGAACCCCGGCAAATACTGGCGGCATCTGACCAGCGACAGCCAGCTGCGCTGGATCGGGCCGGACAAGGGCGCGATGCATCTCGCCACCGGCGCCGTCGTCAATGCCGTGTGGGATCTGCTGGCCAAGAAGGCGGGCAAGCCGGTCTGGCAGCTCGTTGCCGATATGAGCCCGGAAGAAATCGCCGATATCGTCGACTATCGTTACTTGACCGACGTGCTGACCCGTGACGAGGCGCTTGCGATCCTCAAAAAAGCCGAAAGCGGCAAGAAGGAACGTATCGAGACGCTGAAGAGCGAAGGTTATGCCTGCTACACGACCTCGGCCGGCTGGCTCGGTTATGACGACGCCAAGCTGCGCCGCCTTTGCCAGGAAGCAATCGATGCAGGATTCAACCATGTAAAGATGAAGGTCGGCCGCGATCTGGAAGACGATATTCGTCGTCTCACTATCGCCCGCGAGGTGATTGGTCCCGACCGTTACCTCATGATCGATGCTAACCAGGTGTGGGAAGTGGATCAGGCGATTGACTGGGTGAAGAAGCTCGCTTTCGCCAAGCCATTCTTTATCGAGGAGCCGACGAGCCCGGACGATGTCGCCGGCCATCGCAAGATCCGCGCCGCCATCGGCCCGGTGAAGGTGGCGACCGGTGAAATGTGCCAGAACCGCATCATGTTCAAGCAGTTCATCGCCGAAGGCGCCATCGACGTGGTGCAGATCGACAGCTGCCGCATGGGGGGTCTGAACGAGGTGCTGGCGGTGCTGCTGATCGCCGCCAAATACAATCTGCCGGTCTGGCCGCATGCTGGCGGCGTCGGCCTTTGCGAATATGTGCAGCATCTGTCGATGATCGACTATCTGGTCGTATCAGGCACGAAGGAAGGCCGTGTGATCGAATATGTCGACCACCTGCACGAGCACTTCATCGAGCCCTGCGATATCAGAAATGCCGCTTACATGCCGCCGAAACTGCCGGGCTTCTCCATCGAAATGAAGCCGGAGTCGATTGAGACCTACACTTTCGAGGAATAGTCAAAGGATGACAGCGCCTCCTTGAGCCGCTGCCACTCCGTTTCGCTACCGGGAAGGCCGAAACGCATGTCGTTCGGCCTTTCATCAAAAATGCGGACCAGAATGCCGTGTCGGCCAAGATGGCTGAACAGGTCTGCGGTGCGGGGAGCCCGCACCAGAGTAAACAGCGAGGTGCCGCCGGCAATTGCCAGCCCCGCTTTCTCCAGCATGGCGTTCATGCGCCGGGCGTCTTCGGCAAGGTGCAGACGCATGGATGATTGCCATTCCTCATCCGCCAGAGCTTGTGTTGCGATATGCAGCGCCGGGCCGGAAACAGCCCAGGGGCCGAGCCTTGCCTCCAGTTCAGCAGCGATATCGGGCTGCGCAATCGCGAAACCCAGCCGAACGCCCGCCATGCCGTAAAATTTGCCGAATGAGCGCAGGACCACCAGCGCATCCTGACCGGCGGCATCTGCGAGGCTTTCGGCAAGTCCCGTCTCTATGAAGGCTTCGTCCACGACGAGCAGCCCACCCTTGCGGCGCATGGCGTCGGCCAGCGACAACAATGCGGCGCGATCCGTGATGCGACCATCGGGATTATTGGGATTGACCACCACGACATAGTCATGAGCCGACATCGCATTGATGTTTTCCACCTCGGTCATAGCCAGTCCGGCCATGCGTGCGGTCCGGGCATGTTCCGCATAGGCGGGTGAAAGTACGGCGCCGCTCTTGGCCCCGTGGGCGAGAGCGATCTGAGCCAGCAATGGCATCAGCATCTGGGTGCCGGGAGAAAGCGCCACATGCCGGGCGGAAGGCGCATCGAAATGCGCTGCGGCCAGATGTTTCAATTCTTCGGCGGCGTCCGGTTCCGGCAGGCGCGCGAATGCGCTGGCGGGGACCGGCGAATGCGGATAGGAGTGCGGATTGATCCCGGTCGAAAGGTCGATCCACGGTTCCGGCGCTTCAGGAAACATCAGACGCGCTCTGCCGAGATTGCCGCCGTGACGGATCGCAGCTTTCGCCTTTTCTGGTACTGTCTCGCCCATGTTTTTTGCTCTCGCTTTCCTGTCGCTCGTGATCGAACGCCTGACCGGCTATCCGGACTGGCTGTTCAAACGTATCGGCCATCCCGTCACCTGGATCGGTTCGCTTATCGCGCTGCTGGACAAAAAATGGAACCGGGAGAGCGCGTCATTTTCACAGCGCAAGGAGGCAGGCGTGGCGGCTCTCGTTGTTTTCGTCGGACTGACGCTGTTTGTCGCATGGTTAGCGCAATCCGTTCTGCTTTTCCTGCCCTTCGGCCTTTTGCTGGTCGCCGTGCTTGGCGCTTCGCTGCCGGCGCAGAAAAGTCTCGAGCAGCATGTGGAGGCTGTCGCCACTGCGCTGGAGCGTGAGGGTGTGGAAGGCGGTCGCAAGGCGGTATCGATGATCGTCGGGCGCGATCCGCAAAAGCTGGACGAGGCGGCGATCTGTCGGGCGGCCATCGAAAGTCTGGCCGAGAATTTTTCCGATGGCATCGTCGCGCCCGCCTTCTGGCTAGGTCTTCTGGGCCTGCCGGGCGGCGCGGCTTACAAGGCGATCAATACGGCCGACAGCATGATCGGCCATCGCTCACCCCGCCATGGGGCTTTCGGCTGGGCCTCCGCCCGGCTGGACGATCTGGTCAATCTGCCGGCCTCACGGTTGAGCGGCGGTCTGTTCGTTGTCGCGGCGTTTTTTGTTAGGGGCGCATCACCCGGCGGGGCCATGGCCGCGATACGTCGCGATGCCCATCATCACCGTTCTCCTAATGCCGGCTGGCCGGAGGCGGCGCTGGCTGGCGCTCTCGGCTTTGCGCTCGCGGGGCCGCGCTCCTATGGCGGGCAGATGATCGAGGCGCGTTTCATGGGCGAAGGCGGCAGGGCGGCGCTGGTCGCCGGCGATATTCGCAGGGCGCTGCGGCTTGCGCGAATTGCCGACCTGTTGTTGATCGGCCTGTTGGGACTTCTGGCGATCCTTATCGCGCTATAGCAAGCAGACGGTCGAGATCGAGGTGTTGTTCCATATGCGCCGCGAGGCGATCAAGAACGGCGTCCACCTGCGCATCGTAGTTCAGTTCCGTGTTCTGTCCGCCAAGCCGCTCAAGCCACGCGCCGCGTTGGCGGTCGTCCGAAAACAGGCCGTGAATATAGGTACCGAAGATGCGGCCGTCAGACGACACAGCGCCGTCTTCATGCCCATCGATTTTCGAAAAAGGCAGGCTGTCGGTTCCGCTCGTGGTTTCACCGACATGCATTTCATAGCCGGATAAATCAATACCGTCGAAACTTTTCCCTGTAACGGAAACCAGCCTTTTGTCCCCCGTCAGAACAGTGTCGACATCCAGTAGGCCGAGCCCGTCGACTGTTGCCTGCGGTCCTTCGATGCCTTCGGGATCGGCAACGGTTTTCCCAAGCATCTGGTAGCCGCCGCAGAGGCCCAGAACATGGCCGCCGCGTCTCACATGCGCCTTGATATCGATGTCGAGTCCCGTATTTTTCAGCACAGCAAGATCGGCGATGGTAGCTTTCGAGCCGCAAAGCAGTACCAGCCGGCAATCGGCGGGAATGGTTTCGCCCGGCCGCACGCGGATGAGCTCGACATCCGGTTCCATGTCCAGCGGATCGAGATCGTCGAAATTGGAAATATGCGGCAGGATCGGCACGGCGATGCGGATCTTCGCGCCAAGTTTCCGTTCAGCCGGGCCAGAAAGCCCGAGAGCATCTTCAGCCGGTAGCTTCGCGGCATCGGCAAAATGCGGCAAGAGCCCGATGGAGGCCCAGCCGGTTTTTTCCGCAATTATCCGCATGCCGTCTGAAAACAGGGCCGGATCACCGCGAAACCGATTGACGATGAAACCCTCGATCATCGCCGCGTCTTCAGCTTCGAGTACGGCTTTGGTGCCGACGAGGCTGGCGATGACACCGCCCCGGTCGATATCGCCGATCAGGATCACAGGCGCGTCCGCAGCTCTCGCAAAACCCATGTTGGCGATGTCATTGGCACGCAGGTTGATTTCGGACGCGCTGCCCGCGCCTTCCACCAGCACCAGATCGGCCTGTTGTTTCAGGCGGTTAAAGCTTTCGAGCACGCGCGGCATCAGCCCGGCCTTCATGTGCTGATAATCGGCCGCTTTGGCATTGCCGGCGATCTTGCCCTGCACCACCACCTGCGCGCCGGTCTCGCTCTGCGGCTTCAGGAGCACCGGGTTCATGTGCACGGAAAGCGGCACGCCCGCCGCCCGTGCCTGCAGCGCCTGCGCGCGGCCAATCTCGCCGCCATCGGCGGTGACCGCCGCATTGTTCGACATGTTCTGCGGTTTGAACGGCATGACGGACAGGCCGCGCCTGACGAAGGCACGGGCAAGGCCGGCCACCATCAGCGATTTACCGACATCCGAGCCGGTTCCCTGAAACATCAGCACGCGCGCAGTCATATCAGAATTCTATCCCCGCCTGCGCCTTCACGCCCGCCTTGAAGTGATGTTTCACGAGGGTCATTTCCGTCACCATATCGGCCGCGTCGATGAGCGGTTGCTTGGCATTGCGGCCGGTGACGATGACATGCAGATCGGGCCTGCGGCTGGAAAGCGTTTCGACCACCTCCTCCAGCGGCAGGTAATCGTAACGGAGCGCGATGTTCAGCTCATCGAGGATCAGCAGGCCGATGGTCTCATCCGCCATCAGGACCTTGGCTTCTTCCCAGGCCTTTGCCGCCGCCGCGACGTCGCGTTTCAAATCCTGCGTGTCCCAGGTGAACCCTTCGCCCATGGTGCGCCACACGACCCTGTCGCCGAACAAAGTCAGCGCCTGCTGTTCTCCCGTCGACCATGCGCCCTTGATGAATTGAACGACGCCCACCCGCCGCCCGGTGCCGAGCATGCGCAGGGCAAGGCCGAAAGCGGCGGTGGATTTGCCCTTGCCAGGACCGGTATTGATCATCAGCAGACCTTTTTCGATGGTCTTTTCCGCAACCTCGGCGTCCTGCACCGTCTTGCGGTTGACCATTTTCTGCCGGTGACGTTCGGCTTCGCTGTCGCTGATGTCGCGTGTCATCGCGTTTTCCTTTTCATCCAGCGGCGCGGGACCCGGTGCCCCCGCCATTCGGAGCGGCGACTATACCCAATTTGCCGCACCCGGCAATGTGCGGGCCACAGGGCTGCGGCATTGACCCTCACGCCCGTTCAGCCTAAGGGTAACGGACTGACGGTCTTTTCCCGGCAACGGGAAAAGCTAAGAGGGAACACGGTTCCAGCCCGACTACCGGGTCATTCCGTGGCTGCCCCCGCAACTGTAAGCGGTAAGCCCGCACCGTAAAGCCACTGGACACCTCAACGGGTTCGGGAAGGCGGTGTCAGGGTGTAAAGCCGCGAGCCAGGAGACCTGCCGTTTCAGGAAAAACGTCTGCCGGGCGGGGTGCTCCGGTCAGTCGGTTAGATCGAACATCCGGTTTGCGCCTGTCCGCATACCGTATTCGACATCCGCACCCCCGAGATTTTTTTGCAAGGCGCGGGAAACGATACGGTTTGGATATTTCAGCGACATCTTCATGTGCAGGCGGAAACACGCAGGACGAAACGGCGTCCGGCGTGACCGTCTTCGTTTGCAGAAGCTGTCGCGATGAAGCCGACCCCAATGCCGAACCGCGCCCCGGCTCACGCCTCGCCGATGCCGTCATCGCAAAGGCGGAGGAAACGGGTGTCACCGTTCGTTCCGTCAACTGCCTCGCCAATTGCAAGCGCGGGCTTAGCGCCGTGCTGCGCAGAGCCAATGGCTGGTCCTATGTCTTTGGCGGGCTGACAATAAGTGACGCGGAAGATTTGCTGACCGGTGCGCGGCTGCTGGCTGCCGCCCCCGACGGCCTGATGCCCTGGCGCGGCCGCCCCGAACCCTTAAAGCGCGGCATGGTGGCGCGCATTCCCCCATTCGATTTTACCGAGGAGAGATCATGAGCACCCTTCTGGACCGCGTTCCCTGCACCATCGTCACCGGCTTTCTGGGGGCTGGCAAAACCACGCTGCTGCGCGGCCTTCTCGAAAAGCTGGACGGCAAGCGGCTTGCGATCATCGTCAACGAATTCGGCGATATCGGCATCGATGGCGAGATTCTCAAAGGTTGCGGTATTGAAAGCTGCCCGGAAGAAAACATCGTCGAACTGGCCAATGGCTGCATCTGCTGCACGGTGGCGGATGATTTCCAGCCCGCCATCGAACAGATTCTGAGCCGCCAGCCGAAGGTGGAGCATATCCTCATCGAAACCTCGGGCCTCGCCCTGCCGAAGCCGCTGGTGCAGGCCTTCCAGTGGCCGGCGATCAAGAGCCGGGTGACGGTGGATGCCGTCGTGGCCGTGGTGGATGGCGCTGCCCTTGCCGAAGGGCAGGTGGCGCACGACATGGAAGCGCTCGCGGCCCAGCGGGCCAATGACGAGGCGCTCGATCACGATGACCCGGTCGAAGAGGTTTTCGAAGATCAGGTTGCCTGCGCCGATCTTATCGTGCTGACCAAGGCCGATCTTCTTGACGATGCCGGCCTGGACAAGGCCAAGGCGCATGTTCTCGAACATCTGCCGAAGGCGGCAAAGATCGTCGTGGCTTCCAACGGCGCCATCGACCCCGCCGTGCTGATCGGTCTTGGCCTTGCGGTGGAAGAGGATATCGAAAACCGCCGTACCCACCATGATGGCGAACTCGACCACGAGCATGACGATTTCGACAGCTTCGTCATCGATCTGCCGGCCGTGACCGACCCGGAAGCGCTGGCAGCCCGTATCGCCGAGACGGCGGCTGCGGAAAATGTCCTGCGCATCAAGGGCTTCATCGAGGTTTCCGCAAAGCCGATGCGCCTGCAGGTGCAGGCTGTCGGCAGCCGCGTCAACCATTATTACGACCGGCCCTGGGCCGCGGGTGAGGAACGGCGCAGCCGCCTCGTCGTCATCGGGGAAAAGGGCATCAACCGCGAAAAGATCGAACAGATGCTGGCCGCCTGACGATGCACATCCTCGCCACCACATCCTCGTCTCTGGACGACCTGATCGAGCCGGTTGATCTCAACCAGCCCCGGTCTGATGTGGTGATGCTGTCTTTTTCGGCAAGCGATCTGGCCGGCTTGGAACAGGCCTGGCGGCGAACAGAGGGTGCGCTCCCCTCCGTGTCAGCCGCCAACCTCTCCGAGCTTCGACATCCCATGTCGGTCGATCTCTGGATCGAAAAGACGGCAGAACATGCCAGGGTTATTCTTATCCGGATTCTCGGCGGTGCGGAACGCTGGCGTTACGGTGTCGATCAACTTTCCATTCTTGCGCGCAGGCGCGGCATCAAGCTTCTGCTTTTGCCGGGTGAGTGCAGCGAAAGGGACGAGAAACTGGAAGCGGCCTCGACCGTCGATCGGCGGATTTTGGCCTCGGTCCTCTCCTTCTTCCGTGAGGGCGGGCAGGAGAATATGGACCGGCTTGCCCTTGGTCTCGCCGCTCTTGCAAGGGGTGAGGCATGGCCGGATATTGAAGCCGAACCGCTGCCGAAAGCCGGTTTCTACCGGCCCGGCAGGGGCGTTGTGGATAGGGCGGAAGCCTGCGCGGGTTTTCCTGACGGTGCGCCCGTTCTGCCCATTCTGTTTTACCGTTCCATGCTTCTGGCGGCAGATGCAGCACCGGTGGACGTGCTTTTCGAGGCGCTCTCGCAGCGCGGTTTTGCACCCTTGCCGATTTTTGTCAGCGGTCTGAAGGATAGCGAGGCGATCCGTTTCCTCGAAACGGTGCTGCCCGATCTGAAGCCCGCCGCCATCATTGCCGCTACCGCCTTCGCCAGCCAGACGGATGACGACGGCACAACCCTGTTCGACCGTCTCGGCGTGCCCGTGTTTCAGGTGGTGATGGCGACGACACGGCGGGACGGATGGGCGGAAAATGCGCGCGGTCTCAATCCCTCCGATCTCGCCATGCATGTCGTCCTGCCGGAACTGGATGGTCGGATTCTCGCCGGTGCGATTTCGTTCAAACACGCGCGCATGGATGGCAGCGCGAGTTTGCTCAATGTACCCGAGGCTGATCGCGTCGAGCAGGTGGCAAATCGGATCGCCGCTTTC
The DNA here is from genome assembly GCF_001526505.1 of Agrobacterium sp. D14. NCBI lineage: Bacteria > Pseudomonadati > Pseudomonadota > Alphaproteobacteria > Hyphomicrobiales > Rhizobiaceae > Agrobacterium > Agrobacterium sp. D14. Next base: position 90,878 of record NZ_ASXX01000042.1, read on the forward strand.
CTGCGGCTGAGGAATGCCCTTCCACGGGATCGCCGCATCGTCATTCTGATGCCGGATTATCCCGGTGCGGCGCCCGGACGAACCGGTTATGCCGTCGGTCTCGATGTGCCGCAAAGCGTTCTCGAAATGATGCAGGATCTCGCCGGGGCCGGTTATACGGTCAAGGATATTCCTAAGACCGCGCGGGCGCTGCTCGACTGTGTCGAACAGCAGGAAGCGACAATAGATCTTTCCACCTACGAGGCTTTTTTCTCCGCCTTGCCCTCGGCATCTGCCGGGGCCGTAAACGCGACATGGGGCGTGGCAACCGATGACGATGCACTCGTCGATGGTGTATTCCGGTTCCACGCCGCCCGTTTCGGCGAAGTGTTCGTGGCGCTAGCGCCGGACAGGGGCCGCAATGAGGATCGTCGGGTGGACTATCACGACCCTGCCTTGCCGCCGCGTCACGCGCTTGTTGCCTTCGGTGCATGGATGAGGCGGATTGCGGGTGCGCATGCCATCGTGCATGTTGGCGCGCACGGCACGCTGGAATGGCTGCCCGGCAAAACGGTGGCGCTTTCCCGTGATTGTTTTCCCGAAATCGTCACCGGCTCGCTGCCGGTGGTCTATCCTTTCATCGTTTCCAATCCGGGCGAAGCGGCGGTCGCCAAGCGGCGGATCGCGGCTGTGACCATCGGCCATGTCCCGCCCGTGCTGGTCAATGCCGGGCTTTCGCCGGAACAGTTGGCGCTGGAGCAGCTGGTCGATGAATATGCGCAGGCGGATGGTCTGGATCGCCGCCGCCGTGATCGGCTGGCGAAACTGATCGTCGAAAAGGCGTTGGAGACCGGGCTTGCGGCGGAAGCGGGCGTGGCTGCGAAAGATGATGCCGATGCGGCCCTCTCACGTATCGACGCTTTTCTCTGCGACCTCAAGGATTTCGCCATCAAGGATGGCCAGCATGTTTTTGGCCGCTGCGCGAAAGACGAGACCGATCTTCTGAGGCTCGAAAGCGCCAAATCGGAAAAAGCTGCCCTGCTGGCTGCGCTCGATGGCCGACATATCGTCCCCGGCCCTTCCGGCGCACCTGCGCGCGGGCGGCTCGATGTGCTGCCCACGGGCCGCAATCTCTATGCCGCCGATCCGCGCACCATGCCGACGCCGACGGCGTTCGAGTTGGGCCGCATGGCGGGCGAAGAAGTGCTGCGCCATCATCTGCAGTCCCATGGCGACTGGCCGAAACATCTGGTTTTCGATCTGTGGGGCAGCGCCAGCCTGCGCAATGGCGGTGAGGATGTGGCGCAGGCGCTGTATCTGATGGGGGCGAGACCGATCCACGACCCCGCCACCGGCCGGGTCACCGGTATCGAGGTTCTGCCGCCGGCGATCCTGGGGCGGCCGCGTGTCGACGTCACCTTTCGTATTTCCGGCCTGTTCCGCGACATGTTTCCGGCGCTGATCGCGCTTCTCGACGCCGCCGCCAAGGCCATTGCGCGGCGGGAGGAAGCGCCTGGCGACAATCCGCTTGCGGAAGAGGCCGCCACGCTCGGGCATATTCCGGCGCGTATTTTCGGCTCGGCGCCCGGCACCTATGGTGCCGGTATCGAAGAAAAGCTTGCCAGCGGGAAATGGGACGAACGCGAAGAGCTGGGGCAGGCCTATCTCGATGCGGCGAGCCACGCTTTCGGCGGTGCGGACGGGCTGGAGATTTTCGAAGATACCGGTTTTGTGGAGCTGGTCAGGCGCGCCGATCTTCTGGTTCATACCGGGGACGATCCGGGCCGCGACCTTCTGGACGGTTCTTCGGATGTCGCCTTCATCGGCGGTTTTTCCGCCGCGAAAGCTGTGCTTGGCGGCGTCGCCGATATTGTTGCGCTGGATACGACAGATCCGGCGCGCCCGCGTGCAAGGTCGATGACGCAGGCGCTGACGCGGGTGGTGCGCGCGCGTGCCGTCAATCCCCGCTTCATTGCCGGCCAGATGCGGCACGGTCCGCGCGGGGCGGCGGAATTCCTCGAGACGGTGGACCGGTTGATCGGTTTTGCCGAAACCACCCATGCGGTGTCCTCCTCGTTGATCGAGGCGCTTTACGATGCCTACTTCGGCGATGAGGATGTGCGCGATTTCATCCTGCGGGAAAACCCGAAAGCGGCGCAGGTGATGGCCGGACGCTTTTTATCCGCCCGTCGTCGCGGGTTGTGGCATAGCCGCCGCAACGCGGTGGATGCGGAACTTGAAATGCTGATCCTGCCGCGCTCCCAAAGGATGGAGGCGTGATGATGGCCGCTGCCGATCCCGTTCAGCCATTTGGCCGCCGTGGTCTCTGCCCGGCCCTGTCCGCTCCCATGCGCACCGGTGACGGTTTTTTGTCGCGGATCGCTTTCGAGGCGGATATCGACCCGCGTGACATGGTGGTGCTTTGCCATCTTGCCGAGCGGCATGGCAACGGATTGATCGACATTACCGCCCGCGGCAGCCTGCAATTTCGCGGCCTGACGCCGGAAAGCGCCTGCGCTCTGGAAAAAGACGTTCTGGCGCTGGAGTTGCCGCTGCGCGCGGGGCTCGGGGTCGAGACGTCGCCTCTCGCCGGTCGGGATGACACGGAGATTGCCGATGGTGGCCCTCTCGCCGAGGAGATTCGAAAAGAGGCCGACAGGCTCGTTCTCCATGAAAAGCTTGCCGCTAAAATGTCTGTCGTCATTGATGGCGGCGGGCGCCTTTCCATGGAAGATTTGCTGGCCGATATTCGCTTGAAAGCTGTGTCGCTTGATGGGCGGAGCGTCTGGCGATTGCTCGTGGGTGGGCCGGAAAGCAGGGCGCTGAATGCCGGCTTGGTCGAGACGGACATAGCGGCGGGTGTCGTCCTGTCGCTGCTCGTCTATCTGGCCGGCGAAGGGCCGCTTGCCCGTGGCCGCGATCTGGACCATTCGACGATAAAAGCGATCTGCGGTGATCGCCTGTTGGATCGTGTGATTGTTGATGACGCTAGGGCGGCCTCTGCGTCTCTCGGACTGATGATGACGGGAAAGGATCGCTTCGCCATTGCTGTCGCGCCTGCTTTCGGGCAAATCCGGGCCTGCGATTTGTCGCATCTCTGCGAACAGGCCGGTACCCTCGGCATCACGGCCCTGCGGCCGGCACCAAACCATAGCCTGCTATTCTTTGGATCGTCCTCTGCCTGCGGCGCATTGCTTCAGATTGCAAGGGCGTCCGGTTTCATCGCGACGGCAGGTGATGCCCGCTCTTCTATTGCCGCCTGTCCCGGCGCGCCGGGCTGCGCTTCGGCTTTTCTTCCCACCCATGAGTTGGCGGCCTTTGTATCTGAGGAATACGCCTCGTTCCTGGATGGCTCCTTCACGCTGCATATTTCCGGCTGCGGCAAAGGTTGCGCGCACCCCGCGCCGTCGCTTCTCACTTTTTCCGGCACCGCCGATGGCCTGGCCTTTTCGATTTCGGGCCGCGCCGGCGACGTGCCGGATGGCATTTTACCTTTCCAGCATCAGAGGACGGCGCTTTCGCGGCTTGCCCGTCTTTACGAAAAAGAACATAAGCCCGGTGAAAACGCCGCCACCCTGTTTGCCCGGCTGGGCAAACAGGCGATCGGTGCGACGCTTCGACAGGATGACCGATGACCGACTATGACTATATTCGTGACGGTAATGCGATCTATGAGCGCTCCTTTGCCATCATTCGTGAGGAAGCGGATTTGTCTGCCTTTGCCGAAGAGCAGGCGGATATCGCCATTCGCATGATCCACGCCTGCGGGCAGGTGGAGGCAGCCAGCCATTTCCGCTTTTCGCCGGATTTTGTTGCCGCTGCACGTGGTGCTCTACGAGCCGGCAAGCCTGTTCTCTGCGATGCGGAAATGGTTGCCCATGGCGTGACGCGCGCCCGCCTTCCGGCTGATAATGATGTGGTTTGTACCCTTCGCGATCCCCGCACGCCGGAGCTGGCGAAAAAGATCGGCAACACCCGCTCCGCCGCCGCGCTCGATCTGTGGGCAGAGAAGCTGGACGGCGCTCTGGTTGCCATTGGCAATGCGCCGACTGCACTGTTCTATTTGCTTGAGATGCTGGAAAAAGGTGCCGCGCGCCCGGCCGCCATCATCGGCATGCCGGTTGGCTTTGTCGGTGCGGCGGAATCGAAAGACGCGCTGGAGGCAAGTTCGCTCGGCATTCCTTATGCCATCGTCAAGGGACGCATGGGTGGTTCGGCCATGACGGCTGCCGCCATCAACGCGGTTGCGAGGGCTGGCCTGTGAGTGCGGCGCTTTTCGAACATCCGAAGGGTAAACTCGTGGGCGTCGGCACTGGCCCCGGAGATCCCGAGCTTCTGACGCTGAAGGCTGTCCGCGCCATTGAAAACGCCGATGTGCTTGCCTTCTTCTGCAAGAAAGGCGGCAGCGGCAACGGTCGCGGTATTGTCGAAGCCTTCATCCGGCCCGGCACGCTGGAAATGCCGCTGGTCTATCCGGTAACCGTCGAAAGCGACAAAAACGGTAACGATTACCGTGATGCCATCGCCGCCTTTTTCGATCAGTCGGCGAAGGACATCGCTGTGCATCTCGAAGCCGGGCGCAATGTCGCCGTGCTGTCGGAAGGCGATCCGCTGTTTTACGGTTCTTATATGCACCTTCATTTGCGGCTTGCGCCATCTTACCCGGCGGAAGTCGTTGCTGGCATCACGGCCATGTCCGGCTGCTGGTCCATGGCCGGCCTGCCGCTGGTACAGGGCGACGATATTTTGAGCGTGCTTCCCGGTACGCTCGGCGAAGATGTTCTAACGGAACGTCTGTCCGGCACGGATGGCGCGGTGATCATGAAGGTAGGACGCAACCTGCCAAAGATTCGCCGGGCGCTGGAAAAGGCCGGTAAGCTTGAAGAGGCGCTTTATGTCGAGCGCGGCACCATGGTCAACAGCCAAGCGGTGCGGCTCATCGAACGCGATGCATCGCCTGCACCCTATTTTTCGCTGGTTCTGGTGCCGGGCTGGAAAACCAGACCCTCTGCTGGTGAAAAGCCATGACGGGCAGACTGGTCGTTGTCGGCCTCGGCCCGGGCAGTGCGGTGCAGATAACGCCGGAGGCGCTTGCCGCTGTCGAGGCCTCGGAGGATTTCTTCGGCTATATTCCCTATCTCGACCGTCTATCGCTGAGGCCCGATCAACGCCGCCATGCTTCGGACAATCGTGAGGAAATCTCCCGCGCAGAACAGGCGCTGCGACTTGCAGCTTCCGGCGGCAAGGTCTGTGTGGTGTCTGGCGGCGATCCCGGCGTTTTCGCCATGGCGGCGGCGGTTTGCGAGGCTATCGAAAGTGGCCCCGCCGAATGGCGCGATATCGATTTCTCCGTCGTGCCCGGTGTGACTGCCATGCTGGCCGTAGCCGCAAAGGCCGGCGCGCCGCTTGGCCATGATTTCTGCGCCATTTCGCTGTCGGATAATCTGAAACCCTGGGGCATCATTGAAAAACGGCTGATCGCGGCGGCGCAAGCAGGTTTTGTGATGGCGTTCTACAATCCCGTCAGCAGGGCGCGGCCGCACCAGCTCGGTACCGCTTTTGATCTATTGCGGGCGCATTTGCCCGGTTCGGTGCCGGTGATCTTCGGTCGGGCGGCAGGCCGGGCGGATGAGCGTATTCGGGTCGTGCCTCTTTCGGAAGCCTCGAGCGATATGGCGGATATGGCTACCTGCATCATCGTCGGCTCGGTTGAAACCCGTCTGATCGAACGTGCCGGCAACGAACCGCTGGTTTATTCGCCGCGTTTTTCGAGAAGAGAGAGCTGATGGCGAATGGCGGTGAGCGCAGCGGCAATATCCGGCACCGTCACGTCATTCAGGGGCGCGCCGTTCCGCTGTCGCGGCCGGTCGATCATGATGACCGGCAGGCCGAGCCGTCGCGCTGCTTCGATCTTGCCATAGCTCGCGCTGCCACCGGAGTTTTTCGAGATCACCGTCTCGATGCAGTTTTCTTCCAGCATGCGGATTTCGTCGTCCAGCGCAAAGGGGCCGCGCGCGGTAATATAGCGCGCATGCGGCAGTTTCAGCGGAGGCTCCACCGGGTCGACGCTGCGGATGAGATAGTTGTGCCGGGGCGCGGTTTCGAAAGGAAGAAGCTCCTGTCGGCCGAGCGCCAGAAATACATGTTTGCTTTCGTCGCCGAGCGCGGTGACAGCCTGTTCGACGCTGTCGACCTCATGCCACCTGTCACCCGGCTGGCATTGCCAGGCAGGGCGCGAAAGAACGACCAGCGGAACTTTGGCAAGCCCTGCGGCCTCAATGGCATTGGCGGAAATCTTCGCCGCATAGGGATGGGTGGCGTCCACCAGAATATCGAAATCCTCGGTGCTAATGAAATCCGCGAGACCGCCCGCGCCGCCAAAACCGCCGCTGCGCATCGGCACCGGCTGTTCGACCGGCGAGAGCGTGCGGCCGGCCATGGAGAGCAGAATTCGATAGCCGGATTCTTCCGCCAGCCTGCCTGCCAGAATGCGGGCATGCGCCGTGCCGCCAAGGATGAGTATGGAGCGTGTCATGACGTCTGAATATTCCGGAACGGGCGATGCTTCCACAGAAAAGAAAGAAAAGCCCTGGCTTTCCATCGTCGGTATTGGTGAGGATGGGCTTGAGGGGCTGGGCCGGAACGCGATCAAGGCGATAGAGGCGGCTGAGGTGGTTTTCGGCGGCAAACGCCATCTGGAACTGGCGGCTGAGGCCATTCTTGGCGAAGCACGGCGCTGGCCGGTGCCGTTCGATACGGATATGGGCGATGTCGTGGCGCTGCGCGGCAAGCGGGTTTGTGTGCTGGCTTCCGGCGATCCGTTCTTTTATGGCGTCGGTGTTACGCTTTTGCGGCGGATTGAGGCGGGTGAGACAGTTTCTTATCCCTCGCCCTCCGCTTTCTCGCTGGCCGCCGCACGGCTTGGCTGGGCGCTGCAATCGGTCGAATGCGTTTCGCTGCACGGACGTTCCATCGATCTCCTGCGGCCGTATCTCCATGCCGGTGCACGCATCATCGCGCTTACCTCGGACGCCCACGCCCCGGCCTTGATCGCGGAATTGTTGTCCGATTTGGGTTTCGGCCAGTCGGAATTCATCTTGCTTGAAGCCCTGGGTGGAGAGCGGGAGAGGCGGCGGCAGGTCAGGGCGGCTGATTTTACATTTGCTGATATTGATCCGCTGAACGTGGTGGCGATTGATGTCATGGCGAATGAAGGTGCGCGCGTTCTGCCTTTTACAGCTGGGTTTGATGACAGCCTGTTCGAACATGATGGGCAAATCACCAAGCGTGAAATCCGCGCCGTGACAATTTCCTCTCTTGCCCCACGGCGGGGTGAGTTGCTGTGGGATATCGGTGCCGGTTCGGGTTCGATCGGCATCGAATGGATGTTGTCCCACCCCTCCCTCCGTGCCATCGCCTTAAACAACACCCGGAAAGGGCGGAACGTATCGCTCGCAATGCCGAAGCTTTCGGTGTGCCGGGGCTTGAGGTCATGATCGGCGCGGCCCCTGCGGCTTTTGAAGGCTTGCCTCAGCCGGATGCGATTTTCATTGGCGGCGGCGGCAGTGAAGCGGGCGTGCTCGAGGGGGCTATGGAGGCCCTGAAACCCGGCGGGCGGCTGGTCGCCAATGCGGTGACGCTGGAAATGGAGGCGGTGCTGCTTGCCGCCCATGCGCGGCTCGGCGGCTCGATGATCCGTCTGGATGTGTCGCGAGTGACGGCCGTTGGCTCCATGTCGGGCTGGCGTCCGGCAATGCCGGTGACGCAGTGGAGCTGGAACAAGCCATGGTGACCGTGGCTGGCATAGGCTGCCGCAGAGGCACGGGTTCAGATGCTGTTATTGCCGCTGTGCGCGCTGCGGAGCATGCTTTGGGAATGAGGGCGGAATGCCTGGCGACTGCGCCGCTCAAAGCCGATGAAGCCGGTCTTGTGGAAGCGGCGAAAAGCCTGTCGCTGCCGCTTGAAATCGTATCGCAGGAACGGCTTGAGGCGGTTGCTTCGAAAACAATGACATTTTCACAGGCAAGCCTTGATCATGCCGGCTCGCCAAGTGTGAGCGAAGCGGCGGCGCTTGCCGCCGCCGGAGAGAATGCAAGGCTGGTCGCGCCGCGTCTTGTGGTTGGCGATGTGACGGTGGCCATCGCAACCACTGACGATGCCTCGCATGATGGTGGCTGCGCCATCGAATATGGAGAACAACAATGACGGTTCATTTCATCGGCGCCGGTCCGGGCGCCGCCGATCTCATTACGGTGCGCGGGCGCGATCTTATCGCCGCCTGCCCGGTATGTCTTTATGCCGGCTCGCTGGTTCCGAAGGCGCTCATCGAATATTGCCCGCCGGGCGCCCGCATCGTCGATACGGCAGCACTTTCGCTTGACGAGATCGAGGCGGAATTCGTGGCCGCAGCAGAGGCCGGCAAGGATGTGGCGCGGCTGCATTCCGGCGACCTTTCCGTCTGGAGCGCCATGGGCGAGCAGATTCGCCGGCTGGAGCGACTGGGTCTCGATTATACCGTCACGCCGGGCGTGCCCTCCTTTGCCGCTGCGGCCGCCACCTTGCAGCGGGAACTGACGGTGCCGGAAGTGGCGCAGAGCCTTGTGCTGACTCGTATTTCCGGGCGCGCATCGAAGATGCCTGACGGTGAGACGCTGAAGGCTTTCGGTGCGACGGGCGCAACGCTCGCCGTCCATCTCGCCATTCATGCCATCGGCAAGGTGGTGGAAGAGCTGACGCCGCTTTATGGCTCCGATTGCCCGGTCGCCATCGTCGTTCGCGCCTCCTGGCCGGATGAGCGGGTCATTCGCGGCACGCTGTTCGACATTGAGGACAAGCTCGCCGCCGAACCGGTGGAGCGGACGGCCCTTATCTTCGTTGGGCGTGGACTTGCCTCGACGGATTTTCGCGAAAGCGCGCTTTATAGCACCGACTATGTGCGGCGGTTCCGGTCTCCGAAGGAAGATGCGAAAGGCTGATGCGACGGCGTGGAGGCGGTGCGGCCCTTGAGCGCGCCCTGACGATCGAACACCAGAATATCGAGCGCAATGGCCGGCGTCTTCAGCGCCGCCGCTGCGGTTACCCAGGCTTTTTCCGCAACTACCGCACCGAGGTCTATCCCCGCGCCCTCGGCCAATTCAAAGGCGTGTGCGACCATGTTGGCCTGACGGATGGCAATGGCGAGATTTTCATCTCCTCCGGCCTCCGTCGCCAATGCCGCCAGCGCATCGAGATCGGCCAGCCCCTTCTTGGAGTGCACGTCGAGCATGCCCTGAGCAAGCTTGGTCATCTTGGCGACGCCGCCGGCAATCGTCACCCGCTCGACGGGGTGGCTGCGCAGGTATTTCAACATGCCGCCGATGAAATCGCCCATGTCGATCAGTGCGGTTTCCGGCAGATCGTAAAGCGCCTGCCCGGCTTTTTCGGAGGTGTTGCCGGTAGCACCAAGCACATGGGTGCAGCCGGTGGCGCGCGCCACATCGATGCCACGCCAGATGGAATGGATCCATGCCGAGCAGGAAAAGGGAATGACGATGCCGGTGGTGCCGAGGATGGAAATGCCGCCGACGATGCCGAGCCTGCCGTTCAGGGTTTTTTCCGCCAGTTTTTCGCCGTCGCGGACGGAAATCTCGACCTCGAAATCGGCCTCCTCGCCAGCCACTTCGCGAATGGCGGTTTCGATCATCTTGCGCGGCACGGGGTTGATGGCGGGTTCTCCCGGCGGCAGGGGCAGGCCCGGCCGGGTGATGGTGCCGACGCCCTTTCCGGCCTTGAAGATGATCCCGCTTCCCGGTTGACCTCGCCGCACCGTGCTTTCGATCAGGGCACCGTGGGTAACGTCCGGATCGTCTCCGGCATCCTTGACGACGCCGGCGCGCGCGAAGTTTTCGCCTTTTTCCTTGGTGGCGAGGGAAAATGCCGGCCTCGCGCCGCTTGGAAGTTCGACCTCGACAGGGTAAGGAAACTCGCCGGTCAGAAGGGCGGCGCAGGCCGCCTTCGTGGCGGCTGCCGCGCAGGTGCCCGTGGTCCAGCCGCGGCGAAGGGTCTTTCCATCCGTATCCATATGAATTTCTATAGCCGGGACGGCTTTTTCCGTCATCGTTAAAAAGCAGCCAAGAAGAATGTCGATAGCGCAGATTTTGAACAGCATTGCCGCAAAAGGTCCGGTCTTCGAAGCCGGCCACGTCTGGCTCGCGGGCGCAGGGCCGGGCGATGTGCGTTATCTGACGCTGGAAGTGGCGCTTGCGCTGTCTCAGGCCGATATCATCGTGCGCGATGCGCTGGTGAGCGACGAAGTCATAGCGCTTGGTCCGCAGGCGGAGATTGTTTTTGCGGGCAAAAGGGGTGGCAAGCCTTCCGCGACGCAGGATGATATTACCGCTTCGCTGATCGATTTCGCCGGCCAAGGCAAAAAGGTGCTGCGGCTGAAGGGCGGTGATCCCTTTATTTTCGGGCGCGGCGGTGAAGAGGCGGAGGCGCTCGTCCAAGCCGGCATTCCGTTTCGCATATTGCCCGGCATGACCTCGTCGTTCACGGCGCTTGCTTCCGCTCGCATCCCCGCCACCATGCGCGGTATCAGCCGCGCCGTGACGCTGGCCACGGGCCACGCGGCGGGCACCGAAGAGGATCTGGACTGGCTGGCGCTGGCGAAAACACGGGAACCCATCGTCGTTTACATGGGGCTGAAGAATATCGGCACGATCGCCAGCCTCTTGATGCAGGGTGGCCGTTCCGGCGAAACGCCGGTCGCCGTCATCATGTCGGCAACGACGGCGCAGGAGCGGATTTTCATCGGCTCGCTGGAAAGCATAGCTGACGATGCAAATCGGGAAAATTTCGAAGCGCCGGCTTTGATCGTCATCGGCGAGATTGTTTCGATGCGGGCGCGTCTTGGAGTTTCCGGTTCATGACGGCGCGGGCGATCATCATTGGTGCGCCGCGCTCGGGCTCCGGCAAGACCAGCGTAACTATCGGCCTGCTCCGGGCCTTTGCCCGACGCGGTATCAAGGTGCGCGGCATCAAGACCGGGCCTGACTACATCGATCCCGGTTTCCATGCCTTCGCCACCGGCACATCGGGTCTTAATCTGGATAGCTGGGCCATGCGGCCGGAATTGCTGCGGCATCTGTTTTCGCAGCAGACCGGGGATGCGGAACTCGTTCTGATCGAAAGCGCCATGGGCCTGTTCGACGGTATTCCGGTTGCGGAAAATCGCACGGGTTCGGCGGCGGATCTGGCGCGGCTGTTCGGCATTCCCGTGCTGCTGGTGCTGGATGTGTCCGGCCAGTCGCAGACGGCCGCTGCCATCGCCTATGGTTTTGCCCACTACGATCCGGCCGTTACCATGGCGGCGGCGGTGCTGAACCGGGCGGGCAGCGAAAGACACCGGACGCTGTGCACGGAAGCCATCGAAAAAATCGGCCTTCCCGTTGCCGGCTGTGTGCTGCGTGATCCTTCGCTCATCCTGCCTGAACGGCATCTGGGGCTGGTGCAGGCCAGCGAACATCCGGAAATCGACGCGCATATCGAACGGCTGGCGGATGCGATGGAAAAATCCATCGATCTCGATGCCCTGCTTTCACTCGCCGCGCCGGTGAATGTGCCTTCCGGCTCGGTGGATGCGGCGATTGCACCGCCCGGCCAGCGCATCGCGCTGGCGGAGGATGCGGCGTTCACTTTCCTTTATCCGCATCTCAGGAAGCATTGGCAGGCGGCAGGGGCCGAGATCGTGCCGTTCTCCCCGCTCGCGGATGAGGCGCCCGACGGGAGCTGCGATATCTGCTGGCTGCCGGGCGGGTATCCCGAGCTTTTTGCCGGAAAGCTTGCAGATGCGGCTGGTTTCAAGGCGGGTATTGCCCGCTTTGCTGCGACAAAGCCTGTTCATGGCGAGTGCGGAGGTTACATGGTGCTCGGCGAGGCGCTGGAAGATGCGGATGGCGTGACCCATGCCATGACCGGGCTTCTGTCCCATGCCACCAGCTTTGCGACGCGCAAGATGAATCTCGGCTACCGGCAGGCAACAATCGCGGCAAGCGGACCGCTTGGCGCGGCGGGTGATGTTCTGCGCGGCCATGAATTCCATTATGCGCGGGTTACCGATGCCGGCTGCGATGAGCCCTTCGCCCAGATTGCTGACGGGCAGGGTCGTCCGCTCGGGCCATCGGGTGGCAGGAGAGGTTTTGTTTCGGGCACCTTTTTCCACGCCATCGCCAGAGGCGGTTGATTGTTTCCGGGTTTGGTCCGCGGACCTGCGGCAAAGTGGACCAAGCTGCGAAAGTTTGTAGGCCTGGATCACGGGAAAGTGCTATAGATTTCTTTTTAGGGCATGGAAGAGCGGAGTTATCTCCCGTGATCCATGTTCGGTGAAGCGCAGTGGGACCGAAAGCCGCTTCATATGTCCCGGTCCGAACCTGCTCTCGCGTATTTATATCGAGCGTGCCTACCGATGATGAAACCCGGATTTTTTGTCTCCGCTGCTCTTGCCGCATCTATTCTGCTGGCCCCCTTGGGCAGCGGTGTCGATGGTATGGCTGCCCACGGCGGTGAAGACTATGCGACGCTGGAAAAGCTCGGTGCGGCGCTGTTCGACGATCCCAGTCTTTCGATGAACCGCACCATGGCCTGTTCCACCTGCCATATGCAGGCCGCCGGTTTTTCCGATGCGCGGGAGAGCGATAAGGTCGGGCGGGATGTATCGCTCGGCGACGACGGCATTTCACTGGGCGACCGCAACGCGCCGACTGCAGCCTATGCCCGCTTCACGCCGCCTTTCGGCAGGAATGCGGCGGGAGAATATGTCGGCGGGCAGTTCTGGGATGGCCGCGCCTCCCTGCTTGAAGATCAGGCGGGCGGTCCGCCGCTCAATCCCCTCGAAATGGGCATGCCGGACAAGGCCTCGGTCGTCAAACGGCTCAGGGAAAACCCGGATTATGTCGCGGCTTTCGGCACGCAGTTCGGCAAGGATGTTTTTGCGAGCGACGACACCGCCTATGCCGCGATGACGAAGGCGCTGGCGAGCTTTGAGCGCTCGGATGAGTTCTCCACCTTCGATTCCAAATATGACCGCTTCCTGCGCGGTGAGGAGAAGCTGACCGATCAGGAAGAGCTGGGCCGGGTTCTGATCTCCTCGACGCAATTTACCAATTGCAATACCTGCCATGAAATCCGTGGCGCCAAGGGCCTGGAAGACGGCCTCTTCACCAACCACAAATATTTCAACATCGGCGTTCCCGCCAATATATCGGTTCGGGCCGTGAACGGCTCCAAGCCGGGTGCGGTCGATCTGGGACTGGCGCAAAATCCTGAAGTTGCCGGCGATGCCGCCCAGCGTGGCAAGTTCAAGGTGCCGACGCTGCGCAATGTCGCCGTCACCGCTCCTTACATGCACAATGGCGTGTTTAAGGATTTGCGCACGGTGGTGCTGTTTTATGTGAAATATAAAAGCAAGAAGCCGAGCCGCCAGATCAATCCGGAAACGGGTAAGACGTGGGATGCGCCGGAAGTGCCTGAAAACATCGCCATGGCGGAACTGACATCCGCGCCGGCGCTGGACGACAAGCGTGTGGACGCCATCGTCGCCTTTCTGAAGACGCTGACCGACAAAAGATACGAGCATCTTCTGCCGAAGGAAGATGGGCAGGCAAAGGTGCCGCCTGCCCAACCGGTTTCGTCGAGCGTTACGCCGAAAGCGCCTTGAATTCGGCGAGAACCGCATCGCCCATTTCGGAGGTGCCGACCTGACGGCTGCCCTCGGCCATGATGTCGGCGGTGCGGATGCCCTTGTCGAGCACGTTTGCGATCGCTGCTTCGAGCTTCGTTGCCTCATCCACCATGTTGAACGAGTAACGCAGGCACATGGCGAAGGACGCGATCATTGCGATGGGGTTGGCGATGCCCTTGCCGGCAATATCCGGGGCCGAACCGTGGACCGGCTCGTACATGGCCTTGCGCTTGCCGGTCTTGGCGTCAGGTGCGCCAAGCGAAGCGGACGGCAGCATACCGAGCGAGCCGGTGAGCATGGCGGCGACGTCGGAGAGCATGTCGCCGAAGAGGTTGTCGGTGACGATCACGTCGAACTGCTTGGGCTTGCGCACCAGTTGCATGCCGCCGGCATCGGCCAGCATATGTTCCAGCTGAACGTCCTTGAACTTGGCGGCGTGGGTTTCGGTGACCACCTGGTTCCACAGCACGCCGGATTTCATCACGTTGCGCTTTTCCATCGAGCAGACGCGGTTGTCGCGGGTGCGGGCCAGTTCGAAAGCGACGCTGGCGATGCGCTCGATTTCGAAAGTGTCGTAGATCTGCGTGTCGATGCCGCGCTTCTGGCCATTGCCGAGATCGATGATCTGCTTCGGCTCACCGAAATAAACGCCACCCGTCAGCTCACGGACGATGAGGATATCGAGACCTTCGACCAGTTCCGGCTTCAGCGAGGAAGCGGCGGCAAGCGCCGGGTAGCAGATGGCCGGGCGCAGATTGGCGAAAAGCTCGAGATCCTTGCGCAGGCGAAGCAGACCGGCTTCCGGGCGGTGCTCGTAGGGCACGCCATCCCATTTCGGGCCGCCGACGGCGCCGAACAGGATCGCATCTGCGGCAAGCGCCTTTTCCATATCCGCATCGGAAATCGCCACGCCATGGGCGTCATAGGCAGAGCCGCCGACCAGACCTTCCGAGACGGTGAAGCCGGCATCGTGCGCGCTGTTCATATAATCGATCAGCTTGCGAACTTCGGCCATGGCTTCGGGGCCGATACCGTCACCGGGCAGCAGGAAAAGCGAACGAACTGTCATGAGAACCCTCCTTGGGCGGCGCGCCGAAAAACATCCTGAAGGGTTTTCGATTGCGGCGAGCGCGGCGTCAAACTCATTCCGTCCTGCACATGGCAAATCGTGTCGCAGCCGGACGGGATCGGAGGCTTCTTATCTCCGCCTCAAGGGCTTTTCAAGCAAAGCAAAAGCCGATCCGGTACTGTTTGGTACGGGATCGGCTTTTTTGAAGAGCGGAAATGTGGTCAGGCCCAGGGGCGGACCGAAGCGTTTGCCTTTTCGAACGTGTCGATAGCGCCCGAATGTTCGAGCGTCAGGCCGATATCGTCCAGACCGTTCAGCATGCAATGGCGCTTGAATTCATCGATCTCAAAGGTGATCGTGCCGCCATCGGGGCCGCTGATTTCCTGACTTTCCAGATCGATGGAGAGAACGGCGTTCGATCCGCGCGACGCATCGTCCAGCAGCTTTTCGAGGTTCTCGGGGCTGACGACGATCGGCAGGATGCCGTTCTTGAAACAGTTATTGTAGAAGATGTCGGCGAAGCTGGTGGAGATCACGCAGCGGATGCCGAAATCGAGAAGCGCCCATGGCGCATGTTCGCGCGAAGAGCCGCAACCGAAATTGTCACCGGCGACAAGAATCTGGGCGTTCTGGTAGGCGGGCTTGTTCAGTACGAAATCCGGATTGGGCGAACCATCCTCGAGATAACGCGACTCGGCGAAGAGGCCCTTGCCGAGGCCGGTGCGCTTGATGGTCTTCAGATAGTCCTTCGGAATGATCATATCGGTGTCGATATTGACCACCGGCATGGGCGCGGCAACGCCCGTCAGCTTGGTGAATTTTTCCATCTGTCGCTTCCCGTGTTTCCCTTCGACAAAATCCGGGGCTGGTTAAAGCTCACCGGACGTGTTCTGCCGGGAAATACTGCAAAACTCATCACTTTAGAAGCGCAAACCCGCGTTCTTCGGTACGCCGCGCGCGGCGCTCTGGCATTTTTGCCGATTCGAGACGATCTCAGAGATCGATAATCGTGCCCTTGCCGTCGTTCCAGACGCGCATATCGCGCTGGTTACGGGGCTTGACCGGAATGGGGGCCGGCTTAAGACGCGAGGAAAGCAGGCGGGCAGCACTGAGAACCGCGAGCACGCCGATGAAAGCGACCGTGAGCGACGCGGTGAACAGGGCGACTATCGCCAGAATTGCAATGCCGGATGCGGCGATGAAAAACGAACGTATGCCTTGCATGATCCAAACCTTTCTATCCAGACGAATGTGGGCCTTCTTCTTCCGGCTTGCAAGAGGATTCAGTGGATTGTCAGCTTGCAGATGTCACAAAAGCTTGACACAAGTGCGGCATGGTCAACTTTTCCGAAAATATTCTTGTGAGACCACGTCGTTCGTTGCTCTCCGTGCCGGCCATCAATGTCCGGGCACTGGAAAAAATCCGCGATCTCGATTGTGACGGAGTGATCCTCGATCTGGAGGATTCGGTCGCACCCGGGATGAAGGACGAGGCGCGGGACAATCTGCAAAAGCTGTTTTCGGAAGCGCCTTTTGCAGCGGGCGAGATCATTATCCGCATCAACCCGCTCTCCACGCCGGATGGGAAGGCGGATTTGCAGCTTGTGCTTTCCTGCCGGCCGGATGCAATTCTTTTGCCGAAGGTGGAGCAGCCGGCCGATATTCACGAGGTGGCTGATCTTCTGGCCGAGGCGGATGTGCCGGAGCACCTGAAAATCTGGGCGATGATCGAAACGCCGCTTGGTGTCCTGAATGCCGCCTCAATTGCTGATGCGGCCCATACGCCGGATGCGCGGCTTTCGGCTTTTGTCATCGGGCTCAACGATCTCCGCAAGGAAACGCGGGTGCCGGCCCTTCCTGGACGCACTTATCTCGTGCCCTGGATGATGCAGGTGGTGCTTGCCGCCCGTGCCTATGGTCTGGATGTCATCGACAGCGTCTCGAACGATTTCCGCGATATCGCCGCTTTCGAAGCCGAATGTGAGCAGGGTCGCGCCATGGGGTTCGATGGCAAGATGCTGATCCACCCGGCACAGATCGAGCCGGCCAATCAGCGCTTCGCCCCGGACGATGCCGCTGTTGCGGAAGCCCGCGAGATCATTGCCGCTTTCGCAAAACCCGAATCTGTGGAATTGAACGTCATCAACATGAACGGGCGAATGATCGAACGGCTGCATGTGGAGCAGGCCGAAAGGTTGGTCGCCGTGGCCGATATCATCGCACAAAGAGAGGCAAATAAGACGTGAAGGTCTATCGTTTCATAACCGGTCCGGACGACGCGAAATTCTGTCACCGGGTCACCGAGGCGTTGAACAAGGGATGGGAACTCGCGGGTTCGCCAAGCTATGCCTTCAACGCCGCAAGCGGCGTCATGCATTGCGGCCAGGCCGTGACCAAGGTGGTCGAGGGCAAGGAATACCATCCGGACATGAAGCTCGGCGAGCAGTGAGCGGCGGTAGCCGCCCCGATCAGCGATCGGCGGCGGCCTCGTCGGCGCTTTCTTCGATCCGCTCCATGTCGTCGTCCGACAGGCCGAAGTGGTGGCCGATTTCGTGGATGAGGACATGGGTGATGATATCGCCCAGCGTCTCCTCGTTCTCGGCCCAGTAGTCGAGAATGGGACGGCGATAAAGCGTGATGCGGTTCACCATCTCACCCGTTTCCATGGTGAAACGTTCGGAGATGCCGCGTCCTTCGAACAGTCCGAGAAGATCGAAGGGTGTTTCGAGCGCCATGTCTTCGAACACGTCATCGGTCGGAAAATCGGCGATCTCGATAATGAGATCTTTCGTCAGCGCGCGAAATTCTTCCGGCAGGTGGCCATATGCCTCGATCGCAAGCGACTCGAAGGCGGAAAGTGTCGGCGCATGGCGGTCCCGCCAATCGTCGGTCTGGTCTATGCGGGCCATTTCTGCTCCTTGTTGGAAGGCCCATATAAACACTTGCTGGACAAATTTCGAGACCCGACTGCTTCACCCGCCGAAAAAGCATGAAATTCTTGGCGTTACAGTTACTTTTCAAGCCGTCGTCATCTTGACATAAACGGGCGTCTCGCGTAATCGGCACCCAAATTGATGGCGTAGTGCGCCTTCTGTTTATTCCGCCCTTCAAAAGGCGGCTTCACCGGCAGACATTCAAAGGGGCATTCAGTCCTGACGGATTTCCGCTACTCCGACTGATAAAAAGACGGCCAGCTTGCATTTGCGGGCAGAGCCGGAACGAACATGAAAGGATAAAAAATGTTCGCAGTCATCAAGACCGGCGGTAAGCAGTACCGCGTAGCGGCCGACGCCGTGCTGACCATCGAAAAGCTGGAAGCAGAGGCAGGCGCAACTGTAGAATTCACCGAAGTTCTCGTTGTTGGCGAAGGCGCCGACGCCAAGTTCGGTGCACCCTTCGTCAAGGGCGCCATCGTCAAGGCTGAAGTTGTCGAGCATAATCGCGGCAAGAAGGTCATCGCCTTCAAGAAGCGTCGTCGTCAGAACTCCAAGCGTTCGCGCGGCCATCGTCAGCATCACACTGTCGTCCGCATCACGGACATCGTTGCTGCCTGATCGGCGCGACACGGGAAACAAGGTTTAAAGGAGAACTCCAATGGCACACAAAAAAGCTGGCGGTTCCTC
This sequence comes from Agrobacterium sp. D14, assembly GCF_001526505.1. Taxonomy (NCBI): domain Bacteria; kingdom Pseudomonadati; phylum Pseudomonadota; class Alphaproteobacteria; order Hyphomicrobiales; family Rhizobiaceae; genus Agrobacterium; species Agrobacterium sp. D14. The sequence goes on from NZ_ASXX01000042.1 coordinate 109,266, forward strand.
GCGTAACGGTCGCGATTCCGAATCCAAGCGCCTTGGCGTAAAGAAGTTCGGCGGCGAAGCTGTCATTCCAGGCAACATTATTCTGCGTCAGCGCGGCACGCAGTGGCATCCGGGCGCCAATGTTGGCATCGGCAAGGACCACACGATTTTCGCACTGACCGCAGGTAACGTGAACTTCCGTACGAAGGCCAACGGCCGCGTATTCGTATCCGTGGCCCCGAAAGCGGAAGCCGCAGAATAAGCCGGTAAGCGTCATATGCAGCCGGTGTCCCATCGACCCGGCTGAGACGTATCAGGTTCAGTCAAGAAAACAGGGGAGATGGGGCACCACCCAACTCCCCTTTTTCTTTAACCCCAAGGAGGGACTGAACCATGCAAGCTGAATTGTTGAGGGTTGACCAATCACGGTCACCCGAGGAACGGCCGAGGCCCGATCGGTCGAGGAGCGATTGCCCCGTTTTACTGTCGCAGAGGCTGGTTTTGCGCAAGCCTCACGAAGAAGACATCGACGCCCTTGCCCATCTTGCCAACAATGCCAATATTGCGACCATGGTGTCGCGTATGCCGCACCCTTACACGGCCAAAGACGCCGCGGATTTTGTGCGACGCTCCAAAGCTGGCGAGATTGGCAAGTGCGTCTATGCGATTACCCGCATGGACAATGGCGAGTTTCTGGGCTGCTGCGCGCTCGAACCCCAGGAAGACGAAAAGACGCTGGAAATCGGTTACTGGCTGGGGGAACCCTACTGGAACCGGGGTTACATGACGGAAGCCGCGCATGCGCTGATCGACATGGCCTTCCGCACGCGTGAAATCGACCAGATCGATGCCCGTTGCCGGGTCACCAACATCGCGTCGCGCCGCGTCATCCAGAAATGCGGTTTCCAGTTCCAGGGCTCCGGCATGGTCGGTTCTCTGGCGCTTGGCGGCATGGTGCCGGTCGAATGGTACAGGCTGGACCGCAAGACCTGGGTTTCGCTGAAGAGCTGGGGGGATATGGGATGAGCACGATAGAGCTTACCCGTCGCCGCGCCGCCACTGCCGTAGCGCCGCCCGGCCCCTGCCCTGTCATCGAGACAAAGCGTCTGGTGCTGCGGCCGCAGCGGCTTTCCGATGCCGGCAGCATTGCGGAATCGCTTGGCGATTTCGCCGTGACCAGAATGTTGGCCCGCGTTCCGGCGCCCTACCACAAGCAGGATGCGCTGGAATGGCTGGTCTTGCGCACCTCCGGCACCCTGCCCGACTGGGATTTCGCCATTACCAGCGGCGACGATACCCTGATCGGTGTCGTCTCGGTGGAATTGCGGCACGGCGAGTGGCATCTCGGCTACTGGCTGAACCGCTTCTACTGGGGCAAGGGTTACATGACCGAGGCGGTGGCCGCCGTGGTCGAGCGGTTCTTCCGCCGTATGCCCGGAGTGGCCCTTCACTCCGGCGTATTTGCGGATAATCCCGCTTCGCTGCGCGTGCAGGAAAAACTCGGCTTCCGGGTGACCGGTTGCCATCAGGTCTACGCCACGGCGCGCGCCGCCATGGTGGCGCATATCGGTACGAAGATCACGGCTGAGGATTTCATTCAGCCGCATCGTACTTGAGGAGCATTGCAAGGCCGGTTTGATCCAAACCGGCCTTGTCTCGCGCATGGGCTTCCCGCACGATAGTCTTTGACCTCGTGAAGAAGCGCTTGTATTCGAAACGACGATATTTTTGTTCGACGCAACGGCAAGATTGTTGCGTCCGCAAACCGACAGAACGGCAGTCCGATGAAATTTCTCGATGAAGCAAAAGTCTATATCAAGTCCGGCGACGGCGGCGCGGGCGCCGTTTCCTTCCGGCGCGAAAAATTCATCGAATTCGGCGGTCCTGACGGTGGCGATGGCGGACGCGGCGGCGATGTCTGGGTTGAGGTGGTCAACGGCCTCAACACGCTGATCGATTTCCGCTTCCAGCAGCATTTCAAGGCCTCCATCGGACAGCACGGCATGGGCAAGACCCGCACCGGCGCCAAGGGTTCGGATGTGGTGCTGAAGGTACCCGTCGGTACGCAGATCTTCGAGGAAGACAATGAGACGCTGATCGTCGATCTGACGAAGGAAGGCCAGCGCTTTCGTCTTGCCGCCGGCGGCAATGGCGGTTTCGGCAATGCCTATTTCAAGTCGTCGACCAATCAGGCGCCCACCCATGCCAATCCGGGCCTCGCGGGCGAGGAAAAGACAGTCTGGCTTCGCCTGAAACTGATCGCCGATGCCGGTCTCGTCGGTCTGCCCAATGCGGGCAAATCCACGTTCCTTGCGACGGTCACCCGTGCGCGGCCGAAGATCGCCAACTATCCCTTCACCACCCTTCATCCGAACCTGGGCGTCGCGACCATCGATGGCCGTGAATTCGTGCTGGCCGATATTCCGGGCCTGATCGAAGGCGCACATGAGGGTGTGGGCATCGGTGACCGTTTCCTCGGCCATGTGGAGCGTACCCGCGTGCTTCTGCATCTCGTTTCCGCGCAGGAGGAGAAGGTCGGCAAGGCCTATAAGACTGTCAAGGCCGAGCTGGACGCCTATGGCGGCGGGCTGACCGACAAGCCGGAAATCGTGGCGCTGTCGCAGATCGATGTGCTGGATGAAAAAGAGCTGAAAAAGAAGGCCAAGGAACTGGAGAAGGCCTGCGGCCGTCCCCCGCTACTTCTCTCCGCTGCCGCCCATATCGGCATGACGGAAGCGTTGCGCGCCCTTCGCGATATCATTGTCTCGGCGAGCAATGGCGGCGAAACCGCCCTTCCTGATCGTTCGATGCCTTCCGAGAGCGAGGCCGAGGAAGAGGACGACCGTCTATGAGCCTGACGCGCAAGCCGCTGGCGAGCCATCACCGGATCGTCATCAAGATCGGATCGGCGCTTCTGGTGGACCGGAAGACCGGTCTCAAGAAAGACTGGCTCGACGCCATCTGCGAGGATATCGCCGCGCTGAAGAAAAATGGCGCGGATGTGCAGGTTGTGTCTTCGGGCGCCATCGCGCTTGGCCGCACCGTGCTTGGCCTGCCTTCCGGTGCATTGAAGCTGGAAGAAAGCCAGGCGGCGGCGGCTGTCGGCCAGATCGCGCTGGCGCGGGCATGGTCAGAAAGCCTGTCGCGGCACGAGATCGTCGCCGGCCAGATTCTTCTGACGCTCTCCGATACCGAAGAGCGTCGCCGTTATCTCAATGCGCGCGCCACCATCAACCAGTTGCTGAAGATCGGCGCTATCCCGATCATCAATGAAAACGATACCGTGGCGACCACCGAGATTCGTTATGGCGACAATGACCGTCTGGCGGCGCGTGTAGCGACCATGACGGGCGCCGATCTTCTGGTGCTGCTTTCGGATATTGACGGGCTTTACACGGCTCCGCCGCATCTGGATCCCGACGCGAAATTCCTTGAGACGATCGCCGATATTACGCCCGAAATCGAGGCCATGGCAGGCGGTGCGGCATCCGAGCTTTCACGCGGCGGCATGCGCACCAAGATCGATGCGGGCAAGATCGCGACCGCTGCCGGCTGCGGCATGATCATCGCTTCCGGCAAGACGCTTAATCCTTTGAAGGCTATTGAAAACGGCGCGCGCTCCTCTTGGTTTGCGCCTTCGGGCACGCCGGTGACGGCGCGCAAGACCTGGATTGCCGGGCAATTGCAGCCGGCCGGCGAAATCCATGTGGATGCCGGCGCGGAAAAAGCTCTCTATGCCGGAAAAAGCCTGCTTCCGGCGGGTGTGCGACTGGTGAAGGGCAATTTCGGCCGTGGTGACGCAATCGCCATTATCGGTGCGGAAGGCCGTGAAGTCGCTCGTGGTCTTGCGGGTTACGATGCTGAAGAGGCGCGTCTTATCATCGGTCACAAGTCCAACGAGATCGAGGCGATCCTCGGTTATGTCGGGCGGGCGGCCATGATTCATCGTGACGATCTGGTGATGACGGGCGCTGCCGTCAAAGTTAAAAATGCAAAGAAGGATGAGGTCCATGCCTGAACAGGCCGTGAAGCAGAGCCATGATATTGACGCGCTGATGATCACCATCGGCGCTCAGGCGAAAGCTGCTTCGCGACCGTTGTCCATCGCCGGCACAGACCAGAAGAACCGCGCGCTGCTTGCCATGGCCTCCGCCATCGAGGCATCCAGGGATGCGATCCTTGCCGCCAACAGGAAAGATCTGGCTGCGGCGGAAAGCGCAGGCCTTGCCGCTTCCTTCGTGGACAGGTTGACCCTCAACGATGCAAGGATCGCCGGTATTGCCGAAGGCATCCGTTCGGTTGCGGCGCTGCCCGATCCGGTCGGTGAAGTCATCGCCGCCTGGGATCGTCCGAATGGGCTGAAGATCGAGCGCGTGCGCACACCGCTCGGCGTCATCGGCGTGATTTACGAAAGCCGACCGAATGTGACGGCGGATGCCGGCGCTTTGTGCCTCAAGGCGGGCAATGCCGTCATCCTGCGCGGCGGCTCGGATTCGCAACATTCATCGCGTGCTATCCATGCCTGCCTCGTGGAAGGCCTGAAGATCGCCGGCCTTCCCGAGCATGCCATTCAGCTGGTGCCGGTGACCGACCGCGCCGCTGTCGGCGCGCTTCTCAGTGGCCTGAACGGTACGGTTGACGTCATCGTGCCGCGCGGTGGTAAAAGCCTCGTGGCGCGCGTGCAGTCGGAAGCCCGTGTGCCGGTCTTCGCGCATCTGGAAGGCATTTGTCATGTCTACATCGACAAATCCGCCGATCTCGACATGGCGAAACGTATTGTCGTCAATGCCAAGATGCGCCGCACGGGTATTTGTGGGGCGGCCGAAACGCTGCTGGTGGATACCGCTGCCGTTTCCACGCATCTTACGCCGCTCGTCAAAGCCTTGATCGAAGCCGGCTGCGAAGTGCGCGGTTCGCAGGCCGTTCGCGATGTGGTGGCGGGTCTCACGCCGGCGACGGAAGAGGACTGGCGCACCGAATATCTCGATGCGATCATTTCCGTCGCCGTGGTGGAGGGTATTTCGGGCGCGATCGAGCATATCGGCACCTATTCGTCCAACCACACTGAGGCGGTGATTGCCGAAGATCCCGATGTGGTCGCGCGTTTCTTCAACGAACTCGATTCGGCCATTCTGCTGCACAATGCCTCGACGCAGTTCGCGGACGGCGGCGAATTCGGCATGGGTGCTGAAATCGGCATTGCCACGGGCAAGATGCATGCGCGGGGCCCGGTCGGCGTCGAGCAGCTTACCTCGTTCAAATACCGTGTGCACGGCACCGGCCAGACACGGACCTGATATTTGCCGGCTGACAAGCGCCTCGACAGACGTTATCTCACCATGCCGCATGTGGAGCGCGGCATGGTCGTTGGCCTGTTCGGTGGTTCTTTCAATCCGCCGCATGCGGGTCACGCGCTTGTGGCCGAGATTGCGCTGCGCAGGCTCGGTCTAGACCAGCTCTGGTGGATCGTCACACCGGGCAACCCGCTGAAAAGCCGTTCGGAGCTGGCGTCTCTGGAAGATCGTATCGCCGCCTGCGAAAAGCTGGTTCACGATCCGCGCATCAAGGTGACGGCCTTCGAAAAATCACTCGGGATGAGCTATACGGCCAATACGCTCGCCAAGGTGAAGGCGAAAAACCCGCATGTGCGCTTCATCTGGATCATGGGAGCGGACAATCTGAAAAGCTTCCATCGCTGGCAGAAATGGCGGCGGATCGCCGAGACATTCCCGATTGCCGTGATCGATCGGCCAGGCTCCACGCTCTCTTATCTCTCCTCCACCATGGCGCAGGCCTTCAGCCATGCACGGGTGGATGAGGACGATGCCGGCGTTTTGTGGAAAAAAGCGGCCCCTGCCTGGGTTTTCATTCACGGTCCACGCTCGACGCTCAGCTCCACGGCGCTGCGCAACGGTCGTAAATGACGCCTTCGATCACAAATGATGTATGTGCTGGGTGTCGAAGGGTCCATATCTTGAAAAGTTAATGCTTTGATGCCACCTTCATTATGTGACGCAGAGAATCGCGTCGCCAGTACCTGTTTTGTCATTCTTGGAAAGGGAAAACCTCTGACAACAGTACACGCCAAGGGAAGAGCATTTGTTGCTATCCCGAAGGGCCAGGACAGTGGCGCCGATGCCGCCGACCACGCCCTTGAAACCGTCCTCGCGAGCCTTGAGGACTCCAAGGCCGAAGATATCGTATCTCTCAACATTGCCGGAAAATCGGCGCTTGCGGACTACATGGTCGTGGTCTCCGGGCGGTCGAACAGGCATGTTTCGGCGATTTGCGAGCATCTTCTCAAGGACATGAAGGATGAAGGGTTCGGAAACGCCCGCGTCGAAGGTCTCGAGACCGGAGACTGGGTGCTGATCGATACCGGCGACATCATCGTTCACGTGTTCCGACCGGAAATCCGCGCCTTCTACAACATTGAAAAAATGTGGGCGACGCCGGACATGCCGGAAGAGACGCTGCATTGATGCGGTGAGCCTTTGAGCGAGTGCATCGCTTTTGCCGAAGATCATATCTGACTTCGGAAACGGTGCCTCTGGCCGGAAATCAGACCGGCCGCATAGGAATCCGCAGGCTATGCTGTTAAGAGCGTGACCCTGTTGGGTCACGACGAATGCAGGTTTGCGATGCGGATTTCAATTTTTGCGGTGGGACGGCTGAAATCCGGCCCCGAAAAGGATCTTGCGGCCCGTTATATCGAGCGCCTGGCAAAGACCGGCCCGGCGATCGGGCTGGAGTTTTCGCGGGTGATCGAGGTTGCCGAAAGCCGCGCTTCCAATGCGGAAACCCGCAAGCGCGAAGAGGCCACGATGCTGGAGAAACATCTGGCCGATGGTGCTGCCCTCGTCCTGCTGGACGAGCGCGGAAAGGCGCTGGACAGTCCTGCCTTTGCTTCATTTTTTGGCGATTTGCGCGATAGCGGCAAGCGAGACCTCGTGATCGCCATAGGCGGAGCCGATGGGCTCGATCCCGCGCTTTACGACAAGGCGACGGCCGTTCTCAATCTCGGCAAGCTGACATGGCCGCATCAGGTCGTTCGTATCCTGATCGCCGAGCAGCTTTACCGCGCTGTCACGATCCTCTCCGGTCATCCCTATCATCGCGTTTGATCGGGTTTCGATTCGGATAATTGTCTCAATTTCAACATGAAGCTCCGCGACACCGCTGACAGCACACGGCTTTGGCGGCGGCCTTTCCAGGGCCTCTTGGAAGATCGCGGCAAAATCCCTAATATCGGCGCTTCTGCTTCGGCATCAAAGAAAGTTCACATGGACAACAGGCCTCAACGAAAACGGCACGCTGCCCTTGCGGGCGCGGTTATTGCTGCTTTCGTCATGGGCATCGGTCCGACCTATTCGCGGGACGATGCGGGCGCCGTTCCGGCCGCTGGCGATGATTCGTCGCCGGATGCGCTGCAGACGCTGGAGAAGCGCCGCGACCAGAACCGGCAGGATCTGGAGGAGCTGGTCGACAGCATCGGTCTTTCGGAAGACAAGACAAGGAAGCTTGAGGAAAGCATCGCCTCCCTCAATCAGGACAGTGCCCGCATCCGGGAAGAGCTGATCGCATCGGCTGCCCGGCGCAAGGCGCTGGAAACCAAGATCAGCAGCGGTGAGGATCGCCTGGCCAAGCTTTCGGTGCGCGAGGATGGCGTCAAGGCGTCGCTGCGTGAGAGGCGCGGCGTGCTCGCGGAGGTTCTGGCGGCGTTGCAGCGCATGGGCCGAAACCCGCCCCCCGCCCTTCTCGTTTCGCCCGAGGATGCGCTTGCGTCCGTGCGAAGCGCCATTCTTCTCGGCGCCGTCGTGCCTGGCATTCGCGGTGAAACCGACAAGCTGGTCGCTGCTCTCAAAGAATTGACCGATCTGAGGCAGGCAATCGCTCGCGAAAAGGACGATCTTACGGGTATGATGACGGCAAGTCTGGAAGAGGAAAAACGTCTCGACCTGCTGATTGCCGAAAACGATCGCAAGAATACCCAGACGGCGGCGGAGCTGGAGGCGGAACGCAAGCGATCTGAAGAGCTTGCGAGCAAGGCGACGAGCCTCGAGGGGCTGGTCAGTTCGCTTGAAGGTGAGATTACCTCGGTGCGGGAGGCGATGGAAAAGGCGCGGGCGGAAGAGCAGCGCCTGGCCCGTCTTTCGGAGGCGGAACGCGAAAAGGAGCGGGCCGCGGCCGAGGCTGGAATGCCCGATAAAAACCGTATTGCGCCCGCATATCCCTTCGCAAGTTTGAAGGGAAAGCTGGAGGTTCCGGTTACCGGCGAGGTGCTGCGGCGCTTCGGCGATGCGGACGGAACGGGCCACTTTTCCAAGGGAATTGTTGTCGCGAGCGGACCGGAAGCCATCGTGACGGCGCCTGCAGACGGCTTCGTGGTGTTTGCTGGAGATTTTCGCAGTTATGGCCGGATGATCATTCTCAATACGGGCGATGGATATCATGTGGTGATGACGGGCATGGACAATGTGAGGACGCGGCAGGGAATGTTCGTGTTCTCCGGAGAGCCCATCGCCTCCATGGGTGCAAAAAGAGTAGCGAGTGCAGCAGCATTGGCGCTGGAAACCGACAGGCCAACGCTCTACATTGAGTTCAGGAAAGATGGTGTACCGGTTGATTCTCAACCGTGGTGGACCGCAAAAAATACCGGAAGGGCGCACAATGATTCGTAAGGTTTCGCTTCTCCTTATCGGTGGGCTTATGGGCGCCACGGCGATGAGCGTGATTTATTCGGCGAGCATGCCGGCACAGGCGGCCGGGCCTTCGACCTATAAGGAACTGTCGATCTTTGGCGACGTGTTCGAGCGCGTGCGCGCACAATATGTGACGCCGCCGGATGACGAGAAGCTGGTGGAAAACGCCATCAACGGCATGCTGAGCTCGCTCGATCCGCATTCGAGCTTTATGAATGCCAAGGATGCCAACGACATGCGCACCCAGACCAAGGGTGAATTCGGCGGTCTCGGCATCGAAGTGACCATGGAGAACGAGCTCGTCAAGGTCATTACGCCGATCGACGATACACCGGCTTCCCGCGCAGGCATTCTCGCCGGCGACTTCATTTCGGAAATCGACGGTACGCCGGTTCGTGGCCTGAAGCTGGAACAGGCGGTTGAAAAGATGCGCGGCGCGGTCAAGACGCCGATCAAGCTGACGATCATCCGCCAGGGCGCTGACAAGCCGCTCGAATTCACCGTCATGCGCGATGTCATTGCCGTGCGGGCCGTCAAGTCCCGTGTCGAAGGTGACAATGTCGGTTATCTGCGCGTCATCTCCTTTACCGAGAAGACCTATGACGATCTCGAAAAGGCGATCAAGAAGATCAAGGCGGATGTGCCGGCCGACAAGCTGAAGGGTTATGTGCTCGACCTTCGCCTCAATCCGGGCGGTCTGCTCGATCAGGCGATCAATGTTTCCGACGCCTTCCTCGAGCGTGGCGAGGTCGTTTCGACCCGTGGCCGTAACCCCGACGAGACCCGCCGCTTCAACGCGACGGCAGGCGATCTGACCGATGGCAAGCCGGTAATCGTGCTCGTCAATGGCGGTTCGGCTTCGGCTTCGGAAATCGTTGCCGGCGCCCTGCAGGATCTGCGCCGTGCCACCGTGGTCGGCACGCGTTCCTTCGGCAAGGGTTCGGTCCAGACGATCATTCCGCTCGGCGAGGCGGGCGCGCTGCGCCTGACCACGGCGCTCTATTACACGCCGTCGGGTAAATCGATCCAGGGTACGGGCATTGAGCCTGACATCAAGGTCGAACAGCCATTGCCGCCCGAGCTGCAGGGCAAGGTGACCACCGAAGGTGAATCCGGTCTTTCCGGCCACATCAAGGGCCAGAGCGAAACCGACGAAGGTTCGGGTTCCTCCGCTTATGTTCCGCCGGAAGCCAAGGACGACATCCAGCTCAACTATGCTCTGGACCTGTTGCGCGGTACCAAGACGGATCCGTCTTTCCCGCCGAACCCGGAAAAGGCTGTGGTCAACAAGCAGTAAGATAGTGCGCCGGTCAGCCGGCGCATTCCATCTATTGCCCAACCGTTTGGACGGATCGTTCATTGCCTTCGGACCTGCGAAAACCGCTTCTGGGTCGTCAGAAAAAAAGCGCCGGTATCAACCGGCGCTTTTCCGTCATTATGGCTCTGTCGGTGCTTGCGGTTTTCTCAATCGGCGGCCTATCCGTCTATACGGCGCTTTCGCCCGGCAATTTGCAGAAGACGGCGAGCGGGCCGGATGCACAGCCTCAGCTTGCCGAAAAGACACCTGGAATCGCACCGGCCGATGTAACGGCTCCCGGCGATGCCGCCGGTCTACAGCCGCAAAGCGGTCGCTCGGGCGCCAATATCAATCGCGAGACGATGCCGGATGGCAATGTCGTATCGGTATACTCTCCCCGCCCGCGCGAGGGTGATGGGCCGGTGCTGATGAGCGGCCAGACCTATGGTCAGGATCCGCGCATGGCGACGCGACCCAATGAGGAACTGCTGGAAGAAACCGCATTCGGCAGATTGCCGGTTGTCGGTGCGGATGGTTTGCGGCCGATGGAGCAATATGCGCGGCCCTGGTCTGGTGCACGCGGCACCCGGGTGGCGATCGTGGTCGGCGGGCTGGGTCTCAGCCAGACGGGGTCGCAAAAAGCGATCCGGGAGCTGCCGCCGGAGGTGACGCTCGGTTTTGCCGCCAGCGGCAACAGCCTGCAGCGCTGGATGCAGGAAGCGCGCCGACAGGGACATGAAATCCTTCTGCAGATACCGCTTGAGCCTTTCGGTTACCCCGGCACCAATCCCGGCCCGGACACCCTGCTGGCGGGTGATCCCGCCAAGGTCAACATCGACCGGCTGCATCGCTCCATGGCGAAGATCACCAATTACACCGGCATCATGAATTATCTCGGCGGGCGTTTCCTTGCCGAGCAGGCGGCGCTGGAGCCGGTAATGCGCGACATCGGCAAGCGTGGCCTGCTGTTTCTGGATGACGGCTCTTCGGCGCAGTCGCTGAGCGGCGGCATTGCCAAGGCGATTTCCGCGCCACAGGGTTTTGCCGATATTCTGCTCGACGGCGAAGTCACCGAAGCTGCCATTCTGCGCAAGCTGGACGAACTGGAACGAATTGCACGGCGTAACGGCCAGGCGATCGGCGTTGCTTCGGCTTTCGATGAAAGCGTTGCCGCGATCTCCAAATGGTCGCGCGAGGCTGGCGGGCGCGGCATTGAGATTGTCGGTGTTTCTGCGCTTGTTTCCGGGCAGGCAGGGCAGTAAACCTTGCATGCGGCCATTTCTGGCGCTCAGACAGTGCGGGTTTCCCATGACAATCAAAGCAGAAGATTTGCCTTACCGTCCCTGTGCGGGAATTATGGTGCTGAACGCCGAGGGCCTTGTCTGGGCCGGCAGGCGCATCAAGGAAGGCAATTCCGAATATGATGGCTCACCGCATCTGTGGCAGATGCCGCAGGGCGGCATCGATGACGGCGAACGGCCTCTGACGGCCGCCATTCGCGAACTCTACGAAGAAACAGGCATGAAAACGGTGAGCCTGCTTGCGGAGGCGAGCGACTGGATTCACTATGACCTGCCACCCGAACTGATCGGTATCGGCCTCAGGGGCAAATATCGCGGGCAGGCGCAGCGCTGGTTTGCTTTTCGTTTCGAAGGCGACGAAAGCGAGATCCAGATCGATCCGCCGCCGACCGGGCACACGGCCGAATTCGACGCGTGGGACTGGAAGCCGATGGAAAGCCTGCCGGAGCTCATCGTGCCGTTCAAGCGCGCGGTATACGAACAGGTCGTGGCGGAGTTCCAGCACCTATCCGGCAAATAAAAAAGGCGGCCAAGGCCGCCTTTTCTGTCCTGTCGCCAGTGCTTATTCCGCTTCGTTGGCGGAATCGGCGTTGAGCTGGCCGTATTTTTCCTCACCGATCTTGCCGAGCAATTCGAGCTGGGTTTCGAGAAAGTCGATATGGCCTTCCTCGTCGATCAGCAGTTCTTCGAAAAGCTTCATGGAGACGTAGTCTCCGGCCTCATAACAGATATCACGCGATTTCTTGTAGGAGGTGCGGGCGTCATATTCGCCGGCAAGGTCGGATTCCAGAACTTCCTTGACGTTCTGGCCGATGCGCAGGGGCGCGACGGTCTGAAGGTTGGGATGGCCTTCAAGGAAGATGATGCGTGCGACCAGCTTGTCGGCGTGCTGCATTTCCTCGATGGATTCAGCACGTTCCTTTTTGGCGAGCTTCGTGTAGCCCCAGTCTTCCAGCAAACGATAGTGAAGCCAGTACTGGTTTACCGCACCGAGTTCGAGAAAAAGGGCCTCGTTAAGCCGCTCGATGACTTTTTTGTCGCCTTTCAATGTCCGCTCTCCTGTTCTCTTCATGGAATTGCTTCAGGCGGGACATAAAATCAAAAACATCGGCCTCAGTCGAGTGGCGACGGGCATGATATTCTTCAGTGGTTTTGATGATCAGGTCGACAACGGTGGGGAAACAGCCGCAGCAGCGGCCGCGTTTTTCCATGGCGTGATACACTTTTGCAGGAACGATGAGCTGCCAACAGTCCTCGTCGAGGAGCTCGTTGATGACGTCCCGGATATCGTGATCGGTGATGTAATTGCAGCTGCAAACCAGCATGATGGACTGCCTGTATGACGCAACACGTTGTTTTCGTTCTTAAACCAAAACAGGACAGCAAATGTCAAGAAAAACCTCTTAGTGAGTCGCCAAGGATTTTCTAGATTCATTCTAAACTATACAAAAACTATCGTATTTTCATTAGTTTAGACTGCGTGTCATTCCAGTGTTTCATCTTCAAGTTTTTGTGCGCGGCAAAATTATCGAAGCTGAGATCACGGAAAGTTTACTGGATTCAGGCGGCCGGGAAGGCAGGATCGACGGCCTCAGGCGAAATATTGTCCGCCATTGGCCGTCATGGTCGAACCGGTGATGAAACCCGCCTCGTCGGAAACCAGAAACAGAACGCAGCGTGCGATTTCTTCCGGCTCACCCAGCCGCCCAACGGGAATTTGCGGAACGATCCGCTCAGCCAGAACCTTCTCCGGTATCGCTTTTACCATCTCCGTGCCGATATAGCCGGGGCAGATGGCGTTGACGGTGATATTGCGGCTGGCGCCTTCCTGGGCGAGCGCCTTGGTGAAGCCGATGTCGCCCGCTTTGGAGGCGGAATAATTGGCTTGTCCCGCCTGACCTTTCTGGCCATTGATGGAGGAGATGTTGACGATGCGGCCGAAGCCGCGGTCGCGCATGCCCGGCCATACGGGGTGGGTCATGTTGAACACGCCGGTGAGGTTGGTGTCGATCACCTCGCGCCATTGTTGCGGCGACATTTTATGGAACATCGCATCGCGGGTGATGCCGGCATTGTTGACGAGCACCTCGACGGGACCGAAGGTCTCTTCTACCCTGGCTATGCCATTGACGCAGGCGTCATAGTCGCGCACGTCCCACTGAAAAGCGGGGATGCCGGTTTCTTTCTGGAATGCTTCCGCCCTGTCCGTCGTGAAAGCGTAATTGACGGCCACCCGGTAGCCGGCCGCCTGCAGGGCGCGGGCGATTGCGGCGCCTATGCCGCTCGTCCCGCCGGAAATCAAAGCAACCCGGCTCATATCGGCCTCCATGACCTGTCATTGAAGCGCCTGCATATGCGAGGATGCTTCCATATCTTGCAGAACTTGTTCGTCGTGCTCACCGGCCACAGAAATGCGGCCAATGGGAGGCCGCTTCTACCCTATTGCGCGCTGAACCGGAATTGCTTTTTGGCAAGTCGTGTGGCGGTTTCAGAGTGCTTCGATGCACATGGCGACGCCCATGCCGCCGCCGATGCAGAGCGTTGCAAGACCCTTGGACACGTTACGGCGGCGCATTTCGAAAATCAGGGTGTTGAGGACGCGCGCGCCGGAGGCGCCGATCGGATGGCCGATGGCAATCGCCCCGCCATTGACGTTGACGATAGCAGGATCAAGGCCAAGTTCGCGCACCACGGCGCAGGACTGGGCCGCAAAGGCTTCGTTGGCTTCCACAAGGCCAATATCGCTGATCGACCAGCCGGCCTTGGCCAGCGCCTTGCGGGAGGCGGGGATGGGGCCGGTGCCCATGATTTGCGGATCGACGCCTGCCGTCGCCCAGGAAGCGATACGGGCGAGCGGTCTGATACCGCGCTTTCCTGCTTCCTCTTCCGACATCAAAAGCGTGGCGGCGGCGCCATCGTTCAGACCGGAGGCGTTGCCAGCCGTGACCGTCCCTTCCTTGTCGAAGGCGGGGCGCAGCTTGGCCATGGTTTCCAGCGAAGCCCCGGCGCGGATATGCTCATCTGTATCAATGACGATATCGGCTTTACGGCCCTTCACCGTGAAAGCCACGATCTCATCTGCAAAACGGCCGGCACTTTGCGCGGCTTCGGCCTTGTTTTGCGATGCGACGGCGAATTGGTCCTGCTCGTCGCGGGAAAGCTGCCATTGGCGGGCGATGTTTTCAGCGGTGATGCCCATGTGATAGCCATAGAAGGCGTCGGTAAGGCCATCTTTCAGCATGGTGTCGATCATCTTGAAATCGCCCATCTTCACGCCGCCGCGCAAATGGGCGCAGTGGGGTGCCATGGACATGGATTCCTGGCCGCCGGCAATGACGATGTTTGCGTCGCCGGTCGCGATCTGCTGCATGCCGAGGGCCACGGCGCGCAGGCCGGAGCCGCAAAGCTGATTGAGGCCGAAGGCGGTCGCTTCCTGTGGAATGCCCGCCTTCATGGCAGCCTGCCGCGCCGGGTTCTGCCCCTCGCCCGCCGTCAGGACCTGACCGAGAATGACTTCATCGATTTCCTTCGCTGCGACACCGGCGCGCTCCAGCACGGCACTGATGACGGTCGCCCCGAGTTCATGGGCTGGCGTATTGGCGAAGTGGCCATTGAAAGAGCCGACGGCTGTGCGCGCGGCGCTGGCAATCACGATTGAAGGCAGGGTCATCAGTTTTCTCCTCACTTGCGGGCGGAGACTGGCAAAGCTTTCAATACAAGTCAAATGGCGAAAGTTGCTTTAAAAGATGTTGCTAAATCACGCTGAAATCTTGCGGAAAATTGCTGCGCAAAAAACAAACTGTTGCGATGCACAAAACATTTGTCAGAGGGCTCGTTTTGCGCATACACTTTGCGCCGGGAAGAGCAATAACACCAAAAAACAAGAAAATACCATCATCGCGAGGAGGCGGGCATGGCGAAACACGACGGCGAAACAATCATTAAAAAATACGCCAACCGGCGGCTCTACAATACCGGCACCAGCACCTATGTGACGCTCGATGATCTGGCGCAGATGGTCAAGCGCGGCGAGGATTTCAAGGTTCAGGATGCCAAGTCCTCCGAAGACATCACGCACGCGGTGCTGACGCAGATCATCGTCGAACAGGAGGCCAAAACCGGCAATACGTTGCTGCCGACGGCGTTTCTGCGGCAATTGATCTCCTATTACGGCGACCAGATGCAGATGGTCGTGCCGACCTTTCTCGAACATTCGATGAAGACCTTCTCCGATCAGCAGAGCCAGATGCAGGAGCATATGGCCAAGGCCTTCGGCGACGGTTCGCTTGCCCGCAATTTTCAGGCGCCGCTGCAAATGATGGAAGAGCAGATCCGCCGTAACACGGAACTGTTCCGGCAGGCGATGCAGGGTTTCACACCTTTCGCAATGCCGCAGGCGCCCAAGGAAACCCGCAAGCCGAATGCATCCGAAATCGATGAGCTGAAGGCGCAGTTGCGCGCATTGCAGCAAAAGCTCGATCAGCTCTGATCCTGTCGGGCCGATGCCCGGTTTCAGCAAACCGCATCGGCTTTTGCTTCAGACTTTCAGCCTGTCGTTCTTTCCGGCACGCGTAGCAACAGCAGGAACCCGAATCCCAGAAATACGATGAGCGTCGCCATGCCGATATGGGCGGAGCCGCTTATCGTGGTTGCTATGGAAAACGACAGCGTCGCCATGAAGCTGGTGGCGCGTCCGGAGAGCGCATAGATGCCGAAATAACGGCCCGCCTCCGCCACGGTGATGTTGCGGGCAAGATAAGATCGTGACGAGGCCTGAACGGGGCCGAAGGCAAGGCCGATCAACACACCGTAAAGCAGATAGGCCTTTTCCGCGCCGGTGGCGAAGATGCCGCCATTATCTGCGGTTGACAATTGTATCCAGCCGAACAGGGTGGAGCCTTTTTCCGTCGAAACGATTCCGAGCGTGGCCAGCAGCAGAAGCACGAGACTGATGAGGATGGTGATGCGCGAACCTAGTTTCTGGTCGACGCGACCGGCGGCAAAGCAGCCAGCAATGGCAACGATATTGAGCAGAATTCCGAAGAGGCCGATTTCCATCGTTGCCCAGCCGAACATGCCAGCGGCGAAGGCCCCGCCGAGAATGAGAACGCCATTGACGCCATCCTGATAGAGCATGCGCGCAATCAGAAACCGCAACAGCATGGGGCGGTATCGCAGTTCGCGCAGCGTGATCTTCAGTTCCCCCAATCCCGAGCGGATCGCGGCTGCGAAGGGCAAGCCCTTTTCAGCATCGGGAGTGAGAAGAAACATCGGCAGAATGAAGATGAGATACCAAAGCGCGGCGAGCGGGCCGGTTATTCTGGCATCCTCGCCGGTTGCAGGATCGAGGCCGAAAAGAGGTTTGATACCGGCGATGGTCACACCGGTCTGTGGATTGGCGGCCAGAAGCGTCACCACGGCAATCAGCACCACCATGCCGCCGAGATAACCGAGCCCCCAGGCGAGATTGGAAATGCGCCCGACATTTTGCGGGTTGGTCAGCCGCGGCATCATGGAATCGTTGAAGACGATCGAAAATTCCGCCGCGATGGACGCGAGGATCATGCAGACGATTGGAAGGATGAGCGGCGAACCGGGTGCGGCAAACCAGAGGAAAAAGAGACTGACGATCTTGATGACGGCAAAGAAGGCGATCCACGGTTTGCGTGCGCCGGACTGGTCGGCGATGGAGCCGAGAATGGGGGAGAAGAGGGCGATGATGATCGACGACACCGTCGCCATATTGCTCCATGTCGCCTGCGCCGAAATCGGATCGTCGGTGAGCCGTGCGACGAAATAAGGACCGAAAACGAAGGTCGTGACGACCGTGAAAAACGGCTGCGCCGCCCAGTCGAACATCACCCAGCCCCAGATGCCGCGTTTGGCAACCACTGTTTCCGCATTTGGGGAAGGGACAGTCATTCATCGTCCTATCGGAAAATCGGGAAATAAAATGCGCGATACGGATGCATCCGTCTTGTCTGGCGCCATCCGGGGGGACCCGGATGGCGTTTTTGAGGCTACCGATCAGCGTGCCTGAACGATATCGCCAAGCAGCCCGGCCGCGACCGTCAGACGGGCAAGGTTGGTATCGCCGCTGTCGCTGAGCGCGCCGAGTTCGGAGACGATGCGGTTGACCCGCACGCGGTCCGCCGCATACCAGGCCTGAACCGGATCCTTTTCTTTGGCATATTCGGTCAGCGCGGAGATGACGATCCGGCGTCTCGACGAGGAGATCTGGTCCTGGCTGCGCAGGAGAGCCAGACTCTCGTAATGATCCGCCGGTGTGATGCGCTGGCTTGCATCCAGCAGACGCGCGACGCGGAAGGTCGATGAGACGGTGGCATAGCTTTCGGCGGCGCGGGCAAGCGTCGTACCGGCGCTTTCGGCGATGCGCATGATCTCCGGCACATAGACGAGCAGGGAAAGCGTATCGAGTTCCTCCAGAAGACCGGAAGGAACGCCGTCGATTTCCGTGACGCCGAGTTCGCGACGATACTTCGCCGCTGCCGGCGATAGCGTCTTGATGGCGGTTTTCAGTCGCTCGATTTCGGTCGTCATGTCACCTGCGGCCGCACCCGCGCTCCCGGTTTGCAGGTAAAGCCTGCTCGCATCCGAGAAGATACGCGTGATCATGGCATAAAGCCCGTTCTGGACTTCACCGCCGACCTTGCCGTCAAGCGCGTCGACTTCGCTCCACAGGCGTTTGAGACCGAAACCATCCTCGACGATCACTGCCGCCTTGACGACGTCGGCCGCCAGAAGGCCGCTCGCATCGGCAAGTTTCTGCACAAAGCCCGGGCCGCCGCGATTGACGACGGCATTGGCGAGCGCGGTGGCGACGATTTCGCGATGCAGACGATGCGACTTGATATCGTCCGCATAGTTCTTCTGCATCTTGGCCGGGAAATAATCGACCAGAAGATGCTGGAGATAGGGTTCGTCGGGAAGCGTGCTTGCCACCAATGCATCGAACAAGGTGAGCTTGGCATAGGAGAGGAGCACGCCGATCTCCGGCCGGGTCAGCGGTTTGCCGGTGGCGTATCTTTCGCTGAATTCGGCATTGTTGGGCAGGGTCTCGACCTTGCGGTTCAGTTGTCCGGTCGCCTCCAGCGCGCTCATCAGGCGGCCGAGTTCTTCGCGGTTCGAAAGGCCCAGCCGCTCCGTCAGCGAGATAGCCAGCGATTGCAGGTAGTTGTTGCGCAATACCAGCTGCGCCACTTCCGGCGTCATGGAGGCGAGAAGCTGGTTGCGTTTCGGCATCGTCAGGCGACCGCTGTTAACGGCGGAGGCAAGCGCGATCTTGATATTGACCTCGACGTCGGAGGAGTTCACCCCGGCCGAGTTGTCGATGGCATCGGAATTGCACCGCCCGCCCGAAAGCGCATAGGCGATGCGCCCCTTCTGGGTGATGCCCAGATTGGCGCCTTCGCCGATGACCTTGGCGCGCAGCTCGGTTGCGTTGACGCGAATCGGGTCGTTCGCTCTGTCACCCACCTCGGCATTGGTTTCCACCGCCGCCTTGATGTAAGTGCCGATGCCGCCGAACCACAGAAGATCGGTTGGCGCCTTCAGGATGGCCGTCATGATCTCGAAGGGCGTGGCGACGGATTTGTCGATGCCGATGGCGGCCACGGCTTCCGGTGTCAGCGTCACCGATTTTTCGGAGCGCGAAATGATCATGGCGCCGGCGGAGAGAGCCGAACGATCGTAGTCCTGCCAGCTGGAACGCGGCAGTTCGAAAAGCCGCTTGCGTTCGGCAAAGGACTTGTCGGTGTCGGGATCCGGATCGATGAAGATGTCGCGGTGATCGAAGGCGGCGATAAGCCTGATCTTTTCCGACAGCAGCATGCCGTTGCCGAAAACGTCACCGGACATGTCGCCCACACCCGCCACCGTGAAGGGGGTGGTCTGGATGTCGGTGTCCATTTCACGGAAATGGCGTTTCACCGTTTCCCAGGCGCCACGGGCGGTAATACCCATCTTCTTGTGGTCGTAACCGGCCGAACCGCCCGATGCGAAGGCGTCGTCCAGCCAGAAACCGGCCTCACGGGCAAGACCGTTCGCCGTATCGGAGAAGGTTGCCGTTCCCTTGTCGGCGGCGACGACGAAATAGGGGTCGTCACCGTCGAGCCGCAGTGTGTCGGCTGGCGGCACGATGGCATCGTCGACGATATTGTCGGTGATGGATAGCAGGGTGCGGATATAGGTTTTGTAGGCCTCGCGGCCGGCATTGAAGACCTCGTCGCGGGAGCCGCCGGCCGGCAGGTTCTTCGGGAAGAAGCCGCCCTTGGCGCCGACCGGAACGATCACCGCATTCTTGACCTGTTGCGCCTTGACGAGGCCGAGCACTTCCGTGCGGTAATCCTGACCGCGATCCGACCAGCGCAGACCGCCACGCGCGACCTTGCCGAAGCGCAGATGCACGCCTTCGACCTCTGTTCCGTAGACGAAGATTTCGCGGAAAGGCCGTGGGTCGGGCAGGCCGTCCAGATGCTTGGGATCGAACTTGAAGGCCAACAGGTCACGCGGCGTGCCGTCGGCATTTTTCTGGAAGTAATTGGTGCGCAGCGTCGCGTCGATGGCGTTGACGTAACGCCTGAGCGTGCGGTCCTCGTCGAGATTGGGAACGCCGCTCAATGCCGCTTCGATTGCCTTGTGTATTTCGGCGAGTTTCTTCAGACGCTTCTTTTCGTCGACGGACGGATCGAAGCCGGCTTTGAACAGCGCGAAAATATTGCGGGAAATCGCCGGATACTTATAGAGCGTTTCGGAAATATGCTCCTGCGAATAGACGATGCCGGTCTGGCGGAGATAACGGGCATAGGCGCGCAGCACGGAGACTTCGCGCACGGTGAGGCCGCAGGCGAGGATCAGGCGGTTGAAGTTGTCATTGTCGACCTTGCCGGAGAAGGCGGCGAGGAAAGCTTCTTCGAGTTTCTGCCCATAGTGCGGCAGATCGAGCGTCGTTCCCTTGGCGACGGACAGTTCCATGTCGTGCAGCACGATGTCGCGCTTTTCGCCGTCCGAAACGACGCCGATATCGAAGGTGCGTTCGCTGATGACGTTGAAACCGAGATTTTCGAGCAGCGGCACGCGGCGTGAAAGCGGCAGATGGCCGTCGCGATGGAAAATCTTCAGCGACAGCGTCTCCGCCGATTGACCTTCCTGCTGGTAAAATTCGATGCGGACCGGCTCACCCTTCGCGGCGCCGAGAATATCCGGCATGTCGCCGATCGCTTCTTCCGGCGTGAAGGCTTCCTGATAGGCCTGATCGACTTCCAGCACCGGCGCTCCCGGCTCGGAGAGGGCGACGAAATGGTCTATCCAGCGCGCCGCAATATCGCTGACCGCGTCTTCGAGCTTATCCTGGGCGATGCGCGGCGTCTTGCCTTCCGTTCGGCCGACAATGAAGTGGACGCGGGCGACGGCGCCTTCGGGGAAGGCGGGGTAATAGGCGGAAATATGCCCGTCATAGACTCTGCTCAGATAGTCGCCGATCTTCTCGCGCACATAGGAATTATACTCCTCGCGCGGAACGAAGATGATGGCCGAAACGAAACGGTCGAAACGGTCGATACGTGCAAGCACGCGCACGCGCGGCCGGTCGCTCAGTTCCATGATCTGCTCGACGAAGCGGATCAGAAGATCGGTTTCGATCTGGAAGAGATCGTCGCGCGGATAGGCTTCCAGCGTGTTCTGCAGGATACGCCCTGAGTGGCTGTTCGGATCGAAGCCGAAATGCCGCTCGACTTCCGCCACCTTGGCGCGCAGCAGCGGTATCTGCTTGACCGAGCGCGTATAGGCGGTGGCGGTGAAGAGACCGACGATGCGCAGTTCGCCGATGACATTGCCGTCCTCGTCGAAGCGCTTGATGCCGATATAATCCATATAGGCGCGGCGGTGCACGATGGATTTCACATTGGCCTTGGTGACGATGAGGAAATCCGGGCCGTCGAGGAAGGCGAGAATTTCCGGCGTCGTCGTCACGGCATTCTTGCCGAGGCGCAGCACGCGCACATCCGGATCGCTGAGGCTACCGAGACCGACGCCGTCACCGCGCTCGATCTTCGCGTTCTTTCCCTTGCCGGAATAGGTGTAATCACGCATGCCGAGGAAGGTGAAATTGTCGTTGCGAAGCCAGTTGAGGAATTCGACGGCTTCCGCACGCTCGGTCTTGCGCCGTGACGAGCCGCGCTTGGACAATTCATCCAGCGCCTCGTCGAGTTTCGCCAGCATGGGCCGCCAGTCGCGATAGGCGAACTGGACTTGTGTCAGCACGAAGCGCAGTCTTTCTTCCAGCGCTGCGGCGGCTTGCGGCGTGAGCGGCGCGATATGCAGCTGGATGAGGCTGATATTTTCAGCGGGATCATCCTCGGGTTCCGCAAGACGATAGCCCGCCTGCGCGCTTTCGTCGCGCACCAGGATCGGGTGCACCGCGAGGTAAAGACCGCGATAGCTGCTGGTGACCTCCCCCATGACGGAATCGTAAGGAAGGGCATATTGCGGCCGATAATGGTCAGCACCGTTACCGGAATATCCCGCGGTGAAACGCCCTCCACCTGGGAGATGCCGATGTACGGCGCGTCTCCGGTCCAGTGCGAAAGCGCCTCGAAACTGTGAGCGGCGCTCGCAGCCAGCATCTCCGCGGAATAATATTCTATATCGTCGGCGCTTGCCCTTCCATAAAGAATACCCGGATCAAGAAATTGGACATTTTCGGCAATTGCCTGCTGGCGCGCTTTTTCGATCTGTTTTTCGCGTTTTGGATTATTTCTGTAGCCCATTTGACGTGGATTCCTCCAAAAATCACACTTTAATATAAAAAAGCATCGCCAATTTGCGGATTTTGCCTTTTCAGTCGAATCGGATATTGGCGTGGAATTACGAAGAGTTTAAGAGGCTTTCGTGTTTCTTCGGTCGGTAAGTGAAATTTTTTTGCTCCTTTTGCCATGAGGGCCTGTCACGAAGCATTTTGACAGTATTTCTGCGGCTAATTTTTAGGCGGTTCTTTGGCTGCCATGTGATGTTGCGGCCACGGTCGAAGCAAATTATTGATTTGCGCCTATTTTTGTGGTACACCAACGACACTGATCCACAGCGTGGCATTTGTGTGCCCAAAAACACCACGAAAGCAACACCTCTTTTGCACGCGGTTTCCGTGACATATCGAGCGTTTACGTTATCGAACCCCGCAAGACGGGAAGGTGTGTTTTTGCGTGCACGGCTGGACCAGTGCGGAGTCACCTGACGGTTCCCCCGTCTCATCAGGGCCTGACCGACCCAACCCCGGCATCCCCGGGTATGTAACAGGGAGTTTTTAGAACGAATGACGACCCAGCAGAAGAAATCTCCAGCACATCACGGTTTCAAGACCGGTGAAGCGATTGTGTATCCCGCTCATGGTGTCGGTACCATTTCTGCAATCGAGGAACAAGAAGTCGCCGGCATGAAGCTTGAGCTTTTTGTCATTGATTTCGAAAAAGACAAGATGCGTCTTAAGGTTCCCGTCGCCAAAGCCGTCAGCATCGGCATGCGCAAGCTTTCCGAAGGCGATTTTGTCGAGCGGGCGCTGAAAGTGGTGCAGGGCAAGGCGCGTGTGAAGCGTACCATGTGGTCGCGCCGCGCGCAGGAATATGATGCGAAGATCAATTCCGGCGATCTCATCGCGATTGCGGAAGTCGTGCGCGATCTCTACCGTGCGGAAAATCAGCCGGAGCAGTCCTATTCCGAGCGTCAGCTTTATGAAGCTGCTCTCGACCGCATGGCGCGCGAAATCGCCGCTGTCAACAAGATGTCTGAAACCGAGGCTGTTCGCCTGGTGGAAGTGAACCTTGCCAAGGGCCCCAAGCGCGGCAAGACCGTCGAAGAGGACGATTCTCAGGACGAAGCCGCTTAATAACCGGCTTTCTCCCTCTAAAAAAACCCGCCTTGATGGCGGGTTTTTTGTTGCCCGATTGCAGGCTGAAATTCACAGGATGCGGATTTTCGTGCCTTTGCGCAGATGCGGCAGGATGCGCCGCATGTCACGGGGATGAAGGGCGACGCAGCCCGCGGTCGGCTCATATCCCGGTCTGATCAGATGCATGAAGATCGCCGAGCCGCGGTTGCGGCTTCTCGAGGTGATATTCCAGTCGAGCACCAGGCAGACGTCGTAGAGGCTGTCCTTCCGCATCATCTCTTCATGGCTCGGGGCGAAGGGCGCCTTGACCAGCCTGTTGTAATTGGGACTACGGGGTTCGTCGCACCACAGCATGGACTTGCGTGTTCGCTGCATCGGCAGTGCCGTGGCGATGCCGGGAAGGCGGTCGCCGCGATAAAACCCGTGCAGCAGGCCGATGGTGGAGATGGGAGATTTTCCGTCTCCCTCGCGTTTCAGCGCAGTGCGGCCATTGCGTCCGATCGCGGCTGGAAAGGTGAGATGCCCGAGCTGGACGATGGCGCGGCTGATTTTCGAGGGAGCCGGCCGAACCATGAGCGTCGATGCGCGTTTACGTTGTCTTACGGGCTGGGTGCTCATGTTTTTCACGAGATTTTGCTTTGCAGGTTATTTAACGTGAAGTCATAGCACTTCGTTATATCATGGCAATGGGTTGACCTTTTATCGGCAAACCGCTGAATTGGCTGATAATTAGAGCGCCAGGCGTCTTTTGGGATGCACAAGGCACGCTCTAACTCTTTTAAACTACGCATCGTGCCTCTCGAAAATCGAGCCTGATTTTTGGGCCGATGCGCTAAAGTAAGAAAGGCTGAGAATCCGAATGACGGCTCGCACTATCCTTCTGGTGGACGATGACGACGATCTTCGGGAGACGCTGACCGAGCAATTGTCTCCCTATGAGGAATTCTCGCTGCTCAGCGGCGCCAATGCCGCGCAGGCGATGCAGACCGCCAAGACCGCCCAGGTCGATCTTCTGATCATGGATGTCGGCCTTCCGGACATGGACGGCCGTGAGGCGGTAAAGCTGTTGCGCAAGGGCGGCTTCAAGGCGCCGATCATCATGCTGACCGGGCATGACACCGATTCCGATACTATTCTTGGGCTGGAAGCCGGGGCGAACGACTATGTGACGAAACCCTTCCGTTTCGCCGTGCTTCTGGCGCGTATCCGGGCACAGCTGCGTCAATATGAGCAGAGTGAGGATGCGGTTTTCACCGTCGGTCCCTATCAGTTCAAGCCCAGCCAGAAGCTGTTGACGACGGAGGACGGCAAGAAAATCCGCCTGACGGAAAAGGAAGCGGCGATCATCCGTTATCTCTATCGCGCCGGCAGCACCGTCGTTACCCGCGACGTCCTGCTGGAAGAGGTCTGGGGTTACAATTCCGGGGTGACAACGCACACGCTGGAAACGCATGTCTATCGTCTGCGCCAGAAGATCGAACGCGACCCGTCCAACGCTGAAATTCTGGTGACCGAGAACGGCGGATACAAGATCGTTCCCTGAGCAGGGGCCTCTTTGCACCTGTCATGTGTCCAAAGCACACGCTGCGCGTCCGAAAAGGCGCGCGGCGTTCTAACAGCTTGTATTTTGAGGGCCGATATTGGAAAACCGCTATAGTGATGCAGGCGTTTTTCCGGAGTAACGATCGACATGGCCTTGACGGACGATATCATGCTGCTGGGGCAAGTGCCGTTATTTGCGGGGTTCAGCGATGACCAGCTGCGGCTTATCGCCTTCGGTGCGGAGCGCCGCCGTGTATCGGCCGGGCAGACATTGTTCCGGGAACACTCACCGGCCGAATGCGCTTTTGCGGTGACGGCTGGCCATTTCGAGCTTTTCACGGCCGGGCGGGATGGCAAGCCCGTGCTGCAGGCGACGCCGGGCAAGGGGGCACTGCTTTCGGAGCTCGCGCTTTTCACGCTCTGCGAACGGAAGTTTACTGCCGTGGCAGTGGAGGATTCCGAAGTCATCCGCATAACGCGCATCCTCTTCCACCGGCTGGTGGAGGAGTTTCCGGAGGTTGCCGATATCGTGTCGGCGCGTATTCGCGACAATATCGCGTCGCTGGCGGCGGGTGCGGCCCGTTTGCAGAACCGCTTCGTCTGACGCCAGACAATTCCGCCTGTTCAGAACCGGAAATGGGCGGTGACGGGAACATGGTCTGATGGCCGGTTCCAGCCGCGGGCCTCGCGCAATATGTCGATTTTTTCGAGTGAGGAACCGAGATCCTGCGAAGACCAGATATGGTCGAGGCGGCGGCCGCGATCAGCCGCTTCCCAGTCCTTGGCGCGGTAGCTCCACCAGGTATAGATCTTTTCCGTCTCCGGCACGTTCAGGCGCATCAGATCGAGCCAGTTGCCCTTCTTCATGATGTCAAGCATGCCTTCGGTTTCGACAGGCGTGTGGCTGACGATCTTCAGAAGCTGCTTGTGCGACCAGACGTCATTTTCGAGCGGTGCGATGTTGAGATCGCCGACGAGAATGGACGAGGTGCCAGGCACACCATCGGCGCGCAGCGCCTTCATTTCCTCGATGAAATCCAGCTTGTGGCCGAATTTTGGATTGATCGAACGATCCGGCTCGTCACCGCCTGCCGGCACATAAAAATTATGCAGCCTCACGCGGCGCGATCCGACCTTAAAAATCGCGGAAATGTGGCGTGCGTCGCCGATACCGCAATAGTCCTGTCGATGATCTTCGGTCAGTGGAAGCTTCGAGGCGATGGCGACGCCGTGATAGCCCTTCTGGCCATGGATGATGACATGCTCATAGCCGAGCGCCTTCAACGGCTTCATCGGAAACTCGCCATTCGGGCATTTCGTTTCCTGCAGGCAAAGAATGTCGGGTTTGTAACGTACCAGAAACTGCTCAACGATCGGCATTCTGAGCCTGACCGAGTTGATGTTCCAGGTGGTTATCGAAAACGACATGCATGTGCTCCGCTTTTACTGCCGCGAACCGCTTGGCCCGTGACATGTTTCCGGGGCGCAGGCTTATAACATCGCGACGAAAACGGGAATGTATTTTAGCGGTAAAATGAAAAAGGCGACCGCAGGGCCGCCTTTTGAGGAGCTCTTTTGGGGCTTAAAGCCTCAGCCGCCTTTGCGAACTTCCTCGTAATTGATGTTGAAGACGCGCTCATCGAGGTTCACGCCGGTCTGGACGTTGAAGATCATGACGGTCGTGTCCTTGTTCTGGGCATCGGTCGTGGTCCATTGCCGCAGATCGAAGGTCTTCGGATCGAACATCAGGGTAATGGTGGAATCGCCGAAGACGCTCTTGTCGCCCAGCACGATGGTGGTCAGGTCCGATTCTTCCTTGACGTTGCGAACCTTCTGGTTGCCGAGATCGATCTTGTCGGACAGAAGCAGGCTGAGCGGCGTCTTGGAGAGCGGATAAAGATCCCAGGTCTTGAGCTTCATATTGCCGATGACGACGTTCTTGCCGTCGGCGATGACCCGCATGGGCGAGGGGTCTTCGTAATTGAAGCGGAGTTTGCCGGGGCGTTCGATGTAGAACTTGCCGCCGGTCTGTTCCCCGCGCGGGCCGAACTGGACGAATTCCCCCATCATGGTTTTGACCGACGAGAAGTGATTGGCGATTTTCTGCGCGGTCGCCGTATTGCCGGCCGCCTGGGCAAAGGCGTCAAGCGGCGACAGGCCGGCCATGATTGCGGCCATGGAAAATGCCGTCAGCACGCCACGACGCGTCACGCCGTTTTGCGGTGCGTTTGCGTTGGCCGTTTCGCCGGTGGTGAGGTCGTTCATTCTATTCTCCTTCATCGCAGCGATTGTCCGCATAAAAGGCGGCGGCTTCATGACGTTGAAAGCGTGTAATAACGCTTCTTCGCCGCGCTTGGTTGCGGGCGTTACCGCTCGATGATGTCTGCTTCCGTCGGTACGAGTATTTCGCGTTTTCCGGCGTGGTTGGCGGGGCCGATAATGCCCTCCTGCTCCATGCGCTCGATCAGCGAGGCGGCGCGGTTATAGCCGATGCCGAGACGCCGCTGCACATAGGAGGTGGAGGCTTTGCCATCGCGAAGCACAACGGCCACGGCCTGATCGTAAGGGTCTTCGGAATCGGAGAAACTGCCGGCGCCGGCCGGGCCGCCGCCATTGCCTTCCTCGTCGTCTTCCTCGGTAATCGCTTCCAGATATTCCGGTGCGCCCTGTGTTTTCAGATAGGCGACGATTTCTTCCACCTCGTTGTCGGAGACGAAAGGACCGTGCACGCGCTGGATGCGTCCGCCGCCTGCCATATAGAGCATGTCGCCCATGCCGAGCAGCTGTTCGGCGCCCTGCTCTCCAAGGATGGTACGGCTGTCGATCTTCGACGTCACCTGGAAGGAGATGCGGGTCGGGAAGTTTGCCTTGATCGTGCCGGTGATGACGTCGACGGAGGGGCGCTGGGTGGCCATGATGACATGGATGCCGGCGGCGCGCGCCATCTGCGCCAGGCGCTGCACCGCGCCTTCGATGTCCTTGCCGGCGACCATCATCAGGTCGGCCATCTCGTCGATGATGACGACGATATAGGGCAGGGGCTTCAGATCGAATTCTTCTGTCTCGTAGATCGCCTCGCCGGTCTGGCGGTCGAAGCCGGTCTGCACCGTGCGGGTGAGGATTTCGCCCTTATCGAGTGCCTGCTGCACGCGGCTGTTGAAACCGTCGATATTGCGCACGCCGATCTTCGACATCTTCTTGTAGCGCTCTTCCATCTCGCGCACCGTCCACTTCAGCGCCACGACGGCCTTTTTCGGATCGGTAACGACGGGAGAGAGCAGATGCGGAATGCCGTCATAGATCGACAGTTCGAGCATTTTCGGGTCGATCATGATCAGGCGGCACTGTTCCGGCGACATGCGGTAAAGCAGCGACAGGATCATGGTGTTGATGGCGACCGACTTACCCGAACCCGTGGTGCCGGCAACGAGAAGATGCGGCATCTTGGCAAGATCGGCGATGACGGGTTCACCGCCGATGGTCTTGCCGAGGGCCATGGCGAGTTTGGCCTTGCTGTTTTCGAAATCGCGGCTGCCGATCAGTTCCCGCAGGAACACGGTTTCGCGCGTCTGGTTCGGCAGTTCGATGCCGATGGCATTGCGGCCGGGAACGACGGCGACGCGGGCGGCGATCGCGCTCATGGAGCGGGCGATGTCATCGGCAAGGCCGATGACGCGCGAGGATTTGATGCCGGGTGCCGGTTCCAGTTCGTAGAGCGTGACGACCGGGCCGGGGCGGACATGAATGATTTCGCCCTTGACGCCGAAATCCTCGAGAACGCCTTCCAGAAGGCGGGCGTTCTGTTCCAGCACTTCCTCGCTCAGCATATTGTCGCGAACGACATTCTTCGGCTCCGCCAGAAGATGGACTGTGGGGAGCTGGAAACCGTCTGCGGCGATGAAAGAGGCCTGCGCTTCCCTTGCCACGCGCTCGCTGGGCTTCGGGCGTGCGGAAGGGGCGGTTATTCTGGGCTGCCCGCGTCCCGGCGCCTGTCGGGCCGTGAATTTCTGGTCGGACTCGTCGTCGGAGAGAATGCCGTTCGGCAGCCGGCGTCCATCCGCGTCGAAGGGTTGTTCGTCATCCATGTCCTCGTCATGATCGAGCGCGATAGAGGGAGGTGACATCTGGCGACGCGATGCGGCGCGTTCTTCGAAAGACGGCTCTGCGCGCTGATCGAGACGGTTGATCGCGGTCTTGAGGCGCGACGGTTCGTTCAGCGTGCCGAATTCATATTCGTTGAAGTCGTAAGGATGTTCGAATTCATCGTGCAGGGATTTAGACTTCAGACCGAACAGGCGGCGCAGGCGCGCCTGGGTGATGTACCAGTAATGCGCCAGTGCGCCGAAGGCGAGCATATTGGCGAAGAAACCCTCGCCGTCGTCTTCGTCATCCTCTTCGGCCTCACGGGCGGCGCGGGCCTTGCTGGTGGCGACGGGAGCCGCTTCGCGTTCCAGCTCGTCATCCAGACCGCCAACAACACCGGCGGCAAACAGCATCAGCCATGCGGCGGGCGCCGCAAATATGACACCCAGTACCGTGGCAATCGTGCCGGTGGGGTAAGCGCCGATGAAAAGGGCGGGAAAACGCAGGATCATGTCACCGATGACACCGCCAATGCCGTTCGGCAGCGGCCATGTCACGGGGGCCGGAAAACAGCCGAGCGAAGCGGCGCAGACGATGGCGCCTGCGACCCAGGCCACGAGGCGAACGGGTATGCGGTGGAATTTGCGGCCGGCGATCAGCGCGATCGCCCAGGCGATGACGGGCAGGAGCGAGATGATTGCGGAAAGCCCGAGGAACTGCATCACGATATCGGCGAAAATCGCACCGCCGTAGCCCAGAAGATTGGTGGGCTGGTTTCCTGTCGCGTAGGAGAGGCTCGGATCCGCGACATTCCATGTCGCGAGTGCGGCGATGCCCAGTGCAATCGTGGCCAGCAGAGCGAAACCGGCGAGAGCCATGATCTGACGCACGAAAAACGCCGTCAACACGAAGCGCGTGTGACGACCATCGAATGTCGGAGAATGCATTCTGCCCATGTCCCTGAACCCGTCGTTTTATGGTTTCGGCAAGATCCGGCAGGAGACCTGATCCCGGATTGACAGGGAAAACTAACCGCTTGCTGGTTAATGTCGTGTTAACCATGCGGTTTTTTGAAGCGCTTCGGATTTACGGCAAAGAAAAAGGCCCGCCGGAGCGGGCCTTCTTTTGGGAGAGGAGATGGAGAACCCCTTTTCCCGGATATCAGGAATGGTAGGCGGCTTCGCCGTGGGTTGCGAGGTCGAGACCTTCGCGTTCGGCTTCGACCGGAACCCGCAGACCAACGATCACGTCGACGATCTTGTAGAGGATCGCGGAGACAATGGCGCACCAGACGATGGTGATGGCGACGGCGACGAACTGCGTCCAGAGCTGCGAGGCGATGGAGAAGTCTTCCTTGCCCGTGCCGCCAAGCAGCGGCGAGGTGAAGATGCCGGTGCCGAGAGCGCCGATGATGCCGCCAATGCCGTGGACGCCGAAGACGTCGGCAGTGTCGTCGTAACCGAACTTGTTCTTCACCACGGAGACGAAGAAGTAGCAGATCGGCGAGACGATGAGGCCGAGAACGATGGCGCCCATCGGGCCGACGGAGCCGGCGGCGGGGGTGACGGCGACGAGACCGGCGATCATGCCGGAAGCGGCGCCCAGCATGGAGGCCTTGCCGCGGGTGAAGCTTTCAACCAGCGACCAGGAAACGATGGCGGCTGCGGTTGCGAGGAAGGTATTCATGGTTGCGAGAACCGCACCGCCCGAAGCTTCGAGGTTGGAGCCGGCGTTGAAGCCGAACCAGCCGAACCACAGCATGGCTGCACCGACAAGGGTCAGCGTCATCGAGTGGGGGGCCATCATGTCCTTGCCGAAGCCGGTACGCTTGCCGACCATGATCGCGCCGATCAGGCCTGCGATACCGGCATTGATGTGAACGACGGTGCCGCCGGCGAAGTCGAGAGCGCCCATGCCGAAGATCAGGCCGTTTGCATCCCAGACCATGTGAGCGACCGGGAAATAGACGAAGGTGGCCCAAAGGATGGTGAAGAGGATGACGGCGGAGAATTTGACGCGTTCTGCGAAGGCGCCGATGATCAGCGCCGGTGTGATGGCCGCGAAGGTCATCTGGAAGGCGATGAAGGTGTATTCGTAGATCACGACGCCCTCAGAGAAGGTTGCCGAGGTGCTGTCAAGCGAAACGCCCGACAGGAACAGCTTGCCGAAACCGCCGAAATAAGGGCCGGTGCCGCCGCCAAAGGCGAAGGAGTAACCGTAAATTACCCAGACGAGCATCATGACTGCGCCGACGACCGTGCACTGCATGAGAACGGAGAGCATGTTCTTGGTGCGGACGAGACCGCCGTAGAACAGGGCCAGGCCCGGAATGATCATGAAAAGCACGAGGATCGTCGCGACATACATGAATGCGGTGTCGGCTTTTTCCGGAACGGGCGCTGCGGCTGCTGCCGGCGCGGCATCCTGGGCAAAGGCGATGGCCGGAGCCATCAGGGCCGCCGCTGCGGCGCCCAGCTTGCCGAGCGTTGAAAACTTGTTGAGTTGCATAGCTAGAAAACTCCCCTGTCAGCCGTGCTTCAAAGCGCTTCTGTGTTGGTTTCGCCGGTACGGATGCGCACGGCCTGTTCGATAGAGTAGACGAAGATCTTGCCGTCACCGATCTGCCCGGTCTTTGCCGCAGACGCGATCGCTTCGACAGCCTTGTCGACGACGTCGGATGGAACTGCGATCTCGATCTTCAGCTTGGGAAGGAAGCTCACCGCATATTCCGTGCCGCGATAAATCTCGGTATGCCCCTTCTGGCGTCCGTAACCCTTTACCTCGGTCACGGTCAGGCCCTGGATGCCGACGCCGGTGAGCGCTTCGCGCACTTCATCCAGCTTGAACGGCTTGATAATGGCCATCACAATTTTCATCTGGTTTCCCATCCTTTGTTTTGTCCTCGGCACGGAGCCGACTCTCCTGCCGCTGGCAGATCAGTAACAGCGACTGCGGACATACATTCAAAGGGCGTGCCAGTTTTGAGTGTGTATCTAACTTATTGAAATATAAAACTTATATGAAGGGCGTCTGAAAAAGGGGCATTTGTCGCCAAAATTTGCGTCCATTAAATGTGCGATTTTCAAAAAAAGCACATTATTTAATCATTTGCCCTTTTGCGGATCAAACCCTCCTGCGCCACGGAGGCGACCAGTTCACCCTGTCTGGTGAAAATATTGCCACGGGTCAAACCGCGTGCGCCGGAAGCGCTGGGGCTGTCCTGTGTGTAGAGCAGCCAGTCGTCCAGCCGGCAGGGGCGGTGGAACCACATGGCGTGGTCGAGGCTCGCCACCTGAATGGAAGGATCGAAGATGGTCGTGCCATGGGCGTAGAGCGAGGTGTCGAGCAGGGTCATATCCGACAGATAGGCGAGAATGGCCGATTGCAGGCGCGGATCATCAGGCACATCGCCGACGGCGCGGACCCAGATATCCTGCTGCGGTTCGAGTTTTTCCTTGGATATATAGTGGGTCAGCGATACCGGCCGTATCTCTATCGGCCGCTTGTTGCTCCAGTATTTGCGGATAGAGGCAGGCGCCTTGGCAAGAAAGGCTGCCTGCATCTGCTCCTCGCTTATCAGTTTTTCAGGCGGCGTCACGTCAGGCATTTTGATCTGATGGTCGAAACCATCCTCGAAAATCTGAAACGAGGCCGACATGGAAAAAATGGCCTTGCCATGCTGGATGGCGACCACCCGGCGTGTGCAGAAGCTCGCGCCATCGCGGATGCGTTCCACCTGGTAGACGATAGGCACCAGCGGATCGCCGGGGCGCATGAAATAGGCATGCAGCGAATGCACGAAACGGTCGTTATCCACGGTCCTCTGCGCGGCGATCAGGGCCTGCGCGATGACCTGGCCGCCGAAAACCCGCTGCCAGCCGATCTGCGGGCTTTCGCCCCGGAACAGGTTCTCTTCCAGCTTCTCAAGATCGAGTGTGGCGATGAGATTGGCCATCGGGTCTGACGTTTGCGAGGGATGCGACATTTTTTCGGCCTGCTCCGGCTGTAGGAAGACGTCACATGGTCTATAGTGCGCCGATGATGCGTGCACAAGATTTGAGGAGAAGCGCGATGCTGGACGTAGTGGTGGCAGGCGGCGGATATGTCGGTCTTTCCGTTGCTGTCGCAATCAAGCAGGCGGCCCCGCATCTTGATGTGCAGGTGGTTGAGGCCTCTCCCGAGGATGTCTGGTCGAAGGACGTTCGCGCTTCCGCCATTATTGCGGCAGCCACCCGGATGCTCGATGTTTTCGGCATATGGAACGAAATCGAGCCGGAAGCCCAGCCGATACACAAGATGATCGTCACCGATTCGAAGACCGCCGATCCGGTGCGTCCCGTGTTCCTGACGTTCGACGGCGCCGTGGAAGAAGGCAGGCCGTTTGCCCATATGGTTCCGAACGTCGCTCTGGTGGGCGCATTGCGAGGCCTGTGCGAGCGCCTTGGCATAAAAATCCGTCACGGTCTCAGTGTTTCCGATTTTACCGCGGGTCCCCAGTCGACGGCCATTCGCCTTTCCGACGGGTCGACGCTCGAAGCGCGATTGCTGATTGCCTGTGACGGCGTTCGCTCCGCGCTCAGGGACATGGCCGGTATCAAGACCGTGCACTGGGCTTACGATCAGTCCGGTATCGTGACGACCGTTGAGCATGAGCGTCCGCATGAGGGCTGCGCCGAGGAGCATTTCCTGCCATCGGGGCCCTTCGCCATCCTGCCGCTGAAGGGAAACCGCTCTTCGCTCGTCTGGACCGAACGCACGGCCGATGCCGACAGGCTGGTCGCTTCCGACGATCTGGTGTTCGAGGAAGAACTGGAACGCCGGTTCGGTCACAAGCTCGGTCCTCTTCGCCCGGTCGGTCCCCGCCGCGCCTTCCCATTGGGTCTGACGCTGGCGCGCTCTTTCGTTGCACCGCGTTTCGCGCTTGCGGGTGATGCGGCGCACGGCATTCACCCGATTTCCGGGCAGGGCCTCAATCTTGGCTTCAAGGACGTGGCGGCTCTCGCCGAAACCGTGGTCGAGGCCGACCGGCTCGGCCTCGATATCGGCTCACTCAACGTTCTGGAGCGTTACCAGTCCTGGCGGCGTTTCGACACGTTGCGGATGGGCGTGACGACGGATGTGCTGAACCGGCTTTTCTCCAACGATATTGGCCCCATCCGTCTCATGCGCGATTTCGGTCTCGGCGTCGTGGATCGTTTGCCGGGTCTCAAATCCTATTTCATCGGTCAGGCCGCCGGCACGACGGATGCGAATGCGCCGCGTCTGCTTGCCGGCGAGGCGCTCTGATCCGACCCTTCGTGCATGTTTCTGATCGGCTTTTCCGGGATTGCCGCTTGACAGCCGATTCCTGGATTTTCTGCCCGGCGGCTTTACCGTAAAGCGGAATCCGGCCAAGGACTTATCCGGATTCATAATCTGGTATGGTCTGCGCCCTGGCCAACCAGATATTGCGGAGAACAAAAGCTGAATCCCATCGAGTCAGCGATTCGTATTCGATTCGTTCGCAGACTGTTCCGCAGCCGAATCGATTTCATTTTCGCCGGATTCTTTTTGTTTGCTCAACTAGCTGAATCTGAACGGAAAATTCCGTCGACAGGTCGCCCTGCGCCACTTTGCGGGTGAGGCCTATTGCCTTTGTCTGCGGGCGTTGCCATGTGTGGTGCGTGCGGCCCGTATCGGTGATGCCGGACGCACGGCAAGCAGATGAAGTCGATTCGCGGATAGTACGTTGAATTTTCGCCCCATGATCCTGAGCGGCCGCGGTGTCACGGCCGTTCTCGGCCCCACCAATACCGGCAAGACCCATTACGCGATCGAGCGGATGGTCGCGCATGGCAGCGGTGTCATTGGCCTGCCGCTGCGTCTTCTGGCGCGGGAGGTCTATACCCGTCTCGTTGAAAAGGTGGGTGCGCCGAATGTGGCGCTGATTACCGGCGAAGAAAAAATCGCGCCTCCCAAAGCCAAATATTCCGTCTGCACGGTGGAAGCCATGCCGCGCGAGACGACGGCCGCCTTCGTCGCGATTGATGAGGTGCAGCTGGCGGGCGATCTCGAGCGCGGGCACATCTTCACCGACCGGGTGCTGCATCTGCGCGGGCGGGAGGAAACGCTGCTGCTCGGCGCCGGCACGATGCGCCCTATCCTCGAAAAGCTGCTGCCGGGAATCACCGTTGTGGAACGCCCGCGCCTGTCGCAGCTCTTTTATGCGGGTCAGAAGAAGATAACCCGCCTGCCGCAACGCACGGCGATTGTCGCCTTTTCCGCCGATGAGGTCTATGCCATCGCCGAGCTGGTGCGCCGCCAGCGCGGTGGTGCTGCCGTGGTGCTGGGCGCGCTTTCGCCGCGCACGCGTAATGCGCAGGTGGGGCTCTACCAATCCGGCGACGTCGAATATCTGGTGGCGACGGACGCCATCGGCATGGGTCTCAACCTCGATGTCGACCATGTCGCCTTCGCGCAGGACCGCAAATTCGACGGCTATCAGTTCCGCAATCTCAATCCCGGCGAGATCGGCCAGATCGCCGGCCGCGCCGGCCGCCATCTTCGCGACGGTACATTCGGCGTGACGGGGCGTGTCGATCCGTTCGATGACGAGCTGGTGGAGCGGATCGAAACCCATCAGTTCGATGCGGTGAAGGTTCTGCAGTGGCGGACGAAAAATTTCGATTTTTCCTCCATCGCCAATCTGCGCTTGAGCCTCGATGCCGCGCCGGCGATCCAGGGACTTTCGCGCGCCCTGCCGGCAATCGACCAGCAGGCGCTGGAATATCTGTCGCGTTATCCCGAGATCATCGATGTGACGACGACCGATTCGCGGGTGGAAAAACTCTGGGAGGCGTGCGCGCTTCCCGACTATCGCCGCATTGCTCCTGCCCAGCATGCGGATCTGATCTCCACGCTCTATTTCGACCTCGTCAAACGCGGGGCGGTGAACGAGGATTTCATGGCCGAGCAGGTGCGCCGCGCCGACCGCACGGATGGAGAGATCGATACCTTGTCTGCGAGGATTGCGCAGATCAGAACATGGACTTATGTATCGAACCGCCCAGGATGGCTTGCCGATCCGACACACTGGCAAGAAAAGACTCGGGAAATCGAGGATCGATTGTCCGATGCGCTACATGAAAGGTTGACGAAACGCTTTGTTGATCGCAGGACATCTGTGCTCATGAGGCGCCTGAGAGAGAATGCGATGCTTGAAGCTGAAATCAGTGTAAATGGTGATGTCTTCGTAGAAGGTCATCACGTCGGCCAGTTGGCCGGGTTCCGGTTCACGCCGGTGCCGGGAATGGAAGGGCCGGATCAGAAGGCCGTGCAGGCTGCGGCGCAGAAGGCGCTTGCGCTCGAATTCGAGGCGCGTGCCGCGCGTCTGCATGCCAGTGGAAATGGCGATCTCGCTTTGAGCTCCGATGGTCTGGTTCGCTGGTTGGGCGAACCGGTTGCCCGCCTTTCGGCCGGCGACAACATCATGAAGCCACGGGTGATCCTGCTTGCCGACGAGCAGTTGAACGGCAATGCCCGTGATCACGCGCTGGCGCGCGTCGAGCGTTTCGTCAATCATCAGATTGCGACCGTGCTGAAGCCGCTGGACGATATTTCCCGCGCCGAAGACCTTCAGGGTCTGGCGAAGGGTCTGGCGTTCCAGCTCGTGGAAAATCTTGGTGTGCTGTTCCGCCGCGACGTTGCCGAAGACGTGAAGTCTCTGGATCAGGATGCACGCGCCTCCATGCGCCGTTACGGCGTTCGTTTCGGCGCCTATCACGTTTTTCTGCCTGCGCTTCTCAAGCCCGCCCCGGCGGAGCTTGTGACGCTGCTCTGGGCTTTGAAGAATGACGGTCTCGGCAAGCCGGGTTACGGCGATCTCATTCCGGTGCTGGCCGCAGGCCGTACCTCGGTCGTCACCGATGCCAGCTTCGAGCGTATGTTCTACAAGCTCGCCGGTTTCCGCTTCCTCGGAAAGCGCGCCGTGCGTATCGACATTCTGGAGCGTCTGGCCGATCTCATCCGCCCGCTGCTGCAGTGGAAACCCGGTCAGCAGCCGCGTCCGGAAGGCGCCTATGACGGTCGCCGTTTCACGACAACGACCGCCATGCTTTCCATTCTCGGCGCGACGCTTGATGACATGGAAGAAATTTTGAAGGGCCTCGGTTATCGTGCCGATCAGGTGACGGCGGAAGAGGCGCAGGCCTTCCTCGCCAGCCACGCCGGTGCCTCTGCTCCGGCTGCCGCGGAAGCGGCGACGGCTGAAGAGGAAAGCGTCGAGACCGAGGAACACGAGCCGGCTTCCGAAGAACAGGTGTCCGAGACGGCG
The DNA here is from genome assembly GCF_001526505.1 of Agrobacterium sp. D14. Taxonomy (NCBI): domain Bacteria; kingdom Pseudomonadati; phylum Pseudomonadota; class Alphaproteobacteria; order Hyphomicrobiales; family Rhizobiaceae; genus Agrobacterium; species Agrobacterium sp. D14. Next base: position 146,383 of record NZ_ASXX01000042.1, read on the forward strand.
GCTGCTGTCGAAGGCGAAGCTGTCGAGGCGCCGGTTGCGGAAGCTGCCAGCGAAGAGGCTGTCGCAGCCGAGGCCGTGCCGGAAAGCGCTGAGGCCGCCGAGCCCAAGCCCGTTCTTCTGTGGCGTCCGGGTGGTCGCAACGAAAATCAGCGTGGTGAAAACCGTCGTCCCGGCAATCGCGGTCAGGGCCGTGGTGAAGGAGCGCGCGAACAGGGCGAGCGTCGCGGTGAAGGTCGTCGCGACAATCGTGACGGTGCAAACCGCGAAGCTGCCAATCGCAGTGGCGACGGTGAGCGCAAGCGTGATGGCGGACGTCCCGACCGTGGCAACAACCGCAACAACGATCGTCACGATCGCGGGGAGCGCAAGGACCGGCCGGAACGCAATGACCGTGGCGGAAAGCCGCAGGGTCAGCAGCGCTTCGAAGCCAAGCCGCCGCGCAAGGAAAAGCCGCTCGATCCGGATTCGCCTTTCGCAAAGCTCGCTGCTCTCAAGGAGCAGCTGAAGAAGTAAGCCCATGGGAAGCAGCGAACAGCCACTGGAAAGCACGCGTCAGCGTCTGGACAAGTGGCTGTTCTTTGCCCGCATGGCAAAATCCCGTTCGCTTGCCCAGAGCTACATTCAGTCTGGCCATGTCAAGGTCAACGGCATTGCCATTCGCCAGTCCAGCCATGTGGTGAAGGCGGGCGACAGGCTGGAGATCGGCTTCGAGCGGATGGACAAGGTGCTTGTCGTCAAGTCCGGCGGAACACGGCGTGGACCCTATGAGGAAGCCAGACTTCTCTATGACGACGAGACGCCGCCACGGGAACCTTCCGACAGGCTGACACCTCTCGAGCAGGCGTTGCGCCAGCCGGGCAGCGGGCGTCCCACCAAAAAAGAGCGCAGGGCGCTCGACAGATTTCTGTCTGACAGCGACGGAAGCAAAGATTAGAATAAACCTCCGGGTCGCACCCGTTTTTCAGAATTGTTTATCCTTGCTATCTGCAAGCAAAGGCATTACGTCACTTGCGAAATTGCCCTGTCTGAATTCCGGGCGACGGCTTGTGTTCCGAAGCCCACAGACCCGGCCTGCATATTCTGGAGTTCATCATGACATATGTCGTGACCGACAATTGCATCCGCTGCAAATATACCGATTGCGTTGAGGTCTGCCCCGTCGACTGCTTTTACGAGGGTGAAAATTTCCTCGCGATCAATCCCGACGAGTGCATCGATTGCGGTGTCTGCGAACCGGAATGTCCCGCCGAAGCCATCAAGCCCGATACGGAGCCGGGTCTCGACAAATGGTTGAAGCTCAATGCCGAATATGCGGCAATCTGGCCCAATATCACGATCAAGCGCGACCCGATGCCGGAAGCCAAGGAAATGGACGGTGTCGAAGGCAAGCTCGAGCTTTATTTCTCCGCCGAGCCCGGACAGGGCGACTGAGTTTTACGGCCTGACCGCGAAACCATGATTTAAAAAGCCCTCGCAGCAGCAGCGCGAGGGCTTTTTGCTGGGCCTCATCCGCCGCGGCCGGATTGCAGCGTGGTCGACAGCAATGTCAGAAGGGCCACGCTTTCCTCCAGGCTTTGCCGCTGACGGCTTTGCAGGATAGCGGCCTGCAGACGGTTCATCTCGCGGGCGATCGCCGCTGGCTGCCAGGTTCGCAGGGCTCTTTCGATGATGGGTTTTCTGCGGAAATGGATGTGGCGTCCAAGTGTCTGCATGACCTGACCGGCCTGCAGTTTTTTCTCATCCATTTCGGCCCGCATCTGGTCGAGCAACTGGAATTGCTTGAGGCACCCCTGGAGCACAAGGAAGATCGGGGTCTTCGAAGAGACGATCTTCTGCGTCGCATGGAAAAAGGCATTTCTGTCGCCTTTCAGAATGGCGTCGACGGCATCGTCTGCGGAAACCGTGCTGGCGTCACCGATGATCGCCAGCACATCGTCTTCCTCGACCACGTCGGCTCCGCGGCAATAGAGCGCCAGCTTGCGGATTTCGTTGCGCGAGGCGATACGGTCACCACCCAGGGATTCGATTAGCCTCTGTCTTGCGGCTGGCGCAATGCGCAGATTATCGGCGGAGAGTTCCTGATCGATCAATGCGTTCAATGAGCGCGCATCGTCGGCATAACAGGGAATAGCGGCGATGGAGCGCGCCGGTTCTGCGATCTTGCGCAGTCCCGTACCCTTCTTGATGTCGCCTGCTTCGATGATGAGGAAGCTCGCTTCCGGCGGGGTCTCGGCAAGAATCTGCAGCGCATCCACCAGCGCCTTTTCGGCCGCAGCACCTTTGACCCAGACGAGTTTTTCGCCGCCGAAAAGGCCGATGGCATTTACCTCGTCGAGCAGACGGCCGGGGTCGCCCTGCAGATCGGATGCGGTCAGTTTCAGCGATGCGAAAGCGTCATCGGGATCGATACCGGTCTTTTTGGCGATGACGCCTGCGCGTTCCGACACGAGACCGCGATCCGGGCCGTAAAGTACGAAAACGCGAAAGCGCTCCGCCGGATTTTCGGCGAAGCGCTCAAATTCATGGGACTTTATCTCCGTCACGGCCGCCGCTCTCAGCGGCCGAGCGTGGCGGCGATATCGGTGCGGATGATTTCAGCCAGTTCCCGGGCCGCACGGTTTTCGGCGTCGCGGGTTGCCCTGATCTTGGCGAATTCCTGCTGCGGCAGGTCCACCTGCGCCGTCACACTACGCCGTGCAGAGCGCAGGATTTGACCGTCGGAAACGCGTGTCAGCACATATTGACCGCTCATCACGACACGACCGGGGTAAGGGCCATCGTAATTGTTGTTCGCGCGGGTCGTCAGGTCGTAATTCTGCACTTCCGTTGACGTGGCGCTCGAGCTTACGGAAATCTTGACGTTATATTGCGCCGTGGCGGGTTCGCCAGCGCCGCCGGACATCAGAAAGATCAGTTGGTTGCGGACTTCCTGCCCGACTCTGCCACCGACGTCGGAGACGCTGACGGCCGCCAGTCTTTCCTTGGTTCCGGAAGCTTCCCCATAAAGCGGGCGCACCTGGCAGCCTGCCAGAAGACCAGCCATCGTCACGACGGAAATCGCTGCCGCGACGCGGCCCCATCTTGAAAAAACGTCAGACAACAATGTTCACAATCCTCTGCGGAACCACGATGACTTTCTTGGGCTCGCCACCGGCAAGAATGGATTTGACGGCATCCAGCGCAAGGGCGGCCGTTCGGACCGCATCTTGATCCGCATCGCGCGCGATTGTCAATTCGCCACGCTTCTTGCCGTTGACCTGCACGGGCATGATCACATCGTTTTCCTCGACCAGCGAAGCGACGAAGGCCGGCCATGGCGTCTGGGCTACGAGGCCCGTATTACCCAGTGCGGACCAGCATTCTTCCGCCAGATGCGGCGTCATGGGGGCGATGATGCGGATGAGAATTTCGACGGCGTCGCGCGCGGCGGCCTTGACGTCCTCAGACTTGCCGCCAGAAGCAACATCGGCGAGCGGACCGGCCAGCGCATTGACCAGCTCGTAGATGCGGGCGATGGCCTTGTTGAAGGCGAGCTTGTCCAGATCTTCCTGAACAGCCTTCAGCGTCTTGTGGGCCGCCTTGGAGGCCGCCAGCCCTTCGCCTTCGGTCGCAGGCTTCGGCTGGACGGTTCTCAGCTCTTCCGCCGCTTCGCCGATGATGCGCCAGACGCGCTGGACGAATCGGTTTGCGCCTTCCACCCCGGCTTCGGACCAGATGACGTCGCGATCGGGCGGAGAGTCCGACAGCACGAAGAAGCGTGCGGTATCGGCGCCGTAGGATGCGATGATATCGTCGGGGTCGACCACGTTCTTCTTCGACTTCGACATCTTCTCGATGGAGCCGATCTTCACCTCTTCGCCGGACGAGAGCAGGAAGGCGCGGCGGGTCCCGTCGCTTTCCTCGATCCTGAGTTCGGCCGGCGGCACCCATTCGCGTGCGGTGCCTTCGCCGCGGCTATAGGTCTCGTGCACCACCATGCCCTGCGTGAACAGGCCCTTGAAGGGTTCCTTGACGCCGACATGGCCGGTTTCGCGCATGGCGCGGGTGAAGAAGCGCGAATAGAGCAGATGCAGGATCGCGTGCTCGATGCCGCCGATATACTGATCGACCGGCAGCCAGTGGTTGGCGACCTTCGGATCGGTCGGTGCGTCTTCCCACGGCGCGGTGAAGCGCGTGTAATACCAGCTGGAATCGACGAAAGTATCCATCGTGTCGGTTTCGCGACGCGCATCATGACCGCATTGCGGGCAGGAGACATGACGCCAGGTGGGGTGCCGGTCCAGCGGGTTGCCGGGCACGTCGAAAGTCACGTCGTCGGGCAGCTTGACCGGCAGGTCCTTTTTCGGGACCGGTACGACGCCGCAGACTTCGCAATGGATGACCGGGATCGGGCAACCCCAGTAACGCTGGCGGGAAATGCCCCAGTCGCGCAGGCGGAAATTGACCTTGCGCTCGGCCTGCGGCGTGTTGCCCAGCGTCTGCGCAGAAAGCTTCTGCGCCATCGCCTCAAAGGCGTCAGTCGTCTTCATACCGTTCAGGAAGCCGGAATTGATCATCACGCCGTCATCGGTGAAGGCGGTATCATCGATGGTGAAGTTTGCAGCATCGGGGCCTTCAGGGGCGACGACGGCCACGACCGGCAGGCCGTATTTGCGGGCGAAATCCAGATCGCGCTGGTCACCCGACGGGCAGCCGAAGATCGCGCCGGTGCCATAGTCCATCAGCACGAAATTGGCGACATAGACCGGCAGTTCCCAGCTGGGGTCCAGCGGGTGCACGACCTTGACGCCGGTATCGATACCCTTCTTTTCAGCCGTTTCGAGTGCTGCGAGCGAGGTGCCATGGCGGCGGCATTCGTCGCAGAACTCGGCAATCGCCGGGTTGTTCGCGGACAGTTCTCTCGCCAGCGGGTGGTCGGCGGCGATTGCCAGGAAGGATGCGCCGAACAGGGTGTCCGGGCGTGTCGTATAGACGGTGATGTCGGAGAAACCTTCCGGCGCCGTGTCGGCGACCGTCTGCCAGCGCAGCGACAGGCCTTCGGAGCGGCCGATCCAGTTCTTCTGCATCAGGCGCACTTTTTCCGGCCATTGGTCGAGCGTATCCAGCTCGTCCAGCAGGTCCTGGCTGAAATCGGTGATGCGGAAGAACCATTGCGTCAGCTCGCGTTGTTCGACCAGCGCGCCGGAGCGCCAGCCGCGGCCGTCGATCACCTGCTCATTGGCGAGAACCGTATGGTCGACCGGGTCCCAGTTGACCTTGGACTGCTTGCGATAGACCAGACCCTTTTCCATGAAGTCGACGAAAAGCGCCTGCTGGCGATGGTAATATTCCACGTCGCAGGTCGCGAATTCGCGGGTCCAGTCCAGCGACAGGCCCATGGATTTCAGCTGACCGCGCATGGTCGCGATGTTCTGGTAGGTCCAGTCCTTCGGGTGAACCTTGTTCTGCATGGCGGCGTTTTCGGCAGGCATGCCGAAGGCGTCCCAGCCCATCGGGTGCAGGACGTTGAAACCGCGGGCGCGCTTGTAGCGGGCGACCACGTCGCCCATGGCATAGTTGCGGACATGGCCCATGTGGATGCGTCCCGACGGATAGGGAAACATCTCCAGAACGTAATATTTCTCGCGCGGATCGCTGTTGTCGGTGACGAAAACCTTGTCTTCGTTCCATTTCTGCTGCCAGCGCGGCTCGGCGTCGCGAGGATTGTAACGTTCGATGGCCATTGTTTAGAATTCCGGGTATCGAGGGGAAAAATTTGCGCTGACCTTCACCATGAAACGACCGGGGCGTCAAGTTTGGCGGGGCATTCGGGCGTTCAATCTTGGCCAGCGTGCCTCAAATGGTGCTAAACCCGCTTGGCATCAAGGCAATCGGCGTCTAGTTAGCGTTGCGAATGGTTCAAATGAAGGTCTTGTGATGGAAATTGAAGCACGTCTTGAGGATGTCAGGCAGCGCATTGCCGATGTTGCGGAAAAATCCGGACGCAAGGCGGCGGATGTTGCCCTCGTCGCGGTCTCGAAGACCTTCGAGGCGGAGGCGATTCAGCCGGTCATCGATGCGGGCCAGCGCGTGTTCGGCGAGAACCGCGTGCAGGAGGCGCAGGGCAAGTGGCCAGGCCTTAAAGAGAAGACGCCTGATATCGAGTTGCATCTGATTGGCCCGCTACAGTCCAACAAGGCGGCGGATGCCGTGGCGCTGTTTGATGTCGTCGAGAGCGTCGACCGCGAAAAGATCGCCCGCGCACTTGCCGAGGAATGCGGTAAACAGGGTCGCAGCCTTCGTTTTTATGTGCAGGTCAATACAGGGCTTGAGCCGCAAAAGGCGGGTATCGATCCGCGTGAGACCGTGGCTTTCGTCGCCTTTTGTCGGGATGAGCTGAAATTGCAGGTCGAAGGACTGATGTGCATTCCGCCGGCGGAGGAAAATCCCGGTCCGCATTTTGCGCTTCTGGCGAAGCTTGCCAAACAATGTGGGCTTGAGAAGCTTTCCATGGGCATGTCGGGCGATTTCGAAACTGCCGTGGAATTCGGCGCTACGAGTGTCCGTGTAGGCTCGGCGATCTTCGGTACACGATAAGGCTGCAAATAAAAAACCCGGCGCTGAGGCCGGGTTTTCAAACTCTAAAAGACGTCCGATCAGTAGTGATCGTCCTCGTCTTCGTCCTTCTGCGTAGACTTCAGCGAGCTGAGCTTCTTGAAGACCGCATCGGCGTCGATCTGCTCGTCTTCCTCGCGCTGGAAGCTGTAGTCCAGACCTTCCGTCGCCGTTGCCGGCTGCAGCGTGTTGTCGAGTTCTTCGGCGGTTGGCAGCGGACGGCCGCGCGAGGCGCGTTCGACTTCGAGGTCGAGATCGATCTGGCTGCAGAGGCCGAGCGTCACCGGGTCCATCGGCGTCAGGTTGGCCGAGTTCCAGTGGGTACGGTCGCGAATCTGCTCGATCGTCGACTTCGTGGTGCCGACGAGACGCGAGATCTGCGCATCCTTCAGTTCCGGGTGGTTGCGAACGAGCCAGAGAATGGCGTTCGGACGGTCCTGGCGCTTGGAAACCGGGGTGTAGCGCGGGCCGCGGCGCTTGGATTCCGGCACGCGGACCTTCGGTTCGGAAAGCTTGAGCTTGTGGTTGGGATTGGCTTCGGCGCGGGCGATTTCGTCACGAGAGAGCTGCCCGGTTGCAATCGGATCGAGACCCTTGATGCCCTGTGCGGCTTCACCGTCGGCAATCGCCTTGACTTCGAGCGGATGCAGTTTGCAGAACGTGGCGATCTGATCGAACGACAGCGCGGTGTTGTCAACCAGCCATACAGCCGTAGCCTTTGGCATGAGCAATTGTTGAGCCATAGATACAGTCCTTCTGTCCGTCCGCGCCGGTGTCGCGGGCCGTGGGTATCAACCACTAATTTCCGGGATATGGGGGCTCTATAGCCGCATTGCATCAGAATTGCAATTCTTTGCGAAACAAATGACCTTTGTCTAATTGCCGTGCGGATTTGAACTGCTATGAATTCAACACATGCCTGAGGTGGGAGTCTCGGGCCACGTTAAAAGCCATATCGGTTCCAGGAGGAGTTCATGTCTGCCAAAATCTACCCGGTTCTCAAATCGGCGAAGGCCCGCACGCTCATCGACAATGAGCGTTACCAGAAATGGTATCAGGAGAGCGTCGAGGATCCGGAAAAGTTCTGGGACAAGCACGGCCGGCGGATCGACTGGTTCAAGCCCTATACCAAGGTCAAGAACACGTCCTTCAAGGGCAGGGTGCCGATCAAGTGGTTCGAGGACGGCCTGACGAACGTTTCCTATAACTGTATCGACCGGCACCTGAAGACGCATGGCGAGCGCACGGCGATCATCTGGGAAGGCGACAACCCCTATATCGACAAGAAGATCACCTATAACCAGCTCTATGACTATGTCTGCCGTCTGGCGAATGTGCTGAAGAAGCACGGCGTCAAGAAGGGCGACCGCGTCACCATCTATATGCCGATGATACCCGAGGCGGCTTACGCGATGCTCGCCTGCGCCCGCATCGGCGCCATCCATTCCGTCGTGTTCGGCGGATTCTCGCCGGAAGCGCTGGCGGGCCGCATCGTCGATTGCCAGTCCACCTTCGTCATCACCTGCGATGAGGGCGTGCGCGGCGGCAAGCCGATCCCGCTCAAGGAAAATACCGACAAGGCGATCGATATCGCCGCCAAACAATATGTCATCGTCAACAAGGTTCTGGTGGTGCGCCGCACCGGCGGCAAGACCGGCTGGGCGCCCGGCCGCGATATCTGGTACCATCAGGAAATCGCCACCGTGAAGCCGGATTGCCCGCCGGTGAAGATGCGTGCGGAAGACCCGCTATTCATCCTTTATACGTCCGGCTCCACCGGCAAGCCGAAGGGCGTGTTGCACACGACGGGCGGCTACCTCGTCTATACGTCGATGACGCATGAATATGTCTTCGACTACAAGGATGGTGAGGTTTTTTGGTGTACGGCCGATGTCGGCTGGGTCACCGGCCATTCCTATATCGTCTACGGGCCGCTTGCGAACTGCGCGACGACGCTGATGTTCGAAGGCGTTCCCAATTTTCCGGATCAGGGCCGTTTCTGGGAAGTCATCGACAAGCACAAGGTCAATATTTTCTACACCGCGCCGACGGCGCTCAGATCGCTGATGGGGGCGGGCGACCAGTTCGTCCAGCGCTCCTCGCGCGAGAGTCTGCGGCTTCTCGGCACGGTCGGCGAACCGATCAATCCGGAAGCCTGGGAGTGGTATTACCATGTGGTCGGCGAGGACAAGAGCCCCATCGTCGACACCTGGTGGCAGACGGAAACCGGCGGCATTCTCATTTCGCCGCTGCCGGGCGCGACCGATCTGAAACCCGGTTCGGCCACACGGCCGTTCTTCGGCGTGCAGCCGCAGCTTGTCGATGCCGAGGGCAATGTGCTGGAAGGACCCGCTGACGGCAATCTCTGCATCATCGATAGTTGGCCGGGCCAGTCGCGCTCCGTCTATGGCGATCATCAGCGCTTCGTCGATACGTATTTTTCGACCTACAAGGGCAAGTACTTCACCGGCGACGGTTGCCGGCGTGACGAGGACGGCTATTACTGGATCACCGGCCGCGTCGATGACGTGCTGAACGTTTCGGGTCACCGCCTTGGCACGGCCGAGGTGGAATCGGCGCTGGTGTCGCATCACCTCGTTTCGGAAGCGGCCGTGGTGGGCTACCCGCACGCCATCAAGGGCCAGGGCATTTATTGTTATGTCACGCTGATGGCGGGCCAGAATGGCGACTATGCGTTGCGCGAGGAGCTGGTGAAGCACGTGCGCAACGAGATCGGACCGGTTGCGACACCTGACAAGATCCAGTTCGCGCCGGGTCTGCCCAAGACCCGATCCGGCAAGATCATGCGGCGCATCCTGCGCAAGATCGCCGAGGACGACTTTGGTGCGCTGGGGGATACGTCGACGCTCGCCGATCCGGCGGTGGTCGAAGACCTCATCGCCAACCGGCAGAACCGCACCGCGTCCTGATCTTCTGGGAAGGCTGCTTCGGCAGCCTTTTTCCATCTGCGATTTTCACAAACAAAAACACCCGGAGGCGGAACCTCCGGGTGTTTTCAATTGTATCCGGTAAGGATTACTGGCCGCGGATCTTCTTCAGGTCCGCCAGAACGGCGTCGACGACGTCTGCGCCGATTTCAGCCTTGTGCTTTTCGTAGACGACCATCGACTTTTCGCGGATACGGGTCTGCTCTTCTGCAGACAGCGTGTTCACTTCGAGGCCGGCAGCCTTGATCTTCTCCAGCGACTTCTGGTTCAGTTCGCGGATGACCTTGCGCTCTTCGTCGCGGCCGACGACTGCGCATTCACGCAGGGCGGTCTGCTCTTCGGGCGTGTAGCTGTCGAAGATCGGCTTGGAGAAGAGGAAGAGGAACGGCGTATAGGCGTGGTTCGTCTCGGTGATGTATTTCTGCACCTCGTAGAACTTCGAGGTGTCGATCGTCACATAGGGGTTTTCCTGCGCGTCGATCGCGTTGGTTTCCAGCGCCGAGAAGACTTCGCCGAAAGCCATCGGCGTTGCATTGGCGCCGAGGTTCTGGAAGGTGTCGAGGAAGATGTTGTTCTGCATCACGCGGACCTTGAGGCCCGAGAAATCTTCCCACTTGTTCACGGCATGCTTGGAGTTCGACAGGTTGCGGAAGCCGTTTTCCCAGTAGGCCAGGTTTACGAGGCCCTGTTCTTCCAGCTTCTTGTTCATCATATCGCCGAAGGCGCCGTCCATGACTGCATCGGCTTCCTTGGCGTTGGCGAAGAGGAACGGCAGGTCGAAGACGCCGAGCGACGGGATGAGACCGACGAGCGGCGACGATGACGTCACGACCGCTTCCTGAACGCCGGAGCGCAGGGCCTGCGTCGCCTGAAGGTCACCGCCGAGAGCGCCGCCCCAGAATGCCGTCAGCTTCAGCTTGCCGCCGGACTTGTCGTCGAGGCAGGCCTGCATGGCCTTGATGCCGTTGCCGACCGGATGATCCTGATTGATGCCGTTCGAAACGCGGATATTGCGGCTGTTGAATTCGGCCATTGCCGGAGCGGCGGCGCCAACTGCGAAAGCGATGGCCGTGGTGGTCAGAAGAAGCTTTCTCATAATATCCTCCCTTGGATTGTTTGCGAGAAGCAGGTTGAATTAACGAAGATACTGCAGCGGTACGAGGACGATGTCCGGGAAAATCACCAGCAGCGCCAGTACGATGGTTTCGGCAACGAGGAACGGCCAGACGCCGACCGTGACCTTGCCGAGCGGAATGCGGCCGACGCCGCTGACGACGTTCAGCACCACGCCAACCGGAGGAGTAATTAGGCCGATGGCGTTGTTGATGATGAAGAGAACGCCGAAATAGACCGGGTCGATGCCCGCCTGTTTGACGATAGGCATCAGAACAGGCGTCAGGATCAGGATGGTCGGCGTCAGGTCGAGTGCGGTTCCGACAATGAAGACCAGCACCATCATTGCGGCCATCAGAAGCATCGGGCGGTCGATCAGCGGCTCGATATAACCTGCGACTTCGTTCGGAATGTTCGCTGCGGTGATGAGCCATGCGGAGACGAGTGCCGCGCAAACCAGGAACATGATGATGGACGTGCTTTTGGCGGCGCGAAGAAGCACGTGGAACAGATCTGCCGGTTTCAGTTCGCGGTAGATCACCATGCCGACGAAAAGCGCGTAGACAGCCGCAACGACGGCAGCTTCCGTCGGCGTCATGATGCCTGCCTTGATGCCGCCGAGAATGATGACCGGCATGCCGAGCGCCCAGCCGGCGCGAGCAGTGGCGGTCAGACGTTCCTTGGCGGAGGTCTTCGGCAGCGGCTTGACGTTATCCTTACGGACCACGATCAGCCAGGCGATAATGAGCGATGCACCCATCAGAATGCCGGGAACGATACCCGCAAGGAAAAGCTGGGTGATCGAGACGTTGGCGGCAACACCGAAAACGATGAAGGCCATGGATGGCGGGATGACCGGGGCGATGATGCCGCCTGCGGCGATGAGGCCGCCGGAGCGCGGAATATTGTAGCCGGCCTTCGCCATCATCGGAATGAGGATTGCGGCAAGGGCTGCGGTATCGGCTGCGGCAGAACCGGAGATGCTGGCCATGATGATGGCTGCAACGATGGCCACGATGCCAAGGCCGCCACGGATATGACCGACGAGTGCGATTGCAAAGTCGATGATGCGGCGGGAGAGACCGCCGGAATTCATCAGTTCGCCAGCCAGAATGAAGAAGGGGATGGCAAGCAGCGTGAAGGTGTCCGCGCCCGAAATCATGTTCTGGGCGATGATCGCGGTGTTGAACATGCCCATGTACCACATGAGCACGACGCCGCAGAACATCAGCGAGAACGCGACGGGAACGCCAATCGCCATGGCTCCCAGCAGGGAGCCGACAAAAACGAGAAGTGTCATGGTATCAGCGCTCCGAAAGCTGTTCGATCGTCAGATTCTCGCCCGCGAACTGGGCGATTTCGTCTTCTGTCACGCCGCCCGTCAAGTAACGGTACAGGCGCTCCAGCGCGATGATGAACATCAGGCCGCCGGTGAACATGCCGACGCCATAGACCCAGATCATCGAAAGCTTGGTGACGGGCGCATGCATGCTGGCATTGATGCCGGACTGCTTCCAGGTGCCCCAGAAGAAGATGGCGGAACAGGCCAGAATGATGATGTTCGACACGATCATGCAGACGATGCGGGCGCGACGGGACAGGAACATCACGAGCGTTTCGATGCCCATGTGGCTGTTCTCACGGAAGGTCAGCACGGCGCCGATGAAGGTCAGCCACACGAAGAAATAACGCGACAGTTCTTCCGAGACGTTGATGCCGGAGTTCATCGTATAACGCATGACGACGTTGACGAAGACCATGATCGACATGCCGGCGAGCAGCAGGACGAGAATGATTTCGAGAATCCGGTAAAAGAGATTGATGGTCTTTTGCATTTTCCCCTCCCGAAGAAATATCTAGAGCAGCCCTCGTTTCGCCAGGTTGCGCATCAGGGCCGCGGTGCCGAATGTCCATTCCGGGCATTCGTCGGTCGTGGTGACCCAGTTGATCAGCTTACCGAGCTTGGGCGTGGAGATTTCGACACGGTCACCCTTTGAATGGGTGAAACCGAGGCCTGGGCCATGGCGATCCTTCACCGGCGCGAACATCGTGCCAAGGAAAAAGACGGCGCCGTCAGGATATTGGTGGTTACGGTTCAAGAGCTGCGAAGCGAGGTTTTCCGGCGTGCGGCTGATCGCTTCCATGGGGCTGACGCCCGTCATGGTGAAACCGTCTTCGCCCTCGACCAGAAGCGATATCTGTGACTTCTTCACATCTTCGATGGTGAAATTGCCATCGAACAGGCGGATGAAAGGACCGATGGCGCAGGAAGCGTTATTGTCCTTGGCCTTGCTGAGCAAGAGTGCAGAGCGGCCTTCAAAGTCGCGCAGGTTGACGTCGTTGCCGAGCGTCGCGCCAACGATGCGGCCGTCGGAGGTGATGGCCAGCACCACTTCCGGCTCCGGGTTGTTCCATTGCGATTTCGGGTGAACGCCGATCAGCGCGCCGCAGCCGACGGAAGCCATGGCCTGCGCCTTGGAGAATATCTCGGCATCCGGGCCGATGCCCACTTCCAGATATTGCGACCAGAGGCCCATTTCCTGGAGCAGTTTTTTCACTTCGGCCGCTTTTTCGGAGCCGGCCTCAAGTCCCTTGAGATTGTCACCGAGAACCGGCGCCAGCCGTCCGCGAATTTCCTGCGCCCGCAGCGGGTCGCCCTTGGCCTGCTCCTCAATCACGCGTTCCAGCATGCTGTCGGCGAAGGTGACGCCGGCGGCCTTCACGGCCTGAATGTCGTTGGGGGCAAGGAGTTCGCCGGCGGAACCGTCCAGAAAAGCTTCCAGTGCGCCGAGTGCGACGAAAGTACCGGTGTCGGCGAGCCGCTCCACCAGATCGGTCTTCTCCAGAAGTTCGGACATGGTAGGGGAAATCGAAGTGAGGTCATAAAGCACGCCGCCCTTCAGCAGGACGGGGCAGGGGCCGCCTTCGCTTTTCGACCAGACGCGGCCGACGAGCAGCGCGTTTTCGAAATCTTCAGGCAAAATTGCGATAGCGTCGATGGACCTTGTACCGGTCATGTAGTCCTCCCCTTCAGCACCCGACAGGCCGCCTCCTGCGGTCTTATTGTCTGGATGTCTGACAACCTAATCCCATTCTTCTTAGTATGACTTTTCTTACGAGTCTAGCGGCCTCGCCGACAAAATTATCGTGTTTCGCGTCTCAATTTCCGGAAAGCCGTAAACCTGTCCTATAGCTTTGCCGGCGTGCTCATTTGCTGCTCAGAAGATATCCAATTCGAGATTGACCCGGCTGGCTGCGCCGATCAGGTGCTTGCGCATGGCGTTCTTGGCGGCACTGGCGTCGGCCTTCTCGACGGCCTCGTAGATTGCCACATGTTCGGCGATCGTCACCTCGAGAATTTCACCAAAAACCGCACGCGAAAAAGCAATGTTGATGGCGGAGCTGATGCGTTCCGCGATGAAGCCGAGGAACATCAGGAAATATTCGTTCTCAGTCGCTTCCGCCAGAATGCGGTGGAAGTCGAGATCGGCGGCAACGCCTTCCGTCGACCAGTCATCGGCGGTTTTCATCTTTTCCAAAGCTGCCGCCAGCCGCGTCAGCTGCTGCGGGCTGCGGTGCAGTGCAGCCAGCCCCGCCGCCTCTATTTCCAGCGGCATGCGAAGCTGGAAAAGATCGCGGAAATTTTCCGGATCGTTCAGCCGCGACCGCTCGATGCGGATGGACAGTCTTTGCCGGGGATCGGTGACGAATGCGCCCACACCCTGCCGGGTTTCGACAAAGCCTTCGTTGCGCAATTGTGCAATCGCTTCGCGGATGACCGAACGGCTGACCCCGAAGGTTTTTGCCAGAACATGTTCGGTCGGCAGCCTGTCACCCGGTCCGAGCTTCGAATCATTGATTTCGCGCGCAATCTCCGCGGCGATACGGCCGGGCAGATGGTCGTTGCGATGTATCTGATTGAACTCCAGCGTCATGGTTGCTCCCGTTCCACAGAAACGATTGGTTCGTTTTCCCGCGGCAGGCGACTTCCTCCTTCGCCGTCAGCGGGGTTTTCAAAGGCGGCGTTTTCAGCCGCCTTTGCCGTTCCTCGATTAGCTATCCGGTTGCAGGGTTATCTGGCAACCGGGATTCATCCGCAAATCAGGGTCGAAGGTGTTTTTCAGGCCGGTGATCATCCGGCGCTGTACGTCGGATAGCCGGCTTTCGAAATCGGAGCGTTTCAGGCGGCCGATGCCGTGCTCGGCGCTGATGCTGCCGACGTAACGGTCAAGGACCTCGTTAACGAGTGTCTTGGACTTGTAAATGAAGGTGTCGCGCTCTTCCGGCGTCGAACCGTTCGGCGGCAGCACGTTGAGGTGGACGTTGCCGTCCCCAACATGGCCATAGGAAACCGCGAGGCATTCCGGCAGTTTTTCCGCCAGTTCCGCCTCGGCTTCGGCCACGAAAGCGGCGAGTTTCGACAAAGGTACGGAAATGTCGGTACGCATATGCGCGCCGCGCAACGCCTGACCCTCGTTCATGCCTTCGCGGAACAGCCAGAGCGATTGCGCTTGTGCCCGTGAAGAAGCGATGACGCCGTCCAGCACCAGCCCGTCTTCCATCACGCCCTCTAGGAAGCGTCCCATAAGGTCGGCCGTGTCCACCAGACCGGAGCCTGAAATTTCCATCAGCACATAGGCCGGATAGTCGCCGGCAATCGGCATTTTCAGGTCGGGTATAGCTTCGATAGCCAGCGTGAAGGCGACAGGCGGCATGAATTCGAAGGCGGACATCAGGTCGCAGCATTCGCGACGGGCGCGGCGGTAAAGCTTGATGGCGTCATCAAGCGAATTGAGGCCGAGCAGCGCCGTCTCGACATGTTCGGGATTGGGGTAAAGCTTGACGGCAACGGCGGTGATGATGCCGAGCGTTCCTTCGGCGCCGATGAAGAGCTGCTTCAGATCGATGCCGCGATTGTCCTTGCGCAGCGTCGACAGGCCATTCCAGATGGTGCCGTCCGGCAATACGACTTCGAGACCCAGCACCAGTTCGCGGGTCATACCGTAGCGCAGGACATTGATGCCGCCGGCATTGGTGGAGACGTTGCCGCCGATGCGGCAGCTGCCCTGCGCGCCGAGCGACAGCGGGAAAAACATGCCTTTGTCCTGAACCGCATCCTTGAATTCCGAGAGAATGCAGCCGGCTTCCACGACGGCGGAAAAATCGTCGCTATCGATGGTGCGGATGGCGTTCATGCGCTCGAGGCTCAATACGACCTGATGTTTGGGGGCATCGGGAATGCCACCGAGCACCAGACCGGTGTTGCCGCCTTGGGGGATGATGGCAAGGCCAAGTTCCGCGCAGGCGCGAACGGTGTCGGAGACTTCCTTGGTCGACCGGGGGCGGATGACGGCCACGGCCGAGCTGGTGACATCGCCGTGCCAGTCGCGGCAATAGCGCAGCATGTCTTCCTGCGATGTCAGCAGCAAAGCCTCGCCGAGCCTGTTCTTCAACGAGAACCGCAATTCCTCGATATCGGTTTCGCTTACGATCGTCATTCCACCCTCTCCGTCCAATCCGCCCTAAGTTTCCGGACAGGGCTCTTTCGCCCTTGCTTTTGCCGGTTTGTGAAAAAATACTATTTTCAATCCGATCATATAAGGTTATCAGACAACCTTACAAGCTAATTTATCGGTCGATTGGCCGATGGTGTTTTTTCGGTCCCGGGAGAATGGCCGGGACAAAGAGGAGGAAGACATGCATATCGCAATCATCGGCGCCGCAGGCATGGTTGGCCGCAAGCTAACGCAGCGCCTCGTCAAGGATGGATCGCTTGGCGGCAAGCCAATCGACAAGTTCACGCTTATCGACGTGTTCCAGCCCGAAGCGCCCGCCGGTTTTTCCGGTAAGGTCGATGCGCGTGCCGCCGATCTCTCCGCGCCGGGTGAGGCCGAAAAGTTGGTTGAAGCCCGTCCCGATGCCATTTTTCACCTCGCTGCCATCGTCTCCGGTGAAGCCGAACTCGATTTCGACAAGGGCTACCGCATCAATCTCGACGGTACGCGTTATCTTTTCGATGCCATCCGCATTGCCAATGGCAAGGATGGTTACAAGCCGCGCGTGGTCTTCACCTCGTCTATCGCCGTTTTCGGTGCGCCGCTTCCCTACCCGATCCCGGACGAGTTCCACACCACGCCGCTGACCAGCTACGGTACGCAAAAGGCGATCTGCGAATTGCTGCTGTCCGACTACAGCCGTCGCGGTTTCTTTGACGGCATCGGTATTCGCCTGCCGACCATCTGCATTCGTCCCGGCAAACCGAATGCGGCCGCTTCCGGCTTCTTCTCCAATATTCTGCGGGAGCCGCTGGTCGGGCAGGAAGCGGTTCTGCCGGTTCCGGAAAGCATTCGCCACTGGCACGCCTCGCCACGTTCCGCCGTCGGCTTCCTCATCCATGGCGCAACGATTGACGTCGAAAAGGTCGGCCCGCGCCGCAACCTGTCGATGCCGGGCCTCAGCGCCACCGTCGGCGAGCAGATCGAGGCGCTGCGCAAGGTGGCGGGCGAAAAGGCCGTCGCCCTCATCCGCCGCGAGCCGAACGAGATGATCATGCGCATGTGCGAAGGCTGGGCCCCCGGTTTCGAAGCCAAGCGCGCCCGCGAACTGGGCTTTACGGCTGAAAGCTCCTTCGAAGAAATCATTCAGGTTCATATCGAGGACGAACTGGGAGGTTCACTGAAATGAGTGTCGACGGGGAGGAGAAGAAGCGGTCCGTTGCCTTTATCGGCACGGGCCTGATGGGCGGGCCGATGGCCCGGGCCTGCTGGGTGCCGGCTTTTCGGTCACCGTCTGGAACCGTAGCGTCGATAAGGCCGAGGCGCTTGTTGCCGATGGCGCGGTCGTCGCGGCATCGCCGGCGGAGGCCGCCAAGGGTGCCGATATCGTCATCACCATGCTGAGCGACGGCAAGGCCGTGGGAGAAGTGCTGTTTGAGGCCGGCGTGGCCGAAGCGCTGAAAAAGGGCGCGGTCGTCATCGACAGCAGTTCGATTGCGCCGCCGATTGCGCGGGAACATTCCTCCCGGCTTGAGGCGCTTGGCATTCATCATGTCGACGCGCCGGTTTCCGGCGGTGTGCCGGGCGCGACGGCCGGTACGCTCGCCATCATGGCCGGTGGGGACGAGACGCTGATTTCGGGTCTTGCCGATGTTTTCGCGCCGATGGGCCGGCTTACCTATGTCGGTCCCTCGGGTGCGGGCCAGCTCTGCAAGCTTGCCAATCAGCAGATTGTCGCCATCACCATCGGCGCGGTTGCCGAGGCGATGATGCTGGTGGAAGCGGGCGGTGCATCCCGTGAAGGGTTCCGCAACGCCATACGCGGCGGTTTTGCCGAAAGCCGAATCCTGGAACTGCATGGCGACCGCATGGTGAAGCGCAATTTCGTGCCGGGCGGTCCCTCCAAGTTCCAGCTCAAGGACCTGAATGGCGTGCTGGCGACGGCGAAGGATCTGTCTCTCAACCTGCCGCTTACCCAGCAGGTGACGCGGGAATTTGACGATTTCGTCGGTGACGGCGGTGCCGATATCGACCATAGCGGCATCCTGCTTTACCTCGAAAAACTGAACAACCGGGAACAGGGCTGAGGCAGGCTTATGAGCGACGACAAGAGACCGATGCGCCGCCTGCGGTCGCAGGACTGGTTCGACAATCCCGACCATCTCGACATGACGGCGCTCTATCTGGAGCGCTTCATGAATTACGGCGTGACGCCGGAAGAGCTTCGCTCCGGCAAGCCGGTCATCGGCATCGCCCAGAGCGGCAGCGACCTGACGCCTTGTAACCGCGTCCATGTGGAACTGGTCAAGCGGGTGCGGGACGGCATCCGCGATGCGGGCGGCATTCCCATCGAGTTTCCGACCCATCCAATGTTCGAAAACTGCAAGCGCCCGACGGCTGCGCTCGACCGTAATCTCGCCTATCTCAGCCTTGTGGAAGTGCTTTACGGTTATCCGCTCGACGGTGTCGTTCTGACCACGGGCTGCGACAAGACCACGCCTTCGGCGTTGATGGCGGCAAGCACGGTGGATATTCCGGCCATCGTCTTGTCCGGTGGGCCGATGCTCGACGGCTATCATGACGGCGATCTGGTCGGTTCCGGCACGGTCATCTGGCGCATGCGCCGTAAATACGGTGCCGGCGAAATCACCCGCGAGGAATTCTTGCAGGCGGCGCTCGAATCCGCACCTTCCGTCGGCCATTGCAACACCATGGGCACAGCATCGACCATGAACGCCATGGCGGAGGCGCTCGGCATGTCGCTCACCGGCTGCGGTGCGATCCCTGCCGCTTACCGCGAACGCGGCCAGATGGCCTATCGCACTGGCCGCCGCGCCGTCGAGCTGGTTGTCGAGAACATCAAGCCCTCCGACATCATGACGCGCGAGGCGTTTTTGAACGCGATCCGCGTTAATTCCGCAATCGGCGGTTCCACCAATGCCCAGCCTCACCTGGCAGCGATGGCGAAACATGCGGGCGTCGAGCTTCGCGAGGAAGACTGGCAGGTCCACGGTTACGACATTCCGCTTATCGCCAATGTCCAGCCTGCCGGCAAATGGCTGGGTGAGAAATATCACCGCGCCGGCGGCACGCCCGCCATCATGTGGGAGCTTCTGCAGGCCGGCAAGCTCGACGGAAGCTGTCCGACCGTAACCGGCAAGACCATGGCGGAAAATCTGGAAGGGCGGGAATCGACCGACCGCGACGTGATCCTGCCTTACGATAAGCCGTTGAAGGAACGGGCGGGTTTCCTCGTCCTCAAGGGCAATCTGTTCGATTTCGCCATCATGAAGACGAGCGTGATCTCGGCGGAATTCCGCCAGCGTTATCTGAGCGAGCCGGGCCGCGAGGGGATTTTCGAGGGCAAATGCGTGGTGTTCGATGGTTCGGAAGACTATCACGCCCGTATCAACGATCCGTCCCTCGATATTGATGAGCGCACTATTCTCGTCATTCGCGGTGCGGGGCCGCTCGGCTGGCCGGGTTCGGCAGAGGTCGTCAACATGCAGCCGCCGGATGCGCTGTTGAAAAAGGGTATCACCAGCCTGCCGACGATCGGCGACGGCCGGCAATCAGGAACGGCGGACAGCCCGTCCATCCTCAACGCCTCGCCGGAAAGTGCCGCAGGCGGCGGACTGGCATGGCTTCGCACGGGCGATGTGATCCGCATCGATTTCAATGAGGGTCAATGCAATGCGCTGGTGCCGGATGAGGAGCTTGCCGCCCGCAAGGCTGATGGGATTCCAGCCGTTCCAGCGGATGCGACGCCATGGCAGCGCATCTACCGCCAGTCGGTGACCCAGCTTTCGGATGGCGCGGTTCTGGAAGGGGCCGCGGATTTCCGCCGGATCGCCGAGAAGATGCCCCGACACAATCATTGATCGCACCTGACAAAAATCCCCGGCCACGTCCGGGGATTTTTCTTTTCCGGGCGGTTTCGCAATTGATTGCGACCTCTTAATGTACCCGCAAATCCGCATCACAGGGGCAGGACATGACAGATATTTCGATGATAGAGGCCGCGCGTGGGCGCATCGGCAACCATGCGGTTCGCACACCGCTTCTCTCATCACCTTTTCTGGATGAGATTGCCGGGCGGAAGCTGTTCGTAAAGGCCGAATGCCTGCAGAGAACGGGTTCCTTCAAGTTTCGCGGCGGCTGGTCGGCTGTCTCCGGCCTTCCGGCGGAGGTGCGCGCCAAGGGTGTGATCGCCTTTTCCTCCGGCAACCATGCGCAGGGCGTGGCGCTTGCCGCCCGGCTGCACAATGTTCCCGCCGTCATCATCATGCCGTCGGATGCGCCGAAGATCAAAATCGACAATACCCGGGCCTTTGGCGCGGAGGTGGTGCTCTATGACCGTGCTAACGAAGATCGCGACGCCATCGGAGATCGCATTTCTCGCGAGCGTGGGCTGACGCTGATCAGGCCCTATGACGAACCGCTGGTCATTGCCGGGCAGGGGACAGTGGGGCTGGAGATTGCTGAACAGGGCGCGGAGCTGGGCATCGGTGCGGCCGAGGTTCTGGTGCCCTGCGGTGGCGGCGGCCTCACCTCCGGCATCTCCCTGGCACTCGCAGCGAAAGCGCCGAACTATAAGGTCAGGACGTCGGAACCGGAGCGGTTCGACGATGTGGCGCGCTCCCTTGCTGCGGGTAAGATCGAGCGTAACGCCACGACCTCGGGCTCGATCTGCGACGCGATCGTCACGCCGCAGCCCGGCAACATTACTTTCCCCATCATGGCCGGGCTCTGCGGAAAAGGCATTGCCGTGACCGAGGAGGAAGCGCTGCGGGCTATGGTTCTCGCCTTCAACCGGCTGAAGATCGTTGTCGAACCCGGTGGTGCGGTGGCGCTGGCGGCGGCCCTCTTCCACGGCGATGAACTGGAAAGCGAAACGGTGATCGCAGTCGCTTCCGGCGGCAATGTCGATCTGGAGATCATGGCCGGCGCCCTGTCCCGTTTCGGTTGAGGTTAAGATTAGGCGTCTAGCCGTGCGGCGACCTCATCGGCAATCGCCAGCGAGGCGGTGAGGCCGGGGCTTTCTATGCCGAAAAGATTGACGAGGCCGGCAAGGCCATGCGTTTCCGGCCCATCGATGCGGAAGTCCATGGCCGGTTCGTCCGGGCCGGAAATCTTCGGCCGGATTCCGGAATAGGCCGGGATCAGCGCGTTATCGGGAAGGCCCGGCCAATAACGACGGATCGCATCGCCAAAACCGTCCATGCGGCGGGGATCGACGGCATAATCGATGGTGTCTACCCACTCCACATCCGGCCCGAAACGGGCCTGGCCGGCGAGATCGAGCGTGAGATGCACGCCGAGGCCATGGGTGTGCGGTGCGGGGTAGATCAGCCGTGAAAAGGGCGACTTGCCGGCCAGCGAAAAATAGCTGCCCTTGGCGAAACGCGCCTGCGGGATATCATCCTCCGGCAATCCTTCGATTTTTCTCGCCACCATGGGTGCAACAAGCCCGGCGGAATTGACGAGCAGCCGGCATGTCAGGCTGATGGGCTCCGTGCCGCCGACATGAACGCGGAAACTATTGCCCATCGCCTCTGCCTTTTCGAAGGGTGCATTCAGGGCAAGGGCCGCGCCATGATCCTGCGCATCTCCAAGCAGCGCCAGCATATAACCATGGCCGTCGATGATACCGGTCGAGGGCGATATCAGGGCTGCGACGCAGGCGAGCGCGGGTTCGAGCAGGCGCGCCTGTCGCGCATCGATCAGCTCAAGGTCATCGCAGCCATTGGCTTTGCCTTTTTCGTGAAGCGTGGCGAGCATGGCCGTTTCTTCATCGCGCGTGGCCACGATGAGCTTGCCGCAGCGGCGGTGTGAAACGCCGTGGCTTTGGCAGAAGGCATAGAGCCGTTCCTTGCCCTCCACGCAAAGTCGGGCCTTGAGGCTTCCGGCTGGATAATAGAGCCCGGCGTGGATGACTTCGCTGTTGCGGGAGGAGGTGGCAGAGCCGAATTCCTTTCCGCTTTCGAGGATGATGACGGAGAAGCCACGCATCGCCAGTTCACGCGCTGTCGCGAGCCCTATCACTCCGGCTCCGATGATGATGGCGTCGATATCCGTCATGGTATTTTCCGTGCCCGCCACTGGTTTTGAACGGAAATGCCCTCCACCGCGTTAATCCCTTGCCATGGGTAGATTGATGCTTGCCGGTGGGCAAGTCGCAATCGGTATTTTTCCCGATGCGCCAATCTTATGGAATTTTATCTCTACTGAAACAGTGGGGAATAAAGCTATTCTATAAGTGAAATAAGCAATGCCCGCTTTGAAGGGCCGAGCAGGAAGGGAGTGTACAATGTCTTATTCCAAGGCAGGAAAAGTAAAAGACTTTGTCTCGCAGCCCCAGTCGCCGCGCAACTGGAAAGATTCGGTCCATGCGGCTCTTGTCGGCGTCTGCGTGGCTTTTGTCGCTGCCGTCATTTTCGGTCTCGTTCCCTGATCCTCCCGATTTTCTCGTCAGGTAATTTGAGAATAAAAGGCCGGTCGCTCCTCCGACCGGCCTTTTTCATGCCCATTCAGGCCTTCAGGTAATCTTCCGCCAGATCGACCCAGAAAGCGGTTCCGATCGGCAGGATATCGTCGTTGAAATCGAATTTCGGATGGTGCAGCGGCGGGTCATTCTCCGTGCGCGCGGTGCCGAGGAAGAAATAACAGCCGGGCCGTTTCTCCAGCATATAGGCGAAGTCTTCCGCACCCATCGACGGGTGCTGCATCTCGACCACCTTTTCAGGTCCGGCAAAACGCCGGGCGAGATCGGCGACATAATCCGTTTCCGCCTTGTGGTTGACGGTTGCATTATAACCGCGCTCGTAATCGATGGTGACGCTCATGCCGTAGCTGGCCGCCTGGCCTTCGGCTATCGCCCGGATGCGCTTTTCCAGCTCGTCGCGCACGCCCGGATCGAAGGAGCGGATGGTCAGCAGCATTTCCGCCGTTTCGGGAATGACGTTGCTGGCAGCACCGGCATGGAACGCGCCAACGGTGACGACCGCCGATAATTGCGGATGGATGTTGCGAGACACCACGGTTTGCAACGCCATGATGATACTTGCGCCGGCAACGATGGGGTCGGCCGCATCCTGCGGTTCGGCGCCGTGGCCGCCGTAACCGTTGACCGTGATCTTGCACTCGTCGACGGCGGCAAGGATCGGCCCGTCGCGCAGCACGAATTGCCCGAAGGGCACGCCGGGGTCGTTATGAAGTGCAAAAACCGCATCGCAGGGAAAGCGTTCGAACAGTCCGTCTTCGATCATGATGCGGGCGCCGCCGAAATTCTCTTCCGCCGGCTGGAAGATCAGATGCAGGGTTCCGTCGAAATTTTTGCGCTGGGCAATGATCTTTGCCGCGCCGAGCAGCATGGCGGTGTGGCCGTCATGGCCGCAGGCGTGCATCACGCCCTGATTGGCGCTCGCATAATCCGCACCGGTTTCTTCATGGATCGGCAGGGCGTCGATATCGGCGCGGATGCCGAGCGTGCGGGTGCTGCTGCCATTGCTGAGCGTCGCGACGACCCCGGTTCCGGCTAGCCCCCGCGTGACCTCATAGCCCATTGCCGCCAATTGTTCGGCGATAAAATCCGACGTCTTGAATTCCGAAAGGCCGATTTCGGGGTTGCGGTGCAGATGGCGGCGAATGGCCACCACATCCGGCATATGGTTGGCAAAGGATGCTAGATTTGCGGTCTGTCTGGTCATTTTTAAAGTCCCGGGTTCGGCCGTTTTTTCCGGCGCCTTTTGTAAATGACATAGCAGCATATGCAGCCATGCGTAAGGGGCGTAACCTGCCCGGAAATGCCCCGAAATTCAGCGCTTGCATCGTGCCGCGACAGGTGGCATGGAACTATTGACGTCCTGGGGCATTAGCTTCTTTCGGATGTAGCGCGGGCCTCTCGGTTCGTGTTGCCCTTCAGGTTGTCAACGGGGGATTATCGGACGTTGCGCGAACAATTTTCGCCATCGGGGAGGGTGCGAAATCCGGTCGGAACGGCATTGCCGGGCCGAACGATGCCATTTTCTTCCCCTCATCGAAAGCGCCCTGTGCGCGCCGATCTCCAGCTTCGCAGATATTCCGGAATAATGACGCTGCAGCATGACGTGCCTGCGGATATTCTGCACTTGGCGATCCGTTCCGCACAGCGTCCGGTCCGGTTCACCGAAGGTTCAGGATAAGTCATAAATATAGCGTGGCCCGATTTTCGTGTGTGTTCCCGCCACGGACGAAATGCCGGTCAAGTCGAACAGGTTTCCATAAAGTTCAGAATACGAGCCCGATGTCATTTCATATTACCCCGACCGCCGCCGCCCGTGATTCCGAGACGAAGCAGATCGATCACAACGATTCGATCCGCGCGTCCTATATGACGGTGGAGGAACTGCATGATGCGGGCGCCGCGCTTTCGCGCGATGGCGCCGATAGCCTTCCCGGCTTCATGGAGTTCGATTTCTTCGAGCGTCATCGCGAGAACGAGAAGGAAATCCTCAGGGTCTATCGCACCACGGCCGTCGATGCGGAAAATGGCGCGACGATAACGCCGGCGGCGGAATGGCTGCTCGACAATCACTACGTCATCGAAGAGGCGATCCAGGAAGTCCGCCGCGATTTTCCGCGCAAATTCTATCGCCAGCTGCCGACGATGACGGTGGGCGGCGTGACTATCCCGCGGGTCATGGCGCTCGGCTGGCTTTATGTCGCCCATACCCACAGCACGGTTTCGCGCGAGAACATGACGGCGCTGGTGGATGGTTACCAGACGTCGAAGACGCTGCAGATCGGCGAATTGTGGGCTTTGCCGTCGATCATCCGTTTCGTTCTCATCGAAAATCTCCGCCGCATCTCCATCCGCGTGGAGCGTTCGCGCCGCATGCGCCAGAAGGCGAATGAGGTCGTCGATGAAATCATCCGTCTGAACGATGCGGAAGCCTCGGCAGCGCTTCTCAAGCAGGTCGATTCGCTGGTCGACGACCCGACTTTCGCGACGCAGTTCCTTTATCGTCTGAGAAACGGTTCGCAGACCTCCGGTTTTGCCGTTGCCTGGCTCGAAGAGCGTCTTCACGCTGCCGGTACCGATG
This sequence comes from Agrobacterium sp. D14, assembly GCF_001526505.1. NCBI lineage: Bacteria > Pseudomonadati > Pseudomonadota > Alphaproteobacteria > Hyphomicrobiales > Rhizobiaceae > Agrobacterium > Agrobacterium sp. D14. The sequence goes on from NZ_ASXX01000042.1 coordinate 171,616, forward strand.
CCGAAAACGTCATGATGTCGGAACATAATCGCTTAGCATCCGGCAATGTGACGATGGGCAACATCGTCAAGAGCCTGCGCGAAATCGACGATACCGAATGGTCGGTGTGGTTCGAGGAAGTCAGCCATATCGACAAGGTTCTGCGCGAAGAGACCGACTACGAGGTTCTCGATTTCGGTTCGCGCAACACCTACCGCAACACGATCGAGCTTCTGGCGCGCCGTTCTCCCAAGACCGAAGTCGAGGTTGCGCGCGCCGCTGTCGAAATGGCGCGTTCGGAGACGCCGGCCGGTGCGGATGAAACCCATCGCGTCAATGTCGGCTCCGTGCTTGTCGGCCAGCGCCGCTTTGAGCTTGAAAAGGCTTTGGGTTACCGGCCGTTGGTGTCGCAGCGTATCGTGCGCTCGATGCGCAAGTTCAACTGGCTGGCAATCGCCGCGCCGGTGCTGCTGATCACTGCGCTCGCCATGCTCGCTGTCGGCTGGTTCCTGGCGCAGGCCGGCATGCCCTGGTATGTTGTGACCGCCTTCCTGCTGATGTTCGCATTGCCGGCATCCGAAGGCGCGACCGGCCTCTTCAACACCCTCGTTACCTTCTTCGTGAAACCGTTCCGGCTGGTCGGATACGAGTTCAAGAACGGCATTCCGCAGGATGCCCGCACATTGGTCGCCGTGCCCTGCATGCTGACCAGCCGCGACAGCGTCGATGAGATGATGCGCAATATCGAGGTGCATTATCTCGCCAATCCGCATGGCGAGATTTATTTCTCGCTGGTGAGCGACTGGCGTGATGCGCAGTATGAACAGTCCGACGATGACCTCGAGATTCTCGACTATGCCAAGCGCGAGCTTGCGGCGCTGAACAGCCGTTATGCCTTTGATGGCAAGACGCGCTTTTACCTGCTGCACCGCCGCCGCCTCTACAATCCGGCCGAAGGCTGCTGGATGGGCTGGGAGCGCAAGCGCGGCAAGCTGCATGAGCTGAACATGCTGCTGCGCGGCGACAAGGACACGACCTTCCTCGGCGGTGCGAACATCGTGCCGACCGATGTCAAATACGTCATGACGCTGGATGCCGATACGCGTTTGATGCGCGATGCGGTGACCAAGCTCGTCGGCAAGATGCACCACCCGATCAACCGTCCGGTGATCGATCCGGTATCCGGACGGGTTGTCGAAGGCTACGGCCTGCTGCAGCCGCGCGTAACACCCTCGCTAACGACCGGCAAGGACGCTTCCGTCTTCCAGCGGGTCTTCTCGATCAACCGTGGTATCGATCCTTACGTCTTTACCGTTTCCGACGTCTATCAGGACCTGACCTCCGAAGGCACATTCACCGGTAAGGGTCTTTACGATGTGGATGCCTTCGAGGCGGCGCTGAAGGGCCGTATCGAGGAAAACTCCATTCTCAGCCACGATCTGCTTGAAGGCTCCTTTGCGCGCTGTGCGCTTGTGACCGACGTGGAACTGGTGGAAGACTTCCCGACCCGCTATGAGGTGGAAGTGTCGCGCCAGCATCGCTGGGCGCGTGGCGACTGGCAGCTTCTGCCCTTTATCCTCGATCGTGCCCGTGGCGTTACCGCCATCGGCCGCTGGAAGATGGTCGACAATCTGCGTCGCTCGCTGACGCCGATCGCCTGGTTCTTCGCCTCGATCCTCGGCTGGTATTTCATGGACCCGCTCGGTGCGCTGATCTGGCAGATTCTGCTGATCTTCTCGCTGTTCGTCGCGCCCACGCTTTCCCTGCTGTCCGGTCTCGTGCCGCGCTCCACCGATATCGTGCCGCAGGCGCATTTCCATACCATCTGGTCGGAAATCCGCGCCACCAATGCGCAGGTGGCGCTGCGTATCGTCTTCATCGCCGATGCCGCCTGCATGATGACGGATGCGATTGCCCGTTCGCTTTACCGCCTGCTCGTCAGCCACAAGCTGATGCTGGAATGGCGTACCGCCGCCAGCATGCAGTCGAGCGCGCAGGGTAGCATCGTCGATTATTACCGCCAGATGTGGCATGCGCCCGTGGTGGCGATGCTCGGCCTGCTGTTTGCGGCGCTGCCGGGCGACAACGCTTTCCTGATCGGTATTCCCTTCACGCTGCTCTGGGTTCTGTCCCCTGCCGTTGCCTGGTATGTCAGCCAGTCGGCTGAAACCGAAGACCGGCTGTTCGTTTCGGAACACGTCTCCTTCGAGCTTCGCAAGATCGCGCGCCGCACCTGGCGTTATTATGAGGCCTTCGTGACGCCGCAGGAAAACCACCTGCCGCCGGACAACTTCCAGGAAACGCCCGAGCCGATCGTCGCTTCGCGCACCTCGCCCACCAATATCGGCGTCTATCTGCTTTCCATCATTTCAGCCCGCCAGTTTGGCTGGATCAGCTTCGCCGATACGCTGGAGCGGATCGAGAACACGATCCAGACTGTCGAAAAGATGGAAAAGCATCGTGGCCATCTCTACAACTGGTATCATACCGACACCTTGCAGACGCTTGGACCGCGCTATGTTTCGGCGGTGGACAGCGGCAACCTCGCCGGTCACCTGATCGCGGTTTCGTCCGCCTGCCGTGATTGGGCGGAAGCGCCGTCCGCGCATCTTCAGGGCAATCTTGACGGTATCGGCGATCTTGCCGGCATTCTGCGTGAAACGTTGAAGGCGCTGCCTGATGACCGCAAGAACCTGCGCCCGCTGCATCGCCGCCTTGAAGAGCGCATTATCGGCTTCTCGAACGCTCTCGCCTCCGTCAAGCGCGAGCATGAATTCGCCTCGATCCGTGTCATCAATCTCGCGGTTCTTGCGCGCGACATCCAGAAACTCGCCACCAATGTCGATCACGAGGTGAAGTCCGCGCAGAGCGCAGAAGTGACCCGTTGGGCGCAATTGCTCGTCGATTGCTGCGAGGCGCATATTTCCGACAGCGCCATCGACCTCACCAATATGGAGCCGCTGCGCCAGCGCCTCGCATCGCTGCGCGACCGTAGCCGCAACCTCGCCTTCTCGATGGATTTCACTTTCCTTTACCGCAAGGATCGTCGTCTTCTGTCGATTGGCTACCGCGTCGAAAGCAAGGAGCTGGACGAGGCCTGCTACGACCTTCTGGCTTCTGAATGCCGCCTGACGAGCCTCTTCGCCATCGCCAAGGGCGATCTGCCGACCGAGCACTGGTATCGTCTCGGCCGCCAGGTTGTGCCGATCGGCGCACAGGGTGCGCTGGTCTCCTGGTCGGGTTCGATGTTCGAATATCTGATGCCGCCGCTTGTCATGCAGGAGCGTCAGGGTGGTATTCTCAACCAGACCAACAATCTGATCGTCAAGGAACAGATGAACCACGGCCGTCGTCTCGGCACGCCCTGGGGCATTTCCGAAGCGGCGTTCAACGCCCGCGATCACAACATGAACTATCAGTACACCAACTTCGGGGTGCCGACGCTCGGTCTCAAGCGCGGCCTTGGCCAGAATGCGGTGATCGCGCCCTATGCGTCGATCCTCGCCAGCCAGTACGATCCTGACAGTGCGCTGGAAAACCTCGACAAGCTGCGCAAGCTTGGCGCGCTTGGCCAGTACGGTTTCCACGATGCTGTCGATTTCACGCCGACGCGTGTGCCGGATGGCAAGGTCTGCGCGGTGGTCTACAACTATTATGCCCACCACCACGGCATGTCGATTGCGGCCGTCGCCAACGTCGCCTTCGATGGCGTGCTGCGCGAGCTCTTCCATTCCGATCCGGTGATCGAGGCGGCCGAACTGCTGCTGCAGGAAAAGGCGCCGCGCGAAGTGCCGGTCATGAGCGCGAAATACGAGCCGGAGACCCCCGGCAAGGAACAGGCAGACCTGCTGCGTGCGGAAGTGCGCTCCATTGCCGACCCGGCTGTGCGCGACCGCGAAGTGGTGTTCCTGTCGAATGGCCACTACTCGACCATGCTCACCTCCACGGGTGCCGGTTATTCGAAGTGGAACGGGCAGGCCATTTCCCGCTGGAAGGCTGATCCGACCGAAGATCGCTGGGGCACCTTCATCTTCCTGCGCGACACCACCAATGGACAATGGTGGAGCGCGACGGCCGAGCCGCGCGTTATCGAAGGTGAAAAGACCAAGACGATCTTCACCGATGACAAGGCCGAGTTCCACAAGACCACCGGCGATCTGCAGAGCGTGGTCGAGTGCATCGTCGCCACCGAGCACGATGCCGAAGGCCGCCGCGTCACGCTGCTCAATGTCGGTTCCGAGGATCGCTATATCGAAGTGACCTCCTATATGGAGCCGGTCATTGCGTCGGAGGATGACGACAACGCCCATCCGCTGTTCTCCCGCATGTTCGTGCAGACGGAGATCGGCCGCCGCGGCGATGTTATCCGCGCCTGGCGCAACCGTCGCAGCCCGAACGAGCCTGGCACCGTCATTGCGCATCTTGCCGCCGACAATGCCGGCCCGTCGCGGCCGACGGAATTCGAGACGGATCGCGCCAAGTTCATCGGTCGCGGACGCTCGCTGCGCGAGGCGGCGGCTTTCGATGCCGGTGCAACGCTTTCCAGCACCGACGGTTTCACGCTTGATCCGATCCTGTCGCTGCGCCGCACCGTGCGCGTGCCGGCGGGCAAGAAGGTGAGCGTGATCTTCTGGACGATTGCTGCGCCGAGCCGCGAGGAAGTCGACAAGGCAATCGACCGTTACCGTCATCCGGACGCCTTCGCACATGAACTCGTGCATGCCTGGACGCGTACGCAGGTACAGATGCGCCATGTCGGTGTCACCTCGCAGCAGGCGGCCGCCTTCCAGCATCTCGGCCGTTATCTGACCTATCCCGACATGCATCTGCGGGCGGATTCGGAAACCCTGAAAACGGGTCTCGCCTCGCAGCGCGCTTTGTGGCCGCTTGCGATTTCGGGCGATTTCCCGATCTTCAGCCTGCGCATCAACGACGATATGGACATGGATATCGCCCGTGAGGCGCTGAGCGCCCATGAATATCTGCGCTCGCGCGGTGTGATCTTCGATCTCGTCATCGTCAACGAACGGGCCGCGTCCTATGCACAGGACATGCAGCATGCGCTGGATCATATTTCCGAGGCGCAGCGCCGCATCAATCCCGCCGATGGCGGACGTCCGCACGTATTTTCCGTGCGCCGCGACCTGATGGATGAAGAGACGTGGAGCGCGCTTCTCGCCGCTTCCCGCGTCGTTCTCCATGTGCGCAACGGCAAGATCGTCGACCAGATCAACCGCGCGGTATCGCTGTTTGCGGCCCATCGCGGTCCTGACGGCACGAGCGATGCTGCACAGGCCCGTCTGCCTGTGCCGGTTTTCCCTGTGGCGGAGCCGGTGGAGGATGCGGGCGATCTCGATTTCTGGAACGGTTTCGGCGGTTTTGCCAGAAGCGGTCAGGAATATGTCGTGCGCCTCAATGGCGGGCAGTCCACGCCACATCCGTGGATCAACGTCATCTCGAACGAGAATTTCGGCTTCCATATTTCGGCCGAAGGCGCCGGTTTCAGCTGGAGCCGCAATTCGCGCGACTATCAGCTGACACCCTGGAGCAACGATCCGGTCATCAACCGGCCGGGCGAGGCCTTCTATGTCGCCGATGTGGAGACAGGAAAGCTCTATACGCCCTGCGCCGCGCTGTCGCGCGATCCTGAAGCCATGTTCGAAACCCGCCATGGCCTTGGTTACTCCGTGCTGACAGGTGTGGCCGATACGCTTGAGGTGGAGCTGACGCAGACCGTGGACCGTGAAAAACCGGTCAAACTCTCGCAGGTCATCGTTCGCAACAAGGGTTCGAAAAGCCGCCGGCTGAAGGTCTATGCCTATGTGGAATGGGTGCTCGGCAATAACGGCCAGAAATCCGCGCCGTTCATTCTGAGCAGGCACGATGCCGGCAACAATGCGATCTTCGCGTCGAACCCCTACAGCATCGACTACAGCGCCCGCACCGCTTTCCTGACGCTCGACAGCGAGGCGAGCGGCTTCACGACCAGCCGTCGGGAATTCATCGGTCGCTTCGGGTCGGCGCAGGCGCCGCAGGGCATCGTGTCCGGCCCCGCACTCAGTGGCAGCACCGAGGTCGACGGCGATCCCTGTGCTGCGCTGATGCAGGAAATCCACCTGAAGCCCGGCGAAGAGCGGCACATGACCTTCATTCTCGGCGATGCCGACAATGCGGAAGAGGCCGAAGCGCTGGTAAAGGATGTTCGCAAGGCGGACTTCCAGACGGTGCTGGATGAGAGCAAGGCGTTCTGGACGGGCTTTACCGGTCAGTTGCAGGTTTCCACGCCGGATGCCGGCTTCAACCACATGGTCAACAACTGGCTGCCCTATCAGGCGCTGGCCTGCCGCATTCTGGCGCGTACCGCCTTCTACCAGTCGAGCGGTGCTTTCGGTTTCCGCGACCAGTTGCAGGATACGCTGGCCTTCCTGCTCTACCAGCCGGATCTCGCCCGCAAGCAGATCCTGCGTGCGGCAGGCCGCCAGTTCCCGGAAGGCGATGTGCAGCACTGGTGGCTGCCGCTGACGGGCGCTGGTGTTCGCACCACCATTTCGGACGATGTGGTCTGGCTCGCTTATGCGATCAACCAATATGTCTCGGCCACGGGTGATGCGGCCATCCTCGATGAAAGCATCCCCTTCCTGAAGGGTGCGGCATTGATGCCCGGCCAGCATGACGCCTTCTTCCAGCCTGAGACCAGCGACAGATCCGCCACGCTTTACGAGCATGCGGCGCTGGCGCTCGATCTTGCCATTCATCGCACTGGCGAAAATGGCCTGCCGCTGATCCTCGGCGGCGACTGGAACGACGGCATGAACCGTGTCGGCGTGGGCGGTAAGGGCACCAGCGTCTGGCTTGGCTGGTTCCTGTCCGGAGCGTTGCGCGATTTCATCGAGATTGCGGAAAAGCGTGGCGATACCGACCGCGTCGGCAAATGGGCGGCGCACCGGGAAAGGCTGCGCAATGCGCTGGAAACAGCGGGTTGGGATGGCAGCTACTACCGGCGCGGTTATTTCGATGACGGCACGCCGCTCGGTTCCGCCGAAAGCGAGGAATGCCGGATCGATTCGCTCGGTCAGAGCTGGAGCGTTCTCTCCGGCGAAGGCGAAGAGGCTCGGTCGCGGCAGGCGATGGATGCCGTCATGGAGCATCTGATCGATGAGCAGACCGGCATCATCCGGCTGTTCACGCCGCCCTTCTCGCGTGCGCCGCATGATCCGGGCTACATCAAGGGATATCCGCCGGGTGTGCGCGAAAACGGCGGACAATATACCCATGCGGCGACCTGGGTGGTTCTTGCCCTTGCGAAGCAGGGTAGGGCGCAGGAGGCATGGAACTGCTTCAAGCTGCTCAACCCCGTCAATCATGCACTCGATGCGGCAGCGTCGGAAACCTATCGGGTCGAACCCTATGTGGTGACTGCGGATGTCTACGGTGAAGGCGCTTATGCGGGCCGTGGCGGCTGGAGCTGGTACACGGGTTCCGCCGGCTGGCTCTACCGCGCCGCCGTCGAGGGCATTCTCGGCATCACCCGCACCGACGGCAAGCTGCATATTTCGCCGTCGCTGCCGGAGGACTGGAGCGGCTTCTCGGTGAAGATCACGCTCGACGGCAAGGCCAGGGACATCGTCGTAAGCCGCAAGGCCGATACGGCGGAAGTCTCCGTTTCCGTCGATGGCAAGGCCCTGTCGGCAGATGATCGGGTGATCGCCTTCGACTGATACGATCAGGTCTCCGTTCGCCTTTAAACTCAGGCTCCCGTGGTAACGCGGGGGCCTGAATTTTTATGAGGCTACCCTGGTCCCCGGCTCAGCTTACGGGTCGGATCTTGGCACGGAAGCCCGGGCTCCTTCGCGGCGTCGGCTGGAAGGTCCTGCAGCACCGAGATAGGGTCATATTGGCGAAGGTTTTGATGGCGCGGTGCCGGATCGTCCGGTGCGGACTGTCTCGTCAATCTTTTCGAGAAAAGCAGCAGTCGCGAATAGTCGGTCGATCGGAAGGGAGTTATCTTGCAATTCAGCGCATCTTTCACAGAACTTGCACTGTTGGCGTTGCTCGCCATTCTTTCCCTGGCGTTGTCCTGCTGGTTGGCGCGCTACCCACGGAAAACGAGCGTCGGAATAATGCTTGGCGTGGTGCTTGGAATTTTCCTGACCAATCTCGCAGCAGGTATCGTTGCCTTTCTGGGAAATCTCCTCCCCTTGGGGCAGATCGATTTCTGGCTGGCAAGTTCCTTGACCGGAATTCTTCGGTAGGCGACCTGTGATCCGGCGGGGCCGTCGGGAAGTGCACAAAGAAAAAGGGCGGACAACATGCTGTCCGCCCTGTCTTCATTCCGTCAGTCAGACTCTCAGGAGGCGATGGCCTTTGGCCGGGGTTGCTGGTTTTCGTCTTCCGTCAGCAGGCCGCTGGTGCGCAACAGCGAGGTAAAGCGTCCGCCGCGCTGGCTTAGCTCATCGAAGGTGCCCTTTTCGATGATCCGGCCCTGATCGAGGAAGAGGACGAGATCGGCATCGCGGACCGTGGAAAGGCGGTGGGCGATGATGAAGGTCGTGCGGTTCTTTCTCAGCGCGTCGACAGCGGCCTTTACCCGGGCTTCCGTTTCCACGTCCAGCGCACTGGTCGCTTCGTCGAGAACCAGAATGGGAGCGTTCTTCAGGATGGCGCGCGCAATGGCGATGCGCTGGCGCTCGCCGCCGGACAGGCGGTTGCCGCGTTCACCCACCTGGGTCAGATAGCCGTTGATGCGGCTGTCGATGAAATCCGTCGCCGCTGCGGCTGCCGCTGCTTCCACCACTTCCGCATCGGTGGCCGATTCACGGCCGAGGCGGATATTTTCGCGAATGGAGCGGTTCAGCAGGCCGGCATCCTGAAACACCGTGGCGATGGAGTTGCGGAGCGAATTTTTCGTCACCGTCGAAATATCGGTTCCATCGATCAGAATCTGGCCGGAATCGGGATCGTAGACCCGCTGCAGGAGATTGATGAGCGTGGTCTTGCCGGCGCCCGTCGGTCCGACGATAGCGACTGTCTCGCCGGCCTTGGCCGTGAACGAAACGTCGTGAACGCCCTGCTTGGTGTTGGCGAAACCGAAATTGATGTTGCGGAACTCCACAGTGCCGGAGACGTTCGACAATTCGCGCGCATCGCCCGGTTCTTCCCGTTCCTTGACGGAATCTTCCAGCACGAAGAAGTCCTCGAGCTTGGCGCGGGCTTCGAAAATCTGCGTCACGAATTGGCGCATCTGGTCCAGACGGCCGATCAGGAGATTGGCGAAGCCGATGAAGGCGATGACATCGCCAACGCGCAACTCGCCATTCTTCACCAGCACGGTGCCGATGACGAGGATGATCATCATCGAAACGGTGGAGGCCGTGCGGTTCAGAGCACTGGCGAAGGCCCACCAGTCCAGCACCGGATATTGCGCGCTCAGCAGCTTTTCAGTGAAAGATTTCAGCGCTTTCGTTTCGGCCTCGATTCGGTTGTAGCTGTGCAGCACCGAGACGTTGCTGATGGAATCGCTGACATGGGCAAAAACGCTGTGATAGTGTTCTTCAACCGAAGCCTGGCCGTCCTTGGTGCGGCCCATCACCCACTTACCGATGAACCAATAGACGATACCGAGGCCGATCAGCACGAAGCTGAGACGCAGGTCCATGGACATAGCGGTCGGCACCAGCAGCACCAGTGCGACGAAGGTGGCCAGATGCGTGCGCATGAATTCGAGCCAGAGGCCGAACAGCGTTTCGCTGGCGCGCAGCAGCGTGTGCAGGGCATTGGATGTGCCGCGCTGATGGTGCCAGGAAAGCGGCATGGAGATGATGCGCCCGAAGGCTTCCGTCAGGAGCGAAGCGCGCCGGCCATGGGCCAGCCGGTCTGCCTCGCGGGCGACAGCCACATAAGCGACGGTGTTGAAGACACCGAAACCCGCCCAAAGAATGAGAATGGGCGTGACATTGGTGCCGGAAGAGATGGCGTCGATGATCCGGCCGAACAGCACCGGTTCGGCGATGGTGATCGCTGCAAGAATGACGTTGGCGATGACGACCACCGTCACCCGCCATTTATGTACGGTCAGATAGCGCAGAGCGCGTGTGTAAACCTGAAACAAGGTCAAATTTTCAATCCAGTCCGAGCGTCTTTTTCGAGCGGTTGTTTGTTCGGCCTCAAGGCAAGTTATTTTAGCAAGGTTGCATGAGACGGCGAAATTTGTGTAATTATCGCTCTTTCTGTCTGAATGGCGGCTTAACAGATTGACCGCGCGTGCGAACCGAAAAAAACCAAACCCGATGTTTCCCGGGGCCTGCCGTCACAAGATTTCGCATCTTCGTTTCAGGGATTGCTAACGACGATATGTTCAATCTCAACCGACCGGCGCCCGAGTAACATGACGTCATCGCGGGACCACGTCCTTCGTGTCATTCCCTTCAAGCCAAGCTCCGGACCACGTGTCTTTATGCATGATATTCTTCACTTCATCTCTGCGTGTTACCAGGCGGGAAGCGCCGACCGCGTTCGTTCCGAATTTGCAACGCTCATTCGCGAATACGGTTTCGAATATTTTCTCGTCAGCAGGCGGATGACCGGGGAGCTCGCCTCCACCGGACACATCCTTGCGCAACATCTTCCCGAAGGCTGGCTGGAGGTCTACAGGGCCAAGAAATACAATCTCGTCGATCCCGTCCGCAAGGTGATCGGCATGGTGCACAAGCCGTTTCAGTGGAAGGAAGCGCTGGAGGGCCTACCGCGTGCGATGCATCGCAAAAGGGCGAGCGTCTTTTTCCACGATGCCGGCCGGTACGGTCTACAGGGCGGCTACGCCTTTCCCGTGCACGGCCGTGCGGGCTTCATCGGTGCGGTCTTCATTGGCGGTCAGGATCGGCAATTGCCCTCTTTGCAGGTGGAACTGCTCGATGCGGCCACGCGTGCCGTGTTCTGGCGCCTGCTCGATCTTTCCGGGCAGGCTCATGGCTTCAGCAATGCCCCTGACGTTTCCGCTCTCGAGCTTACAAAGCGCGAAATGGAGGTCCTGACGCTGATGGCGGACGGTATGACCTCCACCGAAATTGGACGCCAACTATCGATCTCCAACCACACGGTCGACTGGTATATCAACGGAATTCAGCGCCGTTTCAGCGCCAAGAACCGGCAGCATACGGTCGCGCTTGCTTTTCGTCATGGTTTGCTGAGCTAGCGCAAACAGGACAGTTCTCGCCGGAATTGCCCTTTCCAAGACCGGGTTTTGCTGCTTAATTCCGCAGTGCAGCAGAAATTTTGTTTTGGCGTGTGGGGAGACCGTCTTGAAAATATCGAAAATACTTGTTGCCAACCGATCCGAAATTGCGATCCGCGTTTTCCGGGCAGCGAACGAGCTTGGGATTAAAACCGTTGCGATTTGGGCGGAAGAAGACAAGCTGTCTTTGCACCGCTTCAAGGCGGACGAATCCTATCAGGTCGGCAGGGGTCCGCATCTCGCCAAGGATATGGGACCGATCGAGAGCTATCTTTCGATCGAGGAGGTTATTCGCGTAGCCAAACTCTCCGGAGCGGACGCGATCCATCCCGGTTACGGTCTTCTGTCTGAAAGCCCCGAATTCGTGGAGGCCTGCAACCAGGCCGGCATCACCTTCATCGGACCGACGGCGGATACGATGCGCCAGCTCGGCAACAAGGTGGCTGCACGCAATCTGGCGATCTCGGTCAACGTCCCCGTTGTTCCCGCTACCGATCCGCTGCCGGACGATATCGCCGAAGTGGAGCGCATGGCCGAGGAAATCGGTTATCCGGTCATGCTCAAGGCGTCCTGGGGCGGTGGCGGTCGCGGCATGCGCGCCATCCGCAAGAAGGAAGACCTTGCACGCGAGGTGACGGAGGCCAAGCGCGAGGCGAAAGCCGCTTTCGGCAAGGACGAGGTCTATCTCGAAAAGCTGGTCGAGCGTGCGCGCCACGTCGAAAGTCAGATTCTCGGCGATACGCATGGCAATGTCGTGCATCTGTTCGAGCGTGATTGTTCGATCCAGCGCCGCAATCAAAAGGTGGTCGAGCGTGCGCCCGCGCCTTATCTCACCGAAGCGCAGCGTCAGGAACTTGCGGCCTACTCCCTGAAGATCGCCGCCGCGACCAGCTATATCGGCGCCGGCACTGTCGAATATCTGATGGATGCCGATACCGGCAAATTCTACTTCATCGAGGTTAATCCGCGCATCCAGGTGGAGCATACCGTCACCGAAGTCGTGACCGGTATCGATATCGTCAAGGCGCAGATCCATATTCTCGAAGGCGCTGCCATCGGCACCGCGGAATCCGGCGTGCCGCGCCAGGAGGATATCCGTCTCAACGGCCACGCGCTGCAGTGCCGTATCACGACGGAAGACCCGGAACATAACTTCATTCCGGATTACGGCCGTATCACCGCCTACCGTTCCGCTTCTGGCTTCGGCATCCGTCTGGATGGCGGCACTTCCTATACCGGCGCTGTCATCACCCGCTATTACGATCCGCTGCTCGTCAAGGTAACGGCCTGGGCGCCGCAACCGGATGAGGCGATCAACCGCATGGACCGCGCGCTGCGCGAATTCCGTATTCGCGGCGTGGCAACGAACCTCACCTTCCTCGAAGCCATCATCGGTCACGACAGCTTCCGCAACAATACCTATACGACCCGCTTCATCGATTCGACGCCGGAACTGTTTGCGCAGGTCAAGCGTCAGGACCGCGCCACCAAGCTCCTGACCTATCTTGCCGACGTGACCGTCAACGGCCACCCGGAAACCAAGGGTCGCGCCAGGCCGTCCGAAAAGGCGGCAAAGCCCGTCGTTCCTTATATCGATGCGCCGACGCCCGATGGCACCAAGCAGTTGCTGGACAAGCTTGGCCCGAAGGGCTTTGCCGACTGGATGCGCAATGAAAAACGCGTTCTTGTCACCGACACGACCATGCGCGACGGGCACCAGTCGCTGCTGGCCACCCGCGTTCGCACCCATGATATTGCCCGCGTCGCCAGCGTTTACGCCAAGGCGCTGCCGCAGCTTCTTTCGTTGGAATGCTGGGGTGGGGCGACGTTCGACGTTTCCATGCGCTTCCTGACGGAAGACCCATGGGAGCGTCTTGCGCTGATCCGCGAAGGCGCGCCGAACCTGCTGCTGCAGATGCTTCTGCGCGGCGCGAATGGCGTCGGGTACAAGAACTATCCCGACAACGTCGTGAAATACTTCGTCCGTCAGGCTGCAAAAGGCGGGGTCGATCTTTTCCGCGTCTTCGACTGCCTGAACTGGGTGGAGAATATGCGCGTCTCGATGGATGCGATTGCCGAGGAGAACAAGCTCTGCGAGGCGACCATCTGCTATACCGGCGATCTGTTGAATTCAGCTCGTCCGAAATACGATCTCAAATATTATACCAACCTTGCCGCCGAGCTTGAAAAGGCCGGGGCTCATATCATCGCCGTCAAGGACATGGCGGGCCTGTTGAAACCGGCCGCCGCCAGGGTTCTGTTCAAGGCGCTGCGTGAGGCGACCGGTCTGCCGATCCACTTCCACACCCACGATACCTCGGGCATTTCCGCCGCGACCGTTCTTGCGGCCGTGGATGCCGGTGTCGACGCCGTCGATGCTGCAATGGATGCCTTCTCGGGCAATACGTCGCAGCCATGCCTCGGCTCGATCGTGGAGGCGCTGGCGGGGTCGGAACGCGATACGGGTCTCGACACCGAATGGATCCGCCGCATTTCCTTCTATTGGGAGGCTGTGCGCAACCAGTATGCCGCCTTCGAGAGCGATCTCAAGGGACCGGCCTCGGAAGTTTATCTGCACGAAATGCCGGGCGGCCAGTTCACCAACCTCAAGGAACAGGCGCGTTCGCTGGGTCTCGAAAGCCGCTGGCACGAGGTGGCGCAGGCCTATGCCGACGCCAACCGGATGTTCGGCGATATCGTCAAGGTGACGCCGTCCTCCAAGGTCGTCGGTGATATGGCGCTGATGATGGTCAGCCAGGATCTGACGGTGGCCGACGTTGAAAACCCTGATCGTGAAGTGTCTTTCCCGGAATCGGTGGTGTCGATGCTGAAGGGCGATCTTGGACAGTCGCCCGGCGGCTGGCCGGCAGCCCTGCAGAAAAAGGCGCTGAAGGGCGAAGCACCCTATACGGTTCGTCCGGGTTCGTTGCTGGAAGACGCAGATCTCGATGCCGAACGGAAGGTGATCGAGACCAAGCTGGAGCGCAAGGTCGACGATTTCGAGTTCGCGTCCTATCTGATGTATCCGAAGGTATTCACGGATTTCGCGCTGACAGCCGAGACCTATGGCCCGGTTTCCGTGCTGCCCACCCATGCCTATTTCTACGGCATGGAGGATGGCGAGGAACTGTTTGCCGATATCGAACGCGGCAAAACGCTTGTCATCGTCAATCAGGCCTCGTCCGGCACGGATGACAAGGGCATGGTGACGGTGTTCTTCGAGATCAACGGTCAGCCACGCCGCATCAAGGTGCCGGATCGTGCCCATGGCGCTTCCGGCTCCGCCGTGCGCCGCAAGGCCGAACCCGGCAATGCCGTCCATATCGGCGCGCCGATGCCGGGCGTGATCAGCCGCGTTTTCGTCAACCAGGGCCAGGACGTCAAGGCCGGCGACGTGCTGCTTTCCATCGAGGCCATGAAGATGGAAACCGCGCTTCACGCCGAACGCGATGGCAAGATCGCAGAAGTTCTGGTGCGCCCCGGCGACCAAATCGATGCGAAGGATCTGTTGATCGCTTACGGGGAATAAAGCCGTATCCGATCATTGATGAGTGTCAGACGCCCGCCTCTCCGGCGGGCGTTTTTTGTTGCGCAGCCGTAAAAACTCGAATATGCATGTTCGTGCACGTTTATTCCTGTTTATGCATGAGTTCCGATGAGCGATCATTTTGTCAGCGAGCGGCAGGCGCTCATCCTTGCGCAGTTGCGGCAAAGCGGCCGGGTGCTGGCGCAGGATCTCGCGCAGAATTTCGGCGTTTCCGAAGATACAGTGCGCCGCGACCTGCGTGAGATGGCAGCCCGGGGAGAATGCCTGCGGGTTTATGGCGGGGCGTTGCTTTCCGACAGCAAAACGGTGCCGCTGAAGACGCGCATTGCCGAGGATGCCGACCGCAAGGCCCTGCTGGCGCGCGCCGTTGTCCCGCTTCTCGAGCCGGGCATGGTCGTCTTCATCGATGCCGGTTCCACCAATCTCGCCATTGCAAGGGCGCTTCCTGCCGGGTTCAACCTGACGGTGGTGACGAATACGCCCGCCATTGCCGCTGAACTGACGGGGCGGGCCGATATCGATCTGGTGCTGATCGGCGGCAAGGTCGATCCGGCCGTAGGTGCTGCGATCGACGCCATGGCGCTTCGGCAGCTCGAACTGATGCGGCCCGATCTCTGCATTCTCGGTGTCTGCGGCGTTGCGGCCGAGACGGGTCTGTCTGCGGATGTTTTCGAGGATGCGGTGTTCAAGCGGCTTGCCTGCAGCGCCAGCCAGCGGATTGTCGCCGCCATCACCACGGAAAAGCTCGGCCACAGGGCAGCTTTCCATGTGCATGATTTCTCCCCACCTCTTTCCCTCGTGCTGGAGCAGGATGCCGATCGCGCATTCGTCGAGGCGCTGTCGGCAAAGGGCGTACAGGTTTATTGCGGCGATGATGACGTCGCTCAGTTTTCTCATGGTCAAGTCTGAAGGATATTGCCGATGAATGGCCCCACGACATTTTCGCCGACAGGCATACGCTCGTCCTATCTGACGCGGCACAGGCTGGGCGTTTCCCTGCTGTTCTTGATGAACGGTTTCATGATGGGGTCATGGGCGCCCAAGATTCCGGAATTTGCGGCGCGCCTGTCCCTCAGTGAGAGCGCGCTCGGCCTAATCATTCTGGTTTTCGGTATCGGCTCGCTGGTTTTCATGCCGATTGCCGGTTCGCAGATCGCCCGTTTCGGCTCGCGTACGGTGAGCCTTGTCACTGCGGCGATCTTTTTGCCGACTCTGCTTTTCATTTCCTGGGCGGGCACGGTGTGGGCCGGGGTGATTGCGGTGTTTCTGTTCGGCGGGCTGACGGGGGCGATGGATGTCGCCATGAACGCCAATGCGGTAGCGGTGGAACGAGATATGCGCCGCGCCATCATGTCGTCGTGCCACGCCTTCTGGAGCCTTGGCGGCCTGATCGGCGCCGGTCTTGGCGGTTATCTCATCACGACCATCGGTGTGCAGGGGCACGCCATTGCGCTGACGGTCATCGCACTCTTGCTGCTGGTCATCGCGTGGCCGCGCGTCCTTGCGGATCGTCCGCATCCGGAGGAAGAGCGCCCGAAAGGTGGCCTGCCGCTGACGCCGCTGCCGTGGATCATCGGCCTGATGGCGCTGTTCTCGATGATCCCTGAAGGCGCTATCCTCGACTGGGGCGCCCTTTATCTGCGCAATGAACTCGGTGCTTCGGTGTCGCAGTCCGGTTTCGCCTTCGCGGCCTTCTCCATGACCATGGCGGCCATGCGGTTTGCCGGCGATCTGGTGCGTGACCGCTTCGGCGCCGTGACGACTCTGCGCTTCTGTTCGGCCATGTCGATTATCGGTCTTATGATTGCCGGTCTTGCGGGAAATTCCACTATCGCGATCATTGGCTTCGCGATTGCCGGCATCGGCATTTCCAACATGGTGCCCATTGCCTTTTCCGCCGCCGGCAACATGCCCGGACTGGCGCCCGGCATTGGTCTCTCGGTGGTCACCACCATGGGCTATTCCGGTATTCTGGTGGCGCCGTCCGCCATCGGTTTCATCGCCGAGCATACCGGTCTTGCCAGTGTCTTCATCGCCCTGCCGCTTTTGCATGTGGTGGTTCTGCTGCTTTCGCGGCTCGCCCGCCATGCGGATGGCGCGGGCAAGGAATAGGCGTCTCGAATTTTGCCATGATTGCGGTAAAGTAGAAGCTCTCATGCGTTGGGTGTTGACAAGCAGGCCCCCTTGTTTCACCTCAATTGCCAGACCTTGCCGCAAGCTCCAGAGACCGCCATGACGTCACATGCCGATTACGATCCCAAGCCCCGCCGCGCATCCGTCGCCGTAGACGTGGGCGGTGTCATCGTCGGTGGCGGCGCGCCCGTCGTCGTGCAGTCGATGACCAACACCGATACGGCGGATATCGATGCCACCGTGCAGCAGGTGGCGGCGCTCTTCCGGGCCGGTTCGGAAATCGTGCGCATCACCGTCGACCGCGACGAGAGCGCGGCCGCCGTGCCGAAAATCCGCGAGCGGCTGCTGCGGCTTGGGCTTGATGTGCCGCTTGTCGGCGATTTCCATTATATCGGCCACAAGCTTCTGGCCGATCATCCGGCCTGCGCCGAAGCTCTGGCGAAATACCGCATCAATCCGGGCAATGTCGGCTTCAAGGACAAGAAGGACAAGCAGTTCGGCGAGATCGTCGAAATGGCGATCCGCTACGACAAGCCGGTGCGAATCGGCGTCAACTGGGGGTCGCTCGATCAGGAACTTCTGACGACGCTGATGGACAAGAACAAGGAGCAGGGTTTCCCTCTCTCCGCCCGTCAGGTCACGCGTGAGGCCATCGTTCAGTCCGCGCTGATTTCCGCCGAGCTTGCCGAAGAGATCGGCCTGCCCCGCAACCGCATCATCCTGTCGGCCAAGGTCAGCCAGGTGCAGGACCTGATCGCCGTTTATTCCATGCTGTCGGAACGTTCCGACCACGCCCTGCATCTCGGCCTAACCGAAGCGGGCATGGGTTCCAAGGGCATCGTCGCCTCGTCCGCCGCCATGGGTTACGTCTTGCAGCACGGCATCGGCGATACGATCCGTGTTTCGCTGACGCCGGAGCCGAATGGCGACCGCACCCGCGAAGTGCAGGTGGCGCAGGAATTGCTGCAGGTCATGGGTTTCCGTCAGTTCATTCCGGTCGTTGCGGCATGTCCCGGCTGCGGGCGCACCACGTCCACCGTTTTTCAGGAACTTGCCCAGAATATCCAGAACGATATTCGCAAGAACATGCCGATCTGGCGTGAGAAATATCCGGGTGTCGAGGCGCTGAATGTCGCCGTCATGGGCTGTATCGTCAACGGCCCCGGTGAAAGTAAACATGCCGATATCGGCATTTCCCTGCCCGGAACCGGCGAAAGCCCGGCAGCGCCCGTCTTTATCGACGGTGAAAAGGCGCTGACCCTGCGTGGTCCCAATATCGCCGCCGATTTTGAAGCGCTTGTGATCGATTACATCGAAAAGCGTTTTGGCCGGAAAGATGCGGCGGAGTAAAGAGTACCGTGAAAAGGCCGGAATTCCACTGTCATACCTCCTGAACCTCTCGGAGCATCAAAACACATGATCAAAAAAATCGCGATCGTCGCCCTTTGCGGGACCTATCTTTCCGCCTGCACCACCACCGATCCCTATACGGGTGAGCAGAAGATGTCGAACACGGCGGGCGGCGCCGGCATCGGCGCCGTGGTCGGTGCTCTCGGTGGTCTGGCTGTCGGCGGTTCGCCGACCGGTCGCCGCAATGCCGCGCTTATCGGTGCGGGCATCGGCGCGCTCGCCGGCGGCGCTATCGGCAATTACATGGATGGCCAGGAAGCCGAGCTTCGCGCCCAGCTTCAGGGAACCGGCGTTTCGGTTACCCGCCGTGGCGACAGCATCGTTCTCAACATGCCGTCGAACATCACCTTCGCGACGGACCAGGATCAGGTCATCCCGCCATTCTATCAGACGCTCGATTCTGTCGCTATTGTGCTGAACAAGTTCAACCGGACGCTCATCGATATCAACGGCCATACCGATTCCACCGGCAGCGCGGGTTACAATCAGGGCCTTTCGGAGCGCCGTGCCGCATCGGTCGCCAATTATCTCGGCGCGCGCGGCGTCGATCAGCGCCGTATTTCGACGCTCGGCTTCGGCCCGTCGCAGCCGATCGCCTCGAATGCAACGCCGGATGGTCGCGCCCAGAACCGTCGCGTCGAGGTGCTGATTTCGCCGCTCAAGGGCTGATTGGGTGATGAAAAGCTGAGTGGAAGCGGCTCAGCTCTTTCGTTCAGCGATGAATCTGGCGGCCGCGATAAGAATCGCGGCCTTTTCGCCATAAGGGGCAAGGAGTTCGCTGGCTTCCGCCACTTGCTCCCGCAGCTGGCTGCGCGCCCAGTCCTCGCCGCGCAGTGCCACAAGCGTTCCCTTGCCGCGCGCGGCGTCCTTGCCGGTTGCCTTGCCCATGGTGGCGGCATCGGCCGTCAAATCCAGAAGGTCGTCGGCAAGCTGGAAGGCGAGGCCGATCTTTTCGCCGAAGAGACGCAGCCTTTGCCTTTCGGAAACATCGCTGCCGGCGATAATTGGGCCCGCTTCGCAGGCAAAACGCAGCAGTGCACCGGTTTTCATAGCCTGCAATGTAATGACGCCGGCTTCATCGGGTGCTTTTTTCTCAGCAGCGAGATCGAGCGCCTGGCCGCCGGCCATGCCGCCGATGCCCGCCGCGCGGGCAAGCGAGAGTACGAGCGCGGCCTTGCGCTCGGCCGCAAGCGGATTTTCGTCCGAGGCGATGATATCGAAGGCAAGTGTCAGCAGGCTGTCGCCGGCGAGAATAGCGGTCGCCTCATCGAATTTGCGATGCACGGTCGGCTGGCCGCGGCGCAGGTCGTCATCGTCCATGGCCGGCAGATCGTCATGAACAAGCGAATAACAATGGAGGCATTCCAGTGCCGCGCCGACATAAAGGGCGGCTTCGGCATTCCCGCCCGCAAGGGCGGCACTTTCGATGACGAGGAAGGGCCGCAGGCGTTTACCGCCGTTCAACACGCCGTGGCGCATGGCGTCGAGCAGGTTTTGCGGGCGCGTGATCTCATCCGCGCGGGTTTCGCCGGAAAGCAGGCGGCCAAGCAGGGCTTCGGTTTTGGCCGCGTTTTCGCGCAGCTTCGTTTCGAAATTTGTCATCGCAGCGTCCATGCCGCGCTCTTTGGCATGCCGCGCGAATGCAGGCAAACCTTTTCGTGATTCCAGAGGTGCAACTATTTGAGTGGACTCGCCTTGAAGGCGGCAATGGACTATGAAAGGCTTCAATTGGTGCGGGGCTTTGACGAATATTGAGCAGTACGCCTGAAAGCGACGCAGATTACGCCGTGCTGGCGGAAGACCGGAGCAGTCCGAAGGTGGATTTTCGCACGTTGGCAAAGCGTATCGTCATGACCTTGCTGGCTTTGCTGATCCTGCCCTATCTGCTGATTCCGGTTTATGCGCTGCCGTTTATCCGGCCGGTCTCGACGCTGATGCTCGCCGATCTGGTGACCCTGCAGGGATATGACCGGCGCTGGGTGCCGCTTGAGGATATTTCGCCGCGCCTTGTGCAATCCGTGATGATGTCCGAGGACGGGCAATTCTGTTTCCATGGCGGCGTGGACTGGAACCAGATGCAATCCGTGGTCAGCAATGCGCTCGACGGGGCTTCCACCCGCGGTGCAAGCACCATTCCGATGCAGACGGCCAAGAACCTGTTTTTATGGAACGGACGTTCGTTTTTGCGCAAAGGGCTGGAACTGCCGCTGGCGATTACCGCCGATTTCGTCTGGTCGAAAAAACGGATGATGGAGATTTATCTCAACGTTGCCGAATGGGGACCGGGCATTTATGGAATCGAGGCTGCCGCCCAGCACCATTTCAAGGTGCCGGCCGCGAAACTCAGCTCCCGTCAGGCGGCGTTGCTGGCTGTGTCATTACCCAATCCAATCGACCGCGTCGCCAGCAAGCCGGGACGCGGGCTGCAACGGCTTGCCGGCCTTATCGAACGGCGCGCCCGCGCTTCCGGCGGCTATGTCGGCTGCGTGCTGGATTGACCCCGGCGCGCCGCTTCAGCCTTTCTTGAAAATATAGTCGGTTTCCTGACGCAGGGTTTCACCCGGCCGCAGGATGGCGTGCGGAAAATCCGGGTGGTTGACGGCGTCGGGCCAAATCTGCGTTTCCAGGCAGAAACCGGCAAAGGGGCCGTAGTGACGGCCATCGAGGCCGGGAACCGGAACGTCCAGTTTGAAGGCCGAATAAAACTGCACACCGGGTTCGGTGGTGTGAACCTCAAGGGCGATATCGGAGGCCGGCGAATAGGCGCGGGCAACCTTGCGCTTGGCGCGGCGCTCGGGCGACAGGCAGAAATTGTGGTCGTAGAGGACCTGCTCGCCATTCTCCTTGCGCCGCATCGGTGTCGGGTGGCGCAGGTCGAAGACGGTGCCTTCGACGGAGCGGATTTCGCCCGTCGGTATCTGCTTGTCATTGGTGGGCAGGTAAAAATCAGCCGCGATGCTGATCTCATGCCCAAGTGCGGTGTCTGCGCCATCGAGATTGAAATAGGAATGCTGGCAGACATTGGCGATGGTCGGCTTGTCGGTCACCGTTTCATAGACCACCGAAAGCACGCCGCCGTCGAGAATCGTATAGGTGGCCGTGACCGTGCAATTGCCGGGATAACCGGCGCGGCCATCGGGGTCGATGATCTGCAGAACCGCATGGCTTTCGCCATGTTCCATCAGCATCCAGTTGCGCTTGCCCATGCCGTCGCTGCCGCCATGCAGGTGGGTTACGCCCTTTTCGTTCAGTTCCAGCTGGTATTCGTGTCCGTCGATGGAGAACCGGCCGTCACCGACCCGGTTGGCATTCCGGCCGGGGGTGGCGCCGAAATAGGAAGAATATTTGTAGTCCTCGAATTTATCGAAGCCGAGAACGAGCGGCGGCTGGTGTCCCTCGAGGCGCAGATCCTGAATGACCGCGCCCCAGGTGATGACCTTGGCCGTCAGTCCGTCTTTCGAGATGGTGACGCGTTCGACCTTTTCGCCGGTCGCCGTGAAACCGAAATTCTCCCGCGCCGCCGCGTCGCTCATCTCGTCATTCTCCCTGGTGTTGCGAATTGCCGGGCGGACGTTGCGTCATTTTCCGGCAATTCGCAATCCCGCAATTCAAAGCATGTCTCCCAAAAGTGTGCCGCGGTTTTGGGAAAAAGACATGCTTAAAACAGAACGAAAGCGCGTCGCATGCGTTCGATAAAACGCGACGCGCTTTACGCCGCCAGTTGCCCGATGGCTTCGAGATCGTAGGGTGTCGTCTGGTATATCTCGTTGATCCAGTTGCCGAAAAACAGATGGGCATGGCTGCGCCAGCGGTTGAGCGGAGCGAGCTCCGGGTCGTTGTGCGGAAAATAATCATGCGGCAGCTTGATGGGCACGCCGGCATTCGCGTCACGGAAATACTCGTCCGAAAGCGATGTCGAATCATATTCGACATGGTTGAACATATAGAGCCGGTTGCCCTCTTTCTCATGCACCAGACAAACGCCCATTTCCTCGGATTCCATCAGGATTTCGAGTCTCGGATGTTTTTCGATATCGGCACGGCGTACTTCCGTCCAGCGCGAGACCGGGACCTGGAAATCATCCGAAAAGCCGTTCAGATAGATCGATGAGGGGCAGAGATTGCGGTGACGGTAGACCCCGAAAGCCTTTTCCTTCAGCTCGTGCTTCGGCACGCCGTGGAAATGATAGATGGCGGCCATCGCGCCCCAGCAGACATTCAGCGTCGAATGGACGTTGGTTTGCGTCCATTCGAAAATTTGTCGCATTTCGTTCCAGTAGGTCACGTCTTCATAGGCCAGCGTCTCCACGGGCGCGCCGGTAATGATGAAACCGTCGAACTTGCGGTGGCGCACTTCCTCCCACGTCTCGTAGAAGGACAGAAGATGTTCTTCCGGCGTGTTCTTGGCGCGATGGCCGCCGATCCGCACCAGCGACAGCTCCACCTGCAGCGGCGAGGCGCCGACGAGGCGCGCCATCTGGATTTCCGTCTTGATCTTGTTCGGCATGAGGTTGAGAAGCCCGATCTGGAGCGGGCGGATATCCTGCCGGATGGCCGCCGTTTCGGTCATGACCCGCACGCCCTCATGAACGAGGGTCTCAAAAGCGGGAAGCGTATCGGGAATCTTGATCGGCATGTCGAACTCTCTTTTCCGGATCACGTAAAGAACGTTGCGAAAACAAAAAAACCGGCAGCGAAATCGCGACCGGTCCCAGGAAATTGCCCTTTTCCTCGACCCTTTAGCGACTTCTTTAAAGTGGCTGCAAGCCGGTCGGCAAATCACCACTGAGGCGTTTCATAATCCCGAAGCCGGCGAAAATCAATATAGGCCGATTTCATCGGGTTTCCGCTTTCCATTTTTGGCCGAGGTGCGATAAGGCAGGGCATGGATAAAGAGCGCTTCACCATTCTGCTTGGCGGCGATGTCACG
The DNA here is from genome assembly GCF_001526505.1 of Agrobacterium sp. D14. NCBI lineage: Bacteria > Pseudomonadati > Pseudomonadota > Alphaproteobacteria > Hyphomicrobiales > Rhizobiaceae > Agrobacterium > Agrobacterium sp. D14. The sequence goes on from NZ_ASXX01000042.1 coordinate 194,845, forward strand.
GTAACCGACCGTCTGCAAGAGGCGGTCGCGGACAGCCGTGTGATTGCGGCCGATGGCGGCATGCGCCATGCCGGGCCGCTTGGCCTTGCGCCGGAGTTGTGGGTCGGGGATTTCGATTCCGCCAGCAAAGAGTTGCTGGAGGCCTGGCCCGATGTAGCGCGGCAGCCATACCCGGTCGCAAAGGCGGTGACGGATGGTGAGATCGCGGTATCGGAAGCTCTCTCCCGTGGCGCGCATTCGCTGGTGCTTGTCGGTGCGCTTGGAGGCGCGAGAAGCGACCATGCGCTTCAGCACCTCCTTTACGCGGTGGCGCTCGCCGAACGTGGTATCGACGTCACGCTGACCTCCGGTGAAGAAGAGGCGCGGCCGCTGCTTGCCGGTTCGCTGGATATCGATTTGCCGCCCGCCTCGCTGTTTTCGGTTGCCGGATTTACCGCCCTTGAGGGGCTCGATATCGGCAATGTGCGTTATCCGCTGAAGGATTTCGCGCTTGCTTTCGGTTCGTCCCGCACTATTTCCAATGTCGCGAATGGCGGCCCCGTGCATTTCTCGCTGAAAAGCGGAAAAGCCATCGTGCTCGCCCGCCCTTATGATCTGACCGGAGCCTGACGCCTTGGCACCCCCAATTTTGAAACTCGATGACATCAAGCTGACCTTCGGCGTGACCCCGCTGCTCGACGGCGCCAATCTCCAGGTGGAACCGGGCGACCGCATCTGCCTTGTCGGGCGCAATGGTTCCGGCAAGTCCACCCTGATGAAGATCGCCGCGGGTCTGGTCGAGGCGCAATCGGGCGAGGTTTTCCGGCATCCGGCCGCCACCATCCGTTATCTCGAGCAGGCCCCGGATTTTGCCGGTTACGACACGGTTCAGGCCTATGCCGAAGCGGGGCTCGGCCCCGGTGACGATCCCTATCGCGTCACCTATCTTCTGGAGCATCTTGGCCTCACCGGGCAGGAACACCCTGCAAGCCTTTCCGGTGGTGAAGCGCGACGTGCGGCCCTTGCCCGCGTCATGGCGCCGGAACCCGATATCCTGATGCTGGACGAACCGACCAACCATCTCGATCTGCCCACCATCGAATGGCTTGAAAGCGAGCTGCAGCAGACGCGCAGCGCGCTGGTGCTGATTTCGCATGACCGGCGTTTTCTCGAAAAGGTCTCGACCTCGACCGTCTGGCTGGATCGTGGCCAGTCGCGGCGTCTCAGTCGCGGTTTTGCCCATTTCGAGGAATGGCGCGACAAGGTGCTGGAAGAGGAAGAACTGGAACAGCACAAGCTCGGCAAGGCCATCGAGCGCGAAGAACACTGGATGCGTTATGGCGTGACCGCAAGGCGCAAGCGCAACATGCGCCGTGTTGGCGAGCTTCAGGCCATGCGTGCGGAATATCGCGGCCATAAGGGACCGCAGGGCACGGTGCAGGCGACCGTTACCGAAGGGCGTGAATCCGGCAAGCTGGTCATCGAGGCCGAGGCCATCACCAAGGCTTACGGCGAGCGCGTGATCGTCGCGCCGTTTTCGCTGCGCGTCCATCGCGGCGATTGCATCGGCTTCGTCGGCCCGAATGGTGCCGGTAAAACCACGCTTCTGAAGATGCTCACCGGCCAGCTGGAGCCCGATAGCGGCACGGTGAAGCTCGGCACCAATCTGGAAATCGCGACGCTCGACCAGAAACGCGAGGATCTCAATCCCAACGATACGCTCGCGCATTACTGACCGATGGTCGTGGTGAAAATCTGCTGGTCAACGGCGAATTGAAGCATGTGACGGGCTATATGAAGGATTTCCTGTTCCAGCCGGAACAGGCCCGCACGCCGATCCGCAACCTTTCCGGCGGCGAGCGCGCGCGTCTTATTCTGGCGCGCATTCTGGCGCGGCCGACCAATCTTCTGATCCTCGACGAGCCGACCAACGATCTCGATATTGAAACGCTCGACCTGCTGCAGGAAATCGTTGCGGGCTTTTCCGGCACCGTTATCCTCGTCAGCCACGACCGCGATTTCCTCGACCGCACCGTCACCTCCACCATCGCGCCCGTCAATCCGGATGAGCCGGACGGACGATGGATCGAATATGCCGGTGGCTATTCGGACATGATGGCGCAGCGCAAGGGTGCGGCGGAAGAAAAACGCAAGGCTGAGAAACAGGAAAAGGCGAAGGCCGCACCTTCGGCCTCTGCATCGCAGGATCCTTCAAAGGCCAAGGGCAAGCTTTCCTTCAAGCAGAAATTCGCGCTCGAAAATCTTCCGAAGGAGATGGAAAAGGCGCAAGGCGAAATCGCAAAACGCGAGCAGCGCATGGCCGATCCGGAACTTTTCACAAAGGACCCGGCCGCCTTCAACACGCTGGCGCAGGAAATGTCAAAGCTGCGCGACAAGCTGGAGGCCATGGAAGAAGAATGGCTGGAACTGGAAATGCTGCGCGAGGAACTGGAGGGCTGAAGGCAATCAGTTCGCCGTTTGGCCGGTCCTCCTTCGGCCTTTGACAGAAAAGCAGAATTGCCGTTCTATGCCGGCGTTCGTTTGGAGGAGTTGTGAAAATGCGCATGATTTTCGTCAATCTGCCGGTCAAGAATATCGAGACATCAAGAAACTTCTTCACTGCTCTCGGTTTCAGCTTCAACCCGGAATATTCGGATGACCGCACGCTCTGCATGATCGTGGAAGAGAATATCTTCGTGATGCTTCTCCAGGAGGGACGTTTCCGCGATTTCATCAACGGCGACATTGCCGACGCGACGCGAACCACCGAGGTTCTGACCTGTCTTTCCGCCGGAAGCAGGGAGGAAATCGACCGGATGATCGCCACGGCGCTTGCCTCCGGCGGCAGCGGCTGGAAGCCTGTTCAGGACCATGGCTTCATGTATGCCGGCAGCTTTCAGGATCCCGACGGGCACGTCTGGGAACTGGTGCATATGACGGAGCAGGGCTGACCTCGGCCATCTTGCCAATCAGGGACGGCGGGACTACACCATCATCTTGATCTAACGGGGTGTCTTTTGCGCTTGGGTGCAAAAGGCTGAGAGGCTTGCCAACCCGAAGAACCTGATCCGGTTCATACCGGCGGAGGGATTAGACGGCTTTAACGCAGGCGGCTATTTCCCTATCGTTTTTTGAGGAGATACCCGTGCGCCGTCGTCTTTTCCTGAATTCCCTCATTGCCGCCTCGCTGTTTCTGCCCGGTCTTGCCGTTGCACAGGATAGACAGGAACTGACCGTCTACACCTATGAAAGCTTCGTTTCCGAATGGGGTCCCGGTCCCAAGGTGAAGGAGGCCTTCGAGAAGGTTTGTAATTGCACGGTCAATTTCGTCGGCGTGGCCGATGGCGTGGCGCTGCTCAATCGTCTGAAGCTTGAAGGGGCGGGGTCCAAGGCGGATGTCGTCGTCGGTCTCGACACCAATCTTGTCGCGGAAGCAAAACAGACCGGTCTATTCGATGTCAGCGGCATTGATGCATCGGCGGCCAAGGTGCCGGGCGGCTATACGGACGATGTTTTCGTTCCCTATGATTACGGTCATTTCGCTGTCATCTATGATACGCAGACGGTGAAAAACCCGCCGACGAGCCTGAAAGACCTCGTGGAAGGCGACCCCTCGCAGAAAATCGTCATTCAGGATCCGCGCACCTCCACGCCGGGGCTTGGCCTGCTGCTATGGGTGAAATCGGTTTACGGCGACAAGGCCCCGGAGGCCTGGGAAAAGCTCAGGAAGCGTATTCTCACCGTTACGCCGGGCTGGTCGGAATCCTATGGCCTCTTCACCAAGGGTGAGGTGCCGATGGTGCTCTCCTACACCACCTCGCCCGCCTATCACATGGTCGCTGAAAAAACGGATCGTTATCAGGCCGCCGCCTTTTCCGAAGGACATTACATCCAGATCGAGGTTTCCGGTCTCCTCAAAAACGCGCCGCACAAGGAACTGGCAAAGCAGTTCCTTGCTTTCACGCTGACATCCGGTTTTCAGGATGCCATTCCGGAAAACAACTGGATGATGCCGGTTGCGGCGACCTCGAAGCCCTTGCCGGAGGCGTTTTCCAAACTCGTGGTGCCGCAGAAGACTTTCCTGATGAATCCGGAAGAGGTGGCGAAGAACCGCAAGGCATGGATCGATGAATGGCTTGCCGCCATGAGCATGAATTGAGGAAGAGGCACACCCGCGCATGATGCTGCGTCGCGATTACCGGCGGTCGATCATTTTCGGAACGGCGGCTTTTGCCGCCGTTTTCCTGTTCATGGCGCTCGCGGTTGCGGCTCTCCTGTCCTTTGATGCCGGCGCGTCCGCTGCCGGCATCATGGATGCCTATACGTTGCGCATCCTGCGTTTCACGCTTTATCAGGCAACGCTTTCAACCCTTCTTTCCATTTGTCTCGGCCTGCCGGTGGCGCTGGCGCTTTGCCGTCGGCGCGAGTTTCCGGGAAGGATCTGGATCGTCAGGCTGATGGCGGTGCCGATGGGTCTGCCGGTGATCGTTGGCGCCTTCGGTATCATCACCATCTGGGGCAGGCAGGGCGTTTTGAATTCGGCCCTCGTTTTTGCCGGGGCGGATGAACCTTTCAGCATTTATGGCCTGTCCGGCATCCTCATTGCCCATGTGTTTTTTAATCTGCCGCTTTCGGTGCGGCTGATGCTGGCCGGGCTGGAGCGCATTCCGGGCGAATATTGGCGCATGGCGGCGAGCCTCGGCATGGGGCCGGTTTCGATTTTTCGTTTTATCGAATGGCCGGCGGTCGCGCGTCTCGTCCCCGGCATTGCCGGGCTTGTCTTCATGCTGTGCGCCACCAGCTTCACGCTCGTTCTTCTGTTGGGCGGCGGGCCGGCAGCAACGACGCTGGAGGTGGCAATCTATCAGGCGTTGCGCTTCGATTTCGATCCGCAGCGGGCGATTGCGCTTTCGGTTTTGCAGATTGGCCTCACCGCAATCCTGCTTGGCCTTCTTGCCTTTTTGCCGTCGCCTGAAGCGGAAATTCCCTCGCTTGGTCGTTCCCTTCGCCGTTTCGACGGAAAGGGCATCGGTGCCCGCCTCTGGGATGGGGCGGCAATCGTGTTCGCTGTTCTGCTGATCGGCCTGCCGCTTGTCGCCATCGCTGTCTCGGGTTTGAGGGCCGATCTGCCGCGTCTTCTGTCCGCGCCGATTTTCATGCGCGCGGCGGCGACCAGTCTTGCAATCGCCGCACTGTCCGCAGCCCTTGTCGTGCTTTGCTGCATGGCGATCATCGGCGCGCGCCAGGCGATAGGCTCCAGACGGCAGGCGGGGCAACCCCTGCACTTCCTCTCCGTCATGCTGGGGGCAGGGTCTTCGCTGGTGCTTTTGGTGCCGCCTGTCGTGTTGGGAAGCGGATGGTTCCTGTTATTGCGGGTTTTCGGAGATGTCAGCTTCTATGCGCCAGTTCTCGTGGCGCTCATCAATATGCTGATGGCTTTGCCGCTTGCCATGCGCGTGCTGGAGCCGGCCTGCACCAGTCATTTTTTGCGCACCGGCCGACTTTCCGCCAGTCTCGGGCTTCAGGGCCTGACGCGGCTGCGGTTCGCCGATCTTCCGGTTCTGTGGCGGCCGCTGGCCATGGCGTTTTCCTTCGCCATGGCCCTGTCTCTCGGCGATTTAGGTGCGGTTGCCCTGTTCGGATCGGAAAGTTTCGTCACCCTGCCATGGTTGGTTTATAGCAATATGGGCAGCTATCGTACCAATGACGCCGCCGGTTATGCCTTCCTTCTCGGTATCGTCTGCCTGCTGCTTGCCGCAGGCGGTGTTGCACGGCAATCCCAATCAGCAAGGGCGAGCATATGACAGGCGATGATTTTGCCGTTGAACTGGACAAGGTCAGGCTGCGGCTTGGAACACAGGATTTCGACCTCGATTGCGCATTCCCGCAGAGCCGGATAACCGCCGTCGTCGGCGCGTCCGGTTCGGGCAAGTCGACGCTTCTCAACCTCGTCGCCGGTTTCGAGGCGCCGGATTCCGGCCGTGTGATGATCGGCGGGCAGGACATGACGGCGCTCGATCCTTCGGAAAGACCGGTCTCATCGATCTTTCAGGATAATAATCTGTTTGCGCATCTCGATATCTTCACCAATGTCGCTCTCGGTGTCAGCCCCGGGCTGAAATTGCGGGTGGAAGACCGGGAACGGATTGAGATGGCGCTTGCACGTGTCGGTCTGGCGGGTTTCGACAAACGTTTGCCGGGCACGCTTTCCGGCGGAGAAAGGCAGAGGGCGGCGCTGGCGCGTGCGCTGGTCAGGAAAAAACCAGTCATGCTGCTCGACGAGCCCTTTGCCGCACTCGATCCGGGACTGCGGGCGGGCATGACCTCCCTGCTTCTCGACTTGCATGGAGAAACAAAAAACACGGTGATTATTGTCACCCACCATCCCGAAGACATAAAGAAGTTGGCGCAGCAGGTGGTTTTTCTTGATCGCGGCCGGGTTGTCTATGTCGGCCCGACCGCAGATTTCTTCGCCACACAAAATGTGAAGGCGGTGGACAGTTTTCTGAACGGGTGATCGCCTTATTTTCGACGTGTGCCGCTGGCAATCGCTTTAGATGACTTCAATGGCGCTAATTTGCACTTGCCAGTTTCAAGTTGTTGCCCGAGAAAAGATGGGAATTATTGCGTTCTTCAGGAATAATCCGGACTTGATGGATCGTTTTTACCGTTTCGGCATTCATCGCCCGTTGGGGCGAATCTGTTATTCTGGTCTGCAATTAACGGATGATCAGGAACGTTAGGGGCAGGCATAGAGAATGAGAAATAGCATGACTGCACAGTGGAGGCTCTTCTCCCGTTCAGGCCTTCGCCGTTCGGGCAGGATGGCTGCCGCCTGTTCCGTGCTGACCGCGTCTGCGGTGTTCCTGTCGTCGTGCCAGTCTCTCTTCAGCCCGGCCTACCAGTCCACCCTGCGCCCGTCGGATAATCCGCAGACTGTGGAAGAGGTGCAGAAGAACGATCCTCGCGCCCAGATGGGCGCGCGCGAGCATCCGCGCATCGTGGCGAGTTATGGCGGTGAATATCGTGACGCCAAGACGGAACGGCTTGTCGCGCGCATTGCCGGTGCGCTGACCGCCGTTTCGGAAAATCCGCAACAGTCTTACCGCATCACCATCCTCAACTCACCGGCCATCAACGCCTTTGCGCTGCCGGGTGGATATCTTTACGTGACGCGCGGGCTTCTGGCGCTTGCCAACGATGCTTCGGAAGTGGCCGCCGTGCTTTCGCATGAGATGGGCCATGTCACCGCCAATCACGGCATCGAACGCCAGCGCCGCGAAGAGGCGGAGGTGATTGCCAGCCGCGTGGTGGCCGAAGTGCTGTCGAGCGATCTTGCCGGCAAGCAGGCGCTTGCGCGCGGCAAGCTACGGCTCGCGGCCTTTTCGCGCCAGCAGGAATTGCAGGCGGATGTGATCGGCGTGCGGATGCTGGGCGAGGCCGGTTACGACCCCTTCGCCTCGCCGCGTTTTCTGGATTCCATGGCGGCTTATGCGCGGTTCTCTTCGGCTGATCCCGAAAACGACCAGAGCCTCGACTTCCTTTCCAGCCACCCCAACACGCCGCAGCGCATCGAGCTTGCGCGCCGTCATGCCCGCGCCTTCGGTCAGGACGGTCAGGTCGGGGATCGTGGTCGCGACTGGTTTCTGGATGGCATAGACGGCCTGCTTTATGGCGATAGCCCGCAGGAAGGTTATGTCCGCGGCCAGACGTTCCTGCACGGAACGCTCGGCATTCGTTTCGATGTGCCGGAAGGTTTCGTCATCGACAACAAGGTCGAAGCCGTTCTGGCGACGGGACCGGGCGATATGGCGATCCGTTTCGACGGCGTCGCCGATCCGAAACAGACGAGCCTTGCCAATTACCTGACCAGCGGCTGGGTTGCCGGCCTGTTGCCGGAAACTGTCAAGGAAACCCAGATCAATGGTCTGGAGGCTGCGACAGCCCGGGCAAGTGCGGATAAATGGGACTTCGACGTGACCGTCATTCGTGTCGGCCAGCAGATATTCCGTTTCCTGACCGCCGTGCCGAAGGGTAATACGCAGCTCGATTCCATCGCCAATACATTGCGCACCAGCTTCCGCAAGATGACGCCGCAGGAAATCGCCTCGCTGAAGCCGCTCAGGGTGCGGGTGGTGACGGTGAAGCCCGGTGAAACCGTGGCGACGATGGCGGCGCGGATGATGGGAACCGACCGTAAGCTCGACATGTTCCGCATGATCAATGCCATGAGCGCCACGGCCACCATCCAGCCGGGTCAACGGGTGAAGATCATTTCTGAATGAGCTGACGGCCTCTCATTCACCGGTTGCCTGAGACAGGTAGGCGTGAACGAGTACAATCATTTCCCATCTGACTTTGGGCGACTGCAATTCTCCGCGGCGGGCGGCATTGTGAATGATGCCGTCAATGGCATCGGATACGATCAGCGCCGCGGTTCTGCTTTCGCCCTTTGTGCCGGCCGTCATATGTGCCGCGATCGCTGCAGCGTAGAGACCGAGATATTCCTGTTCGAAAACGCTGTTGGGATCGTTCGTCCCTTCGTGGCTGGGCGCATCGTCCAGAAGGACCTTGTGAAGACCGGGATGGATGCTGTGGACCCCGATCATGCCGGTCACGAGCTCTTCCACGAATCTAGCAAGCGATTGCCGCTTTTGCGAGACGCTCTTCATGACGGAGAGACAGTCTTCGAGGTGACGATGGCGCACGGCTTCCACGATTGAAATCTTGTCCGGGAAATATTGATAGAGCGAGCCGATGCTGACGCCAGCCGTTTCGGCGACCCTGTTCGTGGTAAAACCCGCCCAGCCGTGATCGCTCAAAATGCGAGCCGCCGCGTGAATGACGGCATCGACCGTGGCCCGCGAACGCTCCTGACGCGGCTCCTTGCGCATCTCGGTCTTCCGCTTTGCAATGCGAGTAGACAAGACACCCTCCATGGCGAAAATATAAACATAGTGCTCACATTTTTCAGATGTAAAGGATATTGTGATGAGGGATCTGCTCAGGAGCCTGCTCGGCTATCACCAATGGGCGAACAGGGACTTGTTCGAGAAGCTGAAACACCTCGATTCCGTCCAAAATGCATCCCAACGGCACACGGCAATCCGGCTGATCAATCACTATTACGTCGTCGCGAGGATTTTTTCGGGTCACCTCACCGGAACGGCACATGGCTTTCTCTCGGATAATACCGAGGCAACGCCGCAGCTGGATGATCTTGCGAAGGATGTCGCCGCTCTCGATGGCTGGTATCTCGATTATCTCGAGAAAACATCGCCGGTATCGCTTGGCGAATTCGTCGCCTTCACCTTCACGGACGGGGACAAGGGTTACATGTCCCGCGCTGAGATGATCTCACATATGGTCCTGCATGCGGGCATTCACAGAGGCGAGGTCGCGCGTATTCTGAGCCAGCTCTCCATCACGCCGCCTTGGGATACTTTTGCCGTGTTTCTGCACGGCACGCAGCCGCAGCGGCGTTTGCAGGGGCTATAATAAAAAGCCACCCGCCCCTGTGGGGACGGGTGGCTTTCCTGAAACGATGGCCTCAGGAGCTTATTGCCACTCACGTACGTCGACGAAATGACCGGCGATCGCCGCCGCCGCCGCCATGGCGGGGGAGACGAGGTGGGTGCGGCTCTTATAGCCCTGACGGCCTTCGAAATTGCGGTTCGAGGTGGAGGCGCAGCGTTCGCCGGGTTTCAGGCGGTCGTCATTCATGGCAAGGCACATGGAGCAGCCTGGCTCGCGCCATTCGAAACCGGCTTCGAGGAAAATCTTGTCCAGACCTTCCTTTTCCGCCTGTTCCTTCACGAGACCGGAGCCGGGCACGATCATGGCCGAAACGGTGGGAGCGACTTTGCGGCCGTCGACGATCTTCGCCGCCGCGCGCAAATCCTCGATGCGACCGTTAGTGCAGGAGCCGATGAAGACACGGTCGATGGCGATATCGGTGATGCGCGTGCCGGGCTTGAGACCCATGTAGTCAAGCGCACGCCACTTGGAAGCGCGCTTGTTTTCTTCCTCGATGTCATCGGGATTGGGAACAATGCCTTCAACGGAAGTCACGTCTTCCGGAGACGAGCCCCAGGAGACGATGGGCGGCAGGTTGGCCGCATCCAGAATGACCACCTTGTCATAATGGGCGCCTTCGTCGGATTTCAGCGTTTTCCAATAGGCGATGGCCTGTTCCAGCGTTTCGCCCTTCGGCGAGCGCGGCTTGTCCTTGATGTAATCGAAGGTGGTTTCGTCAGGTGCGATAAGACCCGCACGGGCGCCGCCCTCGATGGTCATGTTGCAGACCGTCATGCGGCCTTCCATGGAGAGCGAACGGATTGCCTCGCCGGCAAATTCGATCACGTGGCCGGTGCCGCCAGCCGTGCCGATCTCGCCGATAATGGCGAGGATAATGTCCTTGGCGGTAACGCCATCAGGGATTTTGCCGTCGACACGCACCAGCATGTTCTTGGCTTTCTTCTGGATCAGCGTCTGGGTCGCCAGAACATGCTCCACTTCCGAGGTGCCGATGCCATGCGCCAGTGCGCCAAAGGCGCCGTGGGTCGAGGTGTGGCTGTCACCGCACACGATCGTCATGCCCGGCAGGGTGAAGCCCTGTTCGGGGCCGACGATGTGAACGATGCCCTGGCGCTTGTCGCGCTCGGAATAATATTCGACGCCGAAATCCTTGGCGTTCTGCGCAAGCGCTTCCACCTGAATGCGGCTTTCCTCGTTCTTGATGCCTTCCAGACGGTCGGCCGTGGTCGGAACGTTATGATCGACGACGGCCAGAGTGCGGGCAGGTGAGTGCACAGGGCGACCGGCCATGCGCAGGCCTTCGAAGGCCTGCGGGCTCGTCACCTCATGGACGAGGTGACGGTCGATGTAGAGAAGACAGGTTCCGTCCGGGTCACGATTGACGACGTGGTCGTCCCAGATCTTGTCATATAAGGTGCGGGGTGCGCTCATGGCTCTATGCCTTGTCATGGAAAAGGGTAATCAGGGTTCAGAAAGGCGTGGACAGCGGTGCTGTCAGGCGAGCCTAAGTCGGCTGGTGAGCGCCCCGGAAACACGCGCAAAGAACCGTGCCGGCAGACGCTTGTGGTCCTGCAGCACATAAACATTCTGCGCGAGACATCCGAATTTAGATCCCATGGCAGCCTTCATAGCAGATCGCCGGTTTTACGGCAATATCAATGCGCATAGCCCGGAACGCGACGGCTTGGCATTTTCTATATGCACTGCATCACGGTTGAAGGCCCGTAACGGCCCCGTCCTGCTGGCGTTCTCCAATGGTTATGATGCAATGCAACTTGCGTATTTTGCGATGCACATATAGATGGGTTCCCTTATCATTTGCGTTTCGACGAGAAATCGAAGGGAGGGAAAAGCATATGGTATCCGAAAAAGCCCTTATCTCGAAGATCACCTGGCGGCTGATGCCGTTTCTTGGCCTTCTCTATCTCATCGCTTATATCGATCGCCAGAATGTCAGCTATGCCAAGCTGCAGATGGTCGATGCGCTGAGCCTCAGCGAATATGCCTACGGTCTTGGCGCTTCGCTGTTCTTCATCGGTTACTTCATCTTCGAAGTGCCGAGCAACCTGTTCCTCAATCGTTTCGGCGCCAGCAAATGGTTCGCCCGCATTCTGGTTTCCTGGGGCGCCGTCACCATCGCGCTTGCCTATACGCAGAACGCCACGATGTTTTACATCCTGCGCTTCCTGCTCGGGCTTTGCGAAGCGGGCTTCTTCCCCGGTGTGCTCTTCCTGATGACGCTCTGGTTCCCGCGCGATTATCGCGGCCGCATGATCGGCCTGTTCATGATTTTCAGCGCGCTTGCCAATGCCATCGGCGCACCGCTCGGCGGCATGCTGCTCGATCTGGATGGTTTCCTCGGTTATGCCGGATGGGAATGGGTATTCCTCGCCACGGGTATCCCGGCCGTCATCGCCGGCATCGTCACCTTCTTTTATCTCGACGATACTCCGGAAAAGGCGAAGTTTCTGACGCAGGATGAGAAAAACTGGTTGAAGAACCGGCTGACCGAAGAAAACAAGGGCATGGAAGAGCATGCGGAGGACGGCTTCAAGGCGCTGGTCAATCCGCGCGTTCTGTTCATGGCCCTCTGCTATGTCGGCTTTCCGCTGGCGGCCTATGGTCTCAGCTATTGGCTTCCGACCATCGTGAAGAGCTTCGGCGTTTCCAACACCGCCAATGGCTTCATCAACATCATCCCCTGGGTGATCGTGGCCATCGCCCTGTTCGTTGTGCCCCTGGCCGCCGACAAGGCAAAGAACAAGACGCCCTATATCGTCGGTCCTGCCTTCATCGGCGCCCTTTGCCTGTTGATGTCGGCATTGCTGAGCGATCCGGTCTTGCAGTTCGCCTTCCTCTGCATCGCCGCCGCAGGCATCTTTGCCGGCCAGCCGGTGTTCTGGAGCCTGCCCGGCCGCTTCCTCAAGGGAGCAGGTGCGGCCGCCGGCATCGCCGCGATCAATTCCGTCGGCAATCTGGGTGGCTTCGTGGCGCAGAATGTGGTGCCCTGGATCAAGGATCAGACTGGCAGCACCATTGCGCCGATGTTCTTCCTTGCTTTCTGCCTGGCGCTTGCCGGGGTGCTGGTCATCGTCGCAACGCGTAGAATGGGTACTCAGGTCAAGGTTGCCTGACTTTGGAAGATTGCGACGGCTGACATGAAGTGCCGGCGGTCGCATATGTAAAAAATCGTGGCCCGGATGTTTCCGGGCCACGATTTTTTTAAGCGGCAAATAATGAAATTCTCTTCGAGAGAATTACGCCGTGAACCAGTCGCTGCCGGTCAGGTGAACACCGGCGACAACGATCTTTTCGCCCTTGTGCTCGCCAGTGACGTTGTAGGTGAGGATGGTGTCGCTATCGTCGATCCTCACCGCCCAGTTGTCGATGGTCGTACCAACCAGTTTCAGCTTGTCCATAGAGGCGTTGAAGCCTTGGATGCTGTCGGTGGCGGAGCTCTTGGCCATGTCGCCGAGATTGAAGACGAAGGTATCGGCGCCACCGCTTGCAATGATGTGGTCGATGCCCTTGCCGCCGGTTACGAGCGATGAAGCGAGGTTCACGCCGCTCAGGTCGATAGAGTCGTTACCTGCACCGGCGTCGATCTTGACAGAGGTAAAGCTGCCGTCGGTGACGCCAGCGCCGCCGTTCACAACGGGGGTATTGGCAGCAAGGCCACCCGTGCCAGTCGCAGACGTGTCATTCAATGCAGCGCCAGCCTTGATCTTGATCGTGTCGTTGCCTGCACCGGTGTCGATGTTGAAATTGTTGACCCAACCCTTGTCGTTCGAAACGACAGAGACAGTGACCGTGTCGTTGCCGGCGCCAGTCGTAATGTTACCACGCTTGGCATTGAGAACTTCCACGGTGGACGAACCGGTGCCGCCGAGATAAACGTCGACGTGAACGAAATCCTTGAAGGTAAGATTTTCAGAAGTGTCGGACTGGGCGAGAGCGTTCTTTACCGAATTCCATGCTGACGATACGTCAAATTTGAAGCCGTTCGAGCTGGGGTCATAGCCAACATCGACCGTGCCGCCCGCGCCGGTGCCGGGAACGGATACCGCGCCGACATTGACCACGCCGGAGTCGAGCGAAGAACCGTTTTTGACCTGTGCTGTGGATTCGGTGAGGAGCTTGTAAGCTTCCTGATCGACCAGGTTGGTGAGCGAAGAGACCGAAGCAGCGCCACCATTACCAAAAGTTACTTTTAACGCCATTTTACACTCCCATAAATTTTTGAGAAATCGATGAATTGAAATTAAATTTATAATAAATATTGCGGGTGATATTTAATACGTAAAAAATGATAATACAATATAAGAAATTGTTTTTTTGAATAAAGTGCGTCTTTAACGTGTTGCGGAAATTCCTTTCGCAAAATTATGCAGTGAAAACTGTTTATTCCTGCACGAAGGTCTTTTTGAGCCTGTCCTGGAACGGCTTCACAAAATAAGAAAGAACACTCCTTTCGCTGGTTTGTATGAATACTTCGGCGGGCATGCCGGGATATAATTTCCCGCCGGGCAGATGACCCATTCCGGCCTTGTCGGGTTTGATGCGCAGCGCGTAATAAGATGTGCCAGTTCGGGAATCCGTCTGCAGATCGGGGGCGACGACAGCAACTTGCGCGCTCAAGTCCGGCGTCGTGCTTTGATTGAATGCCGTGAAACGAATGGTGACCGGCTGCCCGACGTAAATCTGATCGATGTCCCGTGGGGTTATATTGGCCTCGATGGCAAGCTCGTCCTGCTCCGGCACCACCAGCATCAGAACTTCACCCGGTTGAATGACGCCGTTTATATTGTGCACCGAGAGCTGGTAGATGCGACCGGCAATCGGCGAGCGGATGTCGAGGCGATCCAGCTGGTCGCGCGTTGCCGCCAGCCGCTCTTCATATTCCGCGACGGTCGCTTCGATCGATGTCAGATCTTTTGTGACTTCCGATTTGCGGTCTTCATCGAGCTGGAGCAATTGCAGGTCCAATTCGCTCAGCTTGCCCACCGTCTGTGCCCGGGCGGCGATATATTGGCCCTGCTGACCTTCGAGATTGGAAAGCTGACGCTTGAGGAGATTGAGGCGCTGAAGCGTGACAAGCCCTTTTTTGAAGAGCTCGTCCGTCTTGGAAACGTCTTCCTTTACAATGGCAAGCTCATTGTCCGTTGCCTCCACCTGCACCTCGAGGCCGCGTGCCTCGTCGGCGAGCTGGTCCTTGCGTGTTCCCAGCTGCTTTTTCATGCCGATCAAGGCGTTGCGACGGCTGTTGAAAAGGTTCTGTTCGCTGTCGATAAAGGTCTTGGCCGCCTTCGAACTCGTCAGTGTCGCCAGATCTTCCTGCACGGTGAAAGACGGCGCTTCGGCAATTTCCGCACGCAGACGAGCCCGACGTGAATAAAGCTGCGCAAGCGTATTTTCGACGATGGAGAGGTTCGTCTGCACGACGGTGGCGCTCAGCCGCAACAGCACCTGACCGGCCTCGACCCTGTCGCCTTCGGCAACATTGATCTCGCTGACGATGCCACCGGAAAGATGCTGGATTTTCTTGGAGTTGCCTTCAACGACAACCCGGCCCGTGGCCACCACTGCGCCGGCAAGCTTTGCAAAAGCCGCCCAGCCGCCCAATCCGACCAGAAGGCCAAGGGCTAGAACGACCACTGCGGTCGAGTGCCTGAGAATGGAGGTATTCGTCATGCCGGGTTTTTCCGCCTCAACCATTTTCGCTCACCCGGTTTTCAATCTTGCGCGTTTCTTCCTCCTCAGGCACCTGGCGGATATTCTGCCGCAGGATTTGCGCGAGCACCTCTTCCTTGGTGCCAAAGCGCAGCATCCGGCCGTTATTCATCACCATCACCAGATTGACGCTTTCGATAGCGCTGGGGCGATGGGCAATGACGACGACAATGCCGCCACGCGCCCTGATGTCGCCAATGGCATTGCGCAGGGCCGCTTCGCCTTCGCTGTCCAGATTGGAGTTCGGCTCATCGAGAAGGACGAAGAAGGGTTCGCCAAACAGTGCGCGGGCAAGGCCGATGCGCTGTTTTTGCCCGCCCGACAAGGCCTCGCCACGGTCGCCAATATAGGTATCGTAACCGTTGGGCAGGTTGAGGATCAGCTCATGCACCTGCGCGGCCTTTGCTGCGGCGACAACCGCTTCCGCCGTCGCATCGCGGTCGAAGCGTGCGATATTCTGCGCCACGGTCCCGGGCATCAGTTCCACCTGCTGGGGCATGTAGCCGATGGATTTACCGAGAAACTCGAAATCCCACTGGTTGAGCGCGGCCCCATCGAAACGGACGGAGCCGCGTTCATAGGGCCAGATGCCGGTCATCAAGCGTGCCAGCGTGGATTTACCGGAGGCGCTTGGGCCAATGATGCCGAGACCATCGCCTGCGTTCAGCGTGAAGGAAATATCGGCGACCGTATCGCGCGCGCCATTGGGTGGCCCACCCGTTACTCGGTCAACCGCGACAGTATATTGCGGGCGGGGCAGGGAGAGCGGCGGCGAGGGTTCAGGCACCAATTCCAGGAACTCGTTGACGCGTTTCCAGCCCTGTCTTGCGGTCATGAAGCTGCGCCAGTTTGCAATCGCATGTTCGACAGGGCCGAGCGCCTTTGCCGAGAGGATCGAGCCTGCGATGATGCTGCCCGCCGATGCATTGCCGTCGATAACAAGAACGGCGCCGATGGCCATGACGCCGGATTGCAGCAACAGCCGGAAGGTTCGCGACATGGCGCCGAGCATGCCGGCCGTATCGGAGGTCGACAGGGTGACGGCGCGATATCTGAAGTGCAATTCGTCCCACATGGATGTCACCGCCCCCATCATGCCCATTGTCTTGATGGATTCGATGTTGCGCTGGCTGCTGCCGACGAGGACGTTTCTCTGCCCTCGCGCGGTATAAGCCTGCTTTGTCGCCCTTTCGGTCAGCCAGTTTGTAAGGAGCGTCAACACGATGAGAACCACGGCTCCGCCGAGCACAGCGAACCCGATCCACGGATGCAGGGCAAAACAGATCAACAGATAGATGGGCAGCCAGGGAATGTCGAAAAAGGCCGCCGGGCCCGGTCCCGAGAGGAACTGGCGGATCTGATCGAGATCGCCGACGATCTGCAGCCCATCGACCTTTCCCGAGGCAAGGAGCGGGGCGCTGATCGACGCCCTGAAAAGCTTCTGATTGAGCGCGTCGTCCATATTGTCTGAAATACGCGCCAATATACGGCCTCGCAGCGCGTCGAAACCCATAAGGAACGCGTAGAGAACGATCAGGAGAACGACCAGTGCCACAAGGGATGGAATGCTCTTGCTTGGCAAAATGCGGTCGTAAACTTCCAGCATGAAAAGCGAGCCGGAAAGATTAAGAATGTTCATCAACGCGCTGGCGAGACCAACGGCGAAAAAAGCAGACTTATTTTTTGTTAAAAAAGAATTAAATAAAAACATAATAACACCTGAAACGGCAAGAAAATCGCACAATAAATGCAATTAGGCAATGCTGTTCGAGGATGGGCTAAAACACTCGAGCAAGAAATCAGGCAGGCATTTGTTGCCGGTCGAAATCTGCCGCATCTTTCCGCAAAGGAAATGACTGAAAGAGCTTGGGTATTCTCCGGCCAGCCAATGCTCGCCAAGCGCAGCTTTCAAACCGCATGCGTGCTTTGTTGCGTTATATCCACGCAACAAAAAAGGCGGCCCGAAGACCGCCTTTTAATCAATCCATCGAAATGGAAATCTTATTCCGCTGTGGCTTCCGCAGCCTTTGCTGCTTCTTCCGCTGCCTTGGCTTCTGCGGCTTCGGCTGCTGCCTTCTCGGCGGCGAGAGCCTGTGCTGCTGCTACCTTTTCGGCTTCCAGACGTGCCTTCTCGTCGGCAAGTGCCTGACGCTCGGACTCGTTCAGCTTGCGGGCGCGCGTACCGGTGTTCTCAACGATACGGGCAGCCTTGCCGCGACGGTCGCGCAGGTAGTAGAGCTTCGCGCGGCGAACCTTACCGCGGCGAACGACTTCAACGCCTTCGACCAGCGGGGAGTAGATCGGGAATACGCGCTCGACGCCTTCGCCGTAGGAGATCTTGCGAACGGTGAAGCTCTCGGAAAGACCGCCGCCGGAACGGGCGATGCAAACGCCTTCGTAAGCCTGAACGCGGGTACGGTTACCTTCGGTAACGCGCACGTTGACGCGCAGGGTGTCGCCCGGAGAAAACTCGGGCAGGGTGCGCTTTGCTTCGATCTTGGCGGCCTGTTCGGCTTCCAGCTGCTGAATGATGTTGGTCATGTTAACCTCTGATTTCTTCTGAAACAGCCAGAGCGCTCAATGGTTCGTCTGTCGGTCAATGCCTTCAGACCATGCCTTTCGGCAGGAGCGGGTTCGCCATTCTTTGCTTTCGGTTGGGATATTTCCCATTTCCACGCGGGCACATACACGAGGATGCGCCGTTTGTCATCCCTTTCATGACAATATTTTATCAATTACGCGCCGCGTTCCGGCAGTTGCGAAGCGGCGCGCTGGCAGATATGGCATGGGAACCTTGGGAGGGGCCATGTCCATATTCATTATTCTCATGCTGTTCGCCACCGGCTTTCTGTCGGGTGTCGTCAATGCGATTGCCGGTGGCGGCACCTTCCTGACCTTCGGGGCGATGACGCTGGCCGGTCTGCCACCCATCGTCGCCAACGCCACGTCAGCCATCGTGCAGTTTCCGGGCTACATCACTTCTGTCATCGCCTATGGGCCGGAAATCCGCGCCCATTGGCGCGAGGCGATCCTTTTGTCGGGCGTTTCAGTCGTCGGCGGGCTGGCCGGATCGCTGCTGCTTTTGTCGCTCGACAATCCCTCTTTCCGCCAACTCGTGCCATGGCTGCTTCTCGCTGCAACCGCCGTTTTCGCTGCCGGCCCGTGGCTGCGGCCGAAGGCGAGCGCCGAACGTTCGCCCGGCAATCTGCCGAGCCTCGTCTTTCAGGGTCTCGCTTCCGTCTATGGCGGGTTTTTCGGTGCCGGCATGGGCATCATGATGCTGGCCATCCTCGGAATAACCTCGGGCGGCAGCTATCATCATCTGAATGCGCTGAAAAACCTCTTGTCAGTCGTGATCGCTGTCATCGCAATCACGATCTTCGTCAGCGGTGGCGTCGTTTCCTGGTGGGCGGCGCTCATCATGTTCCCTGCGGCCGCGCTTGGCGGCTATGTGGGCGTGCATACAGCACGGCGGGTGCCGCAATGGATCATCCGCTGGCTGGTAATTGCGGTCGGGCTGGTGCTGACGGCCTATTATTTCGTTTCGGCCTGAGCCTTTACCAGAAGGTCCGGACGTCTTTCCTGCGTCAGCTTCAACGCCTGTTCGTGACGCCACCTGTCGATGACGGCGTGGTTGCCGGAAGTGAGAACGGCTGGGATGTCACGGCCTTCCCAGACCTGCGGGCGGGTATAGTGCGGATGTTCCAGCAGTCCGCCCTCGAAGCTTTCATGCACGCCGGAAAGATCGTTGCCCATGACGCCCGGCAGGATACGGACGACGGCATCAAGAAGCGTCAACGCCGCCGGCTCGCCGCCGGAGAGGATGTAATCGCCGATCGACACTTCCTCCAGCCCGCGCGCCTCTATCACCCGCTGGTCGACGCCTTCGAAGCGACCGCAGACGATGATCGCACCTTCACCCGCTGCCAGTTCACGCACGCGGTTTTGGGACAGCGGCTTGCCGCGCGGGCTCATCAGCAGCCGCGGCCGTGTATCGCCATCCGAAACATGGTCGATGGCCGCCGCCAGAACGTCGGGCTTTAGCACCATGCCAGCGCCACCGCCTGCCGGCGTGTCATCGACGCTTCTGTGTTTGTCAGTGGCAAATTCGCGGATCTGCACGGCGTCCAGCGACCATTGCCCCCGCTCGAGCGCCTTGCCCGCCAGCGAATATCCGAGATGCCCCGGAAACATTTCCGGGTAGAGCGTCAGAACGGTAGCCTTGAAGGTCATTGTTTATTTCTTGCCGAAAGGCGATACGCCGGTTTCGTCCTTGTCATCGGGATTGTCGATCAAGCCGGCGGCCATCGGATCGATAAGAATACGACCGGCTTCGAGGTCGATTTCCAGCACGGCCGCTTCCGAAAAGGGAATGAGGGCAGGGCGACGGCCTGCGCCTTTCAGCTCCAGCAGGTCACCAGCGCCGAAATCATAGACGGCGCTGACGGCGCCATAACTTTTGCCATCGGCATCGACGGCTTCCAGCCCTTCGAGGTCGGCATAATAAAACTCGTCATCGTCAAGCTCGTCGTCAGGCAGATTGTTGCGCTCGATGAACAGTTCCAGCCCATTCAGGCTTTCCGCCGCATTGCGGTCGTTGATGCCTCTGAAACGAACGACGACGACGTTCTTGCCCTCGCGGACTTCCAGAATTTCGAAGATGCGGCCATCGGCGGTAACAAGATTGCCATAATCGCCAAGCGCCATCGGATCGGCCGTATAGGTGCTGACGCGGACTTCGCCGCGCAGGCCCTGTGCGCCGCCGATCTTTGCCATGAGTACCGGGTTCTCCAGCTTTGCCATCGGGCCGTCCGTCTTCTGGTGTTGGTTGCGTCAGCTTTAAGGTTTGTTGACGCCAAAATAAACAAAAAACGGGCGGCATGGAAAACCACACCACCCGTTCTTCAAAAGTTTCCGTGCAGATTATTCTGCAGCAGAGGCTTCCGCAGCAGCAGCGGCTGCATCTTCAGCCTTCTGCTTCTTTTCAGCGATACGCTCGAGAGCGCGCTTGCCCGGCTTTGCCTTTTCCGGGTTGCTGCGAGCGGCGCGCTCGGCAAGGCCGGCTTCGGCGAGGAAGCGCAGAACGCGGTCGGTCGGCTGTGCGCCCTTGGCGATCCATTCTTTGATGAGGTCAGCCTTCAGCTCAACGCGCTGCGGGTTGTCCTTGCCGAGCATCGGGTTCCAGGAACCGACCTTCTCGAGGAAACGGCCGTCGCGGGGCGAACGGGCGTCAGCAACGACGATCTGGTAGTACGGGCGCTTCTTGGAACCACCGCGTGCGAGACGAATTTTCAGTGCCATGTTATTTACTCCTTAGGATGGCTTGTCCGCCGTTCAGGCGGTCTTTTCGGTGCCGCCATGTTCGGCGGCGATTGCTTCATGATGCCGGATGACTTCCTTGATGATGAAGTTCAAGAACTTCTCGGCGAAATCCGGGTCCAGATTGGCATCCTTCGCCAGACGGCGGAGGCGTTCGATCTGGTATTCCTCGCGCGCCGGGTCGGCCGGCGGCAAATTGTACTTTGCCTTCAGCACGCCCACCGCCTTGGTACAGCGGAAACGTTCGGCAAGAATGTGAACCAGTGCGGCATCGATATTGTCGATCGACTGGCGGTATTCGGAAAGCTGGGCTTTCACCTCTGCATTGTTCACTGGTGCCCCTCTCACTTCTTTTTCGGAAAGCCGGGCAGGCCCGGCATGCCGCCAAGACCGGGCAGCTTTGCTCCACCCAGACCCGGCAATCCGCCCGGCAGACCGCCAAGACCGGGCATTGCGCCCGGCTTGCCGAGGCCGGCTGCTTCCGCCTGTTTCTGGAGCGCCTCGAGCTGCTTCGGATCGATGTTCGACAGGTCAGGCATGCCGCCGCCAAGGCCACCGAGGCCCATCTTGCCGGCAAGGCCGCCCATCATCTGCTTCATGATGCCGCCTTTGCCCTTGCCGCCCATGGCCTTCATCATGTCGGCCATGCCGCGATGCATCTTCAGAAGCTTGTTGATTTCAGCGGCATCCGTGCCGGAACCGGCGGCGATGCGCTTCTTGCGGCTGTGCTTCAGAATGTCGGGATTGGCGCGTTCCGCCTTGGTCATGGAGGAGATGATGGCGATCTGGCGGTCGAACATCTTGTCGTTCAGACCGGCCGAAGCCATCTTGTCCTTCATGCCGGCCATGCCGGGCATCAGCCCCATGATGCCGCCCATGCCGCCCATCTTCTTCATCTGGGCAAGCTGGTCGGAGAGATCGTTGAGGTCGAACTTGCCCTTGGCCATCTTCTCGGCCATGGCGCGGGCTTTTTCCGCATCGATGTTTTCGGCGGCCTTTTCGACCAGCGAGACGATGTCGCCCATGCCGAGAATACGGTCGGCGATACGGCGCGGATGGAACTCGTCGAGTTCGTTCATGCGCTCGCCGATACCGATCAGCTTGATCGGCTTGCCGGTGACGGCACGCATTGAGAGGGCCGCACCACCGCGTCCATCGCCATCCATACGGGTGAGCACGAGGCCGGTGATGCCGACGCGCTCATTGAAGTTGCGCGCGAGATTAACGGCGTCCTGACCGGTCAGCGAATCCGCGACCAGCAGGATTTCATGCGGGTTGGACTTCTTCTTGATGTCGGCCATTTCCAGCATCAAGCGTTCGTCGATATGGGTACGGCCGGCGGTATCGAGAATGACGACGTCATGGCCGCCGAGTTTTGCTGCCTGCACGGCGCGGGCGGCAATATCGGTCGGCGACTGGCCGGCAATGATCGGCAGCGTGTCGATGCTCGTCTGGACACCGAGCTGGCGAAGCTGTTCCTGGGCGGCGGGACGACGCGTGTCGAGAGATGCCATCAGCACCTTCTTCTTATCGCGGTCGGTCAGGCGCTTGGCGATCTTGCCGGTGGTCGTGGTCTTGCCCGAGCCCTGCAGACCCACCATCATGATGACGACGGGGGCGGGGGCGTTGAGATCGATGGAGACGCCTTCGGTGCCGAGCATTTCGACAAGCTCGTCATGCACGATCTTGACGACCATCTGGCCGGGTTTGATGGATTTCAGGACGGCTGCGCCGACAGCCTTTTCACGCACCCTGTCGGTGAAGGAACGCACGACTTCCAGTGCAACGTCCGCTTCCAAAAGCGCACGGCGAACCTCGCGCAGCGCGGCAGCAACATCGGCTTCCGTCAGCGCGCCACGGCCGGTCAGTCCATTCAGAATGGAACCAAGGCGGTCCTGGAGGTTTTCAAACATCGTTTCTTCCTTCTTCGTTCCGGGGTCTCCGAAACGTCGGTGCTTTCGCTGCCAAAAACAAGACGCAAAGCCAAAAAGCACCCGAGGGCGCATCGCGCTGTCGGGTGTTGACCTCCGGGATCTCTTTATACCTTTGCGGGTCCCGGTCGGCGGCTTGGAGTCGTGAAACTGCCAGCTGATGGGCGGGATAAATAGGAAAGTGCGGGAAAAGTCAAGGCGATGCCGCTGTCCGCCCGACAAAGCCTGCATTTCATCTTTGCGTGATCGGCCGCAAGCCGCGATTGGCGCCGCTTGAACGTCGCCATTCCGCTCCCTATACCTTTAGCATGAACCGTCGAAACTTCTTTCGCTTTTCCACGCTTGGACTGCTCGCTCTGGCGGGCGGCGCGCTCTATGCCCGTCGTTCGAGCGCCAGCGCCTATTATAGCGGCCCGATCTCCGATCATTTCGACGGGGTGCGCTTCTTCAATCCCGGCGGTTCGCCGCCGGGCAATTTCATGGGACTTATGAAATGGCGCTTCAATGGCGAGCGCGTCACATGGCCGGAAAGCTATCCGAGCCCCTTTCCCTTCGCAAAACCGGAAGCCCGGATCGAAGGCAGGGACATGCGCGTCACTTTCGTCGGCCATGCCTCCTTCCTTATCCAGACGGCGGGGCTGAATATTCTCATCGATCCGGTGTGGTCGCAGCGCACCAGCCCGTTCAGCTTCGCCGGTCCCAAGCGGGTCAATCCGCCCGGCATCCGTTTCGAGGACCTGCCGCCCATCGATCTGGTGCTGGTGACGCATAATCACTACGACCATCTGGATATGGAAACGCTGAAGCGCCTGCATGTGGCGCACAAGCCGCTTTTCATCACACCGCTCGGCAATGACGCCATCATTCGCACCGGGGTCGAGGCGGCGCGTATCACGGTGGGCGACTGGGGCGATGTGGTGGAGACGGGTTCGGTTAAAATTCATTTCGAGCCGTGCCATCACTGGTCGGCCCGCGGTCTGAACGATCGGCGCATGGCGCTATGGGCTGCCTTCGTCATCGAAACGCCGGGCGGTAAAATCTACCATATCGGCGATACCGGCTTCCACGAGGGCCTCAACTATCACGCCGCGCGCAAGAAGCATGGCGAATTCCGCCTCGCCAACCTGCCCTTCGGTGCTTACGAGCCGCGCTGGTTCATGAAGGGTCAGCACCAGAACCCGGCGGAAGCCGTGGAGGGCATGAAGCTCTGCGGTGCGGCGCATGTCTGCGGGCACCATTGGGGTACGGTGCAGTTGACGGATGAGGCCGTGGATGCGCCGCTTGCGGCCCTGAAGGTCGCATTGACAGAGCAGGGGGTGGATGAGAGCCGTTTTCGGCCGATGCGCCCCGGTGAGGTTTTCGACGTACCTTCCGCCTGATCACTGCCGCGTTTGCGCCGCAACAGTCTGGTAATTTGCTGTCCTTTCCGCCATATAGGGCGAAAGTGCGGGGAAAATCCCTATGCAATCCGATTTTCAGACAGTTTTCAGGTTTAGGGCAATGGCGGATACGGTCGAATTTGCGAAGATGAACGGGCTTGGCAACAAGATCCTCGTTATCGACATGCGCGGCCGCAAGGATATGGTCACGCCGGCGGCGGCGATTGCGCTGAACGCCGATCCTTCGACCCAGTTCGACCAGATCATGGCCATTCACGATCCTCGTGTCAGTGGCACGGATGCCTTTATCGACATCCTCAATTGCGATGGTACGAAGGCGCAGGCCTGCGGCAATGGCACACGCTGCGTGGTGCAGGCGCTGTCCTCCGAAACGGGCAAGACCAGTTTCACCTTTCAGACGGTGGCGGGCATTCTGAATGCCGTCGAACATGAAGACGGCATGATTTCCGTCGATATGGGCCTGCCGCGTTTCCGTTGGAGCGATATTCCGCTTTCGGAAGAGTTCCACGATACCAGCCGCATCGAATTGCAGATCGGGCCGATCGATGCGCCGATCCTGCATTCGCCGGCCGCCATGTCCATGGGTAATCCGCATGCGATTTTCTGGGTGGATCGCGATCCGATGGAGTTCGATCTCGAACGTTTCGGGCCTCTGCTCGAAAACCATCCGATGTTCCCGGAAAAGGCCAATATCACGCTGGCGCAGGTAATTTCCGACAGCGCGCTGCGCACCCGTACCTGGGAGCGCGGCGCCGGGCTGACGCTCGCCTGCGGTTCGGCCGCCTGCGCTTCAGCGGTTTCTGCGGCGCGCACGGGCCGCACCGGCAGGAAGGTTACAATCGATGTCGCCTCCAGCCCCATCCGTGTGCCGCTGACCATCGACTGGCGCGCGGATAATCACGTCATCATGACCGGCCCGGCCGAATGGGAGTGGTCCGGTTCCGTCGATCCCGTAACCGGCGCATGGTCGCGGGATGTTGCGGCGGAGCAGGGGACCGTATGAGCGGCGTCGAGGTCATAACCTTCGGCTGCCGTCTCAACACCTATGAATCGGAAGTGATGCGGGCGGAGGCTGAAAAGGCCGGGCTCAACAATGCCGTGCTGGTCAATACCTGCGCGGTGACGGGCGAGGCCGTACGTCAGGCGCGCCAGGCCATCCGTCGGGCGCGGCGGGACAATCCGCATGCCCGTATCATCGTCACCGGCTGTGCCGCGCAGACGGAAAAACAGACCTTTGCCGAAATGCCGGAAGTGGATGCCGTGCTGGGCAATGAGGAGAAGCTGAAAAGCGCCTCCTATCGCGCGCTGCCCGATTTCGGCGTCTCGGCGGAAGAAAAGTTGCGCGTCAACGACATCATGAGCATCAAGGCGACCGCGCCGCAGATGGTGAAGCACATAGACGGGCATGTGCGCGCCTTCATTCAGGTGCAGAACGGCTGCGATCATCGCTGCACCTTCTGCATCATTCCTTATGGGCGCGGCAATTCCCGCTCCGTGCCGATGGGTGCCGTGGTGGATCAGGCGCGCAGGCTGACGGAAAGCGGCTATTGCGAGATCGTTCTGACGGGGGTGGACGCGACGAGCTATGGCACGGACCTCCCGGGCGAGCCTTCCCTCGGTTACCTCGCCAAGACATTGCTGAAGCAGGTGCCGGATATCCTGCGGCTGCGGCTTTCCTCCATCGACAGTATCGAGGCCGACCGCCATCTGATGGATCTGATTGCCGATGAGCCGCGTTTCATGCCGCATCTGCACCTGTCTCTCCAGCATGGCGACGACATGATCCTGAAGCGTATGAAACGCCGCCATTCCCGCGCTGACGCCGTTCGTTTCTGTCACGAGGTGCGGTCGCTTCGGCCGGATATCGCCTTCGGGGCGGATATGATCGCCGGTTTTCCAACGGAGACGGAAGAGATGTTCGAAAACGCCGCGACGCTTGCGGAAGAGTGCGGCATTTCCAGCCTGCATGTCTTCCCCTACAGCCCGCGCGCGGGTACGCCGGCGGCGCGCATGCCGCAGCTTGACCGGGCTTTGGTGAAGGAGCGAGCGGCAAGGCTCCGTGAGCGCGGCGAGGCGCTGAAGCTTGCGCATCTGCAAAATATGGTGGGGTCGACGCAGACGATCCTCGTTGAAAACAACGGTTTTGCACATACCGACAATTTCACGCTGGTGGAGGCGCCGCATCTTGCCCCGCGCACTCTTGCGCAGGTTGCGATTACCGGCCACAACGGCAAACATCTGAACATGAAGCTTCTGGCGGCGGATGCGGCCTGAGGCGGCACAAGAGAAAAGACACGGGAACAACCATGGCCCTCGGCTTCATCAAAAAAGTCTTTTCGTTCGGCAAGGACAAGGCCGAAACGGACGACCGGCCGCAAGAGGACGCCGCGCCCGAGCGCGGCAATGAAAACGCTTCCTTCGAAGCGGCGCTGAGCGACGCCGAAGCGCATGGCCCTGTCGACAAGGACCCGGTTTCCGAACTGGAGATGGAGACGGCCGGCGGGCCGGCCCCGGACGAGGCCACGGACGTGGTCCTTTCCGACGATGACGAGGAAGAGGACGCACCGCTTCTGCCCGGTGCCGAGCTTTCCGGCGATATGGGTGTAGTGCCGCTGTCGTTGCTACAGGCGGAAGCAGCCGCCGAAGAGCAGGTCGAATCTGCCCCTGAAGCAGCGGATGTGGTGCTGGATGCGGATGCGATGGATACACTGCTTGACGAGGCCGAAGCCGCGACTGCCGCCGAGCCCTCCGCTACACCGCCAGCTCTACCAAAGGGTTTTTCGTCCGCCAGTGAGCGGCAAGAGCCTGCCCCTGCCGCACCGCAGGTAAAACTGACATGGTTTCAGCGCCTGCGGGCAGGGCTTGCCCGCACGTCGTCGCAGCTGACCACGCAGATTTCGGCTCTTTTCACCAAGCGTAAGCTGGATGAGGATACGCTCGACGAGTTGGAGGATCTTCTCATCCAGTCGGATCTCGGCGTTGAGACCGCCATGCGCATCACCGGCGCCCTGTCTTCCGAGCGTTACGGCAAGGATGTGAGCGGCGAGGATGTGGCGCGCATCATGGCGGGCGAGATCACCAAGGTCCTGAAGCCTGTGGCCAAGCCGCTGGAGCTTGATCTTTCACACAAGCCGCATGTCATTCTCGTTGTCGGGGTGAACGGTACGGGCAAGACGACGACCATCGGCAAGCTTGCCGCCAAGCTTTCCGGCTCGGGCCTCAAGGTCATGCTGGCGGCGGGCGATACGTTCCGTGCCGCGGCCATCGAGCAGCTCAAGATCTGGGCGGACCGCACCGGTTCGCAATTCATCGGCACCAAGCTTGGCGCGGATGCGGCGGGGCTTGCCTATGACGCCTATGAGCAGGCGCGGGCGCAGAAAAGCGACGTTCTCATCATCGATACGGCCGGCCGCCTGCAGAACAAGACGGAACTGATGGCGGAACTGGAAAAGATCGTGCGCGTGCTCGGCAAGCTCGATCCCGACGCGCCGCACACCGTGCTGCAGACGCTGGATGCGACGACCGGCCAGAACGCCATGAACCAGGTGGAAATATTCCGCAATGTCGCGGGCGTTTCGGGCCTGATTATGACAAAATTGGATGGCACGGCGCGGGGCGGTATCCTCGTTGCCATCGCTGCCAAACACAAGCTGCCGGTTTATTTCATCGGTGTGGGTGAAGGTGTTGATGATCTGGAGCCCTTCGAGGCGGAAGATTTCGCCAAGGCCATTGCGGGAGTTTGAGTATGGATATTGAAAGCAATTCCAAGGAAAGCGAAAAGATGGTGGCGGAAATCAGCCCGCTCCTGAAATTCGTGCTCGAGCTTGGCCCGCTCATGGTGTTCTTCTTCGCCAATTCCCGCGGCGAATGGCTGGCCTCCACTTTCCCCGTGCTGACGGAATTCGGCGGGCCGATCTTCATCGCCACCGGCCTGTTCATGATCGCGACGGCGCTGGCGCTTTCGGTTTCATGGGTGCTGACGCGGAAACTGCCGATCATGCCGCTGATATCGGGCATCGTCGTGTTCGTGTTCGGCGCGCTGACGCTTTGGTTGCAGAACGATACCTTCATCAAGATGAAGCCGACCATCGTCAACACGCTGTTCGGTGTCATTCTGCTTGGCGGCCTGTTCTTCGGGCAATCGCTGCTCGGTTATGTCTTTAATTCCGCCTTCAGGCTGACGGATGAGGGCTGGCGCAAGCTGACGCTGCGCTGGGGCGTATTCTTCCTCTTCCTCGCGGTGCTGAACGAGGTGGTCTGGCGCATGTTCACCACCGATACCTGGGTCGCCTTCAAGGTGTGGGGCACGATGCCGATCACCATCATCTTCACCATGGCGCAAATGCCGCTCGTCATGCGCCATTCGCTGGAACCGCTTAACAAGGACGAAAAATGACCATTGCGGAGATGCCGGCTTCCCGTTCGCGTTCGCTTAAGTGGTTCGGCGTGGCCGCCGGGCTGCTTCTCCTGCAGATCGTCATCCTTTATTTCATGGGCCGCATTCCGATCTGCGAATGCGGTTATGTGAAGCTGTTCGAGCCGGGCGTGAACACGCCGGGCAATTCCCAGCATCTGGCCGACTGGTATACGCCCTCGCATATCATTCATGGCTTCCTGTTCTACTGGTTCGCCTGGCTGCTGTTCCGCAACAGGCCGCTTTCCATGCGGCTTTCGCTTGCGGTTCTGGTGGAAGCGGCATGGGAAATTCTCGAAAACTCGCCTCTCATCATCGATCGTTACCGCACCGCGACGATGGCGCTGGGTTATACTGGCGACAGCATCCTGAACTCGGCGATGGATACCGTTTTCATGGTGCTGGGTTTCCTGTTCGCCGCCCGTGTGCCGGTGTGGCTGACGGTGGCGATCGCCATCTTCTTCGAAATCTTCACCGGCTGGCTAATCCGTGACAACCTGACGCTGAACGTGGTGATGCTGCTCTGGCCCGTGGACGCGATCAAGGAATGGCAGAACGCGCTCCCGCAAATGTGAACGGGTTTTCCTGGGCCGCGGGCCGAAAGGCGCGGAAGCCGCGCAATATATGCAGGTTTTCTTAATGGCATTGCGGTAGTGTCAGGCAAAGGCTCGTTTCTCCCTCCGGCAGAACCCATTGCAAGACAACTTCGCCTATCTTCTCCCCTTCATCATGCTGACATTCGGCGTGGTGTTCCTGTTCCTGCAAAGGATCGGCCACGCTTCTGCCCGCTATTGGGGTATAGGATATCTTTCGGCGGCCTTCGGTTTTGCCACACCTTTGGTGCTTGGCGGCCTGCCCTTCGAAATACAGGCGATTGTTTCGAACCTGTTGTTCTTCTCCGCCTTCTTCCTCTATGGCCACGCTCTGCTCGTCCATTTCGGGCGGCCGCTTTATATCACGGCCAGGCTGTCGATCGTGGTTGCCGCGGTTTTGCTGGTCTCTTTCCATGTTTTCGTCACGCCGAATCTGAAACGCGAGCTCGTCATCGGCGATCTCGTCTGCGCCCTTTTGCTCGCGATCCCGGTCTGGATCGTGCGGAAGCGGCCGGTGGCGCTTGCCGACAGGCTGATGGTGGGAATTGCCTGTCTTGTGGTGCTGGAGACGCTGGTGCGCGTCGGCATGCTGCTGGTGCTGACGCCGAGCGGCTCGATGATCGAACTCAGCGAATTCTTCGAATCCGACTATGCTTTCTACATGCAGCTTGCGGCGAGCATCTTCGGATTCCTGCTGGCGCTCTCCGTGCTCGCGAGCCAGATTTCCGTCACCGTCGACCGGCATCTGCATGCGGCAGAGCATGATCCGCTGACGGACGTACTAAACCGGCGCGGCTTCGACCGCCGAGTTCCCGATTTTCGCAACGATACCCCTGAGGGTGCGGTCATCGCCTGCGACATAGACCACTTCAAACGTATCAACGATGTTTACGGTCATGCGGCCGGAGATATCGTTCTTATCGGCCTTTCCGATCTGCTCAGGCGAAATGCGCCCGAGGATGCGCTGGTGGCGCGCTTTGGCGGTGAGGAATTCGTGGTCTTCCTGCCCGGCCAGACAGCCGCCGCAGCCGGCCAGCTTGCCAATGCCATGCGGACAGGTCTTTCGTCGCTCGATTGGCGCAACCGGGGTGTAACCAGCCAGATCACCGCGAGCTTCGGTGTTTCGGCCGTCGCGAGGGGAGATCATTCCATTCATGACGCCATCAAGCGGGCCGATGACAGTCTCTATGCCGCAAAACGCGGCGGTCGCGATCAGGTCGTTCTGGAAGGCATACGTCTGCCGGCTGAAGGCCCTTCGCTGAGGGTCGTTACCAAGGGGTGACGCCTTGCGAGCGGGTTATTTCCCGGCTGCGGCCGCAATGGCTGGCAGCAGATCGCGTTCCACGCTGCGGGCATCGAAGGGGCCGACCTTTTTATAAAGGATCGTGCCATCCGTGCCGACCAGATAACTTTCGGGAATACCGTAGACGCCCCAGTCTATCGCGGCCTTGCCGTTCGGATCGACGCCTATCGCAGCAAAGGGATTGCCGAGTTCGCCGAGGAAGCGCAGCGCATTATCCTGCTTGTCCTTGTAGTTGATGCCGACGACGGTGATGCGGCTGTCTTTCGCCAATTCCTGAAGCAGCGGATGCTCCTGCCGGCAGGGAATGCACCAGGAGGCGAAGACGTTCACCAGCGTCAGCTTGCCCTTGATGGCAGCATCGGTCAGTGCCGGCAGGTTGGAGCCCTCCAGCGGCGGTAGCGACAGGGTCGGCGCCCTGGTGCCGATCAGCGCCGAGGGAATGGCGCTGATATCCAGGCCGTTCACGTCCTGATCGTAAAGCATCTTGCCGGCGACAAGGGCGAAACCGCCGAACAGCAGCAACGGCAGCAGCGCCAGCGCATAGCGTGCACGGCCTGTCGTTTTGGCCTTGGTGTCCCGGTCAGCCTGCGTCATTGCGCATCACCTGTGGAACCGGCTCTCGCTCTGCGGCGTACGCCGGATGCTTCGAGTTCCTTCAGTTCCCGTTTGCGTGCCTGACCGTCCACGACGACCCAGGCGATGAGACAGAGAACGACAAGGCCGGTCGCCGCATAGGACATGCCGATATAAAAGGCGTGCGTCATCACTTCAGCCCTCCCGGTTCGCCATGCGGGCGGCGAGACGCCGCTGCGCGGCCACGCGCCGACGCCAGATTTCGTTGCGCATGGCGGCGATGTGCAGCGTGAAGAACAGCAGCGTGAAACCGACGGCCATGGTCAGCAGCGGCCAGAGGAATTCCGCATCGATGGCGGAGCCGCCCATGCGGATGACGCTTGCCGGCTGGTGCAGCGTGTTCCACCACTCGACCGAAAATTTGATGATGGGGATATTCACGAAACCGACGAGGATCAGCACGGCGCTGACGCGGGCGGCTCTCGACGGATCGTCCATGGCGCGGTTGAGCGCGATCAGTCCCAGATACATCAGGAAAAGCACGAAGACGGAGGTCAGCCGTGCATCCCACACCCACCACGTCCCCCACATGGGCTTGCCCCAGAGCGAGCCGGTGACGAGCGCAATCAGCGTGAAGGCCGCGCCGATGGGGGCAGCGGCCTTGTGGCTGACATCCGCCAGCGGGTGACGCCAGACGAGGGTGCCGATAGCGGAGACCGCCATGACCGAATAACACATCATGGCGAGCCACGCCGACGGCACATGCACATACATGATGCGCACCGTATAACCCTGCTGATAATCGCCTTCGGTGGTGAAGGACAGATAAAGACCGACGGCCAGCACCAGCGCCGTCAAGGCAGCGAGCCATGGCAGAATGCGCGCCGCCAGCGCCAGAAACCGGGTGGGATTGGCGAGATCACTGAATTTGGTGATGGTGAAGGTCTGCTCGTTCATGCCGTTTGTGTAACCCGAGAATGGCCGCCCCGCAATTGATCCCTGTCAATCGGGGATCGTCTGGCGTGGTTTCATCAATCCATAACATTGCGCAGCGCCAAAGCGGCGAAGAAAGGTCCGGTCACGGCTGAAAATAACGTGATTGCACACAAAATGAGAAATGGCGGCATGAAGGGCGCCGGGTCCTGCACCGCCGCATAGGAGGCGCTGACGCCGAAGATCAACACGGGGATGGCGAGCGGCAGGACGAGGATGGAAACCAGAAGCCCTCCGCGCGGCAAAGCAACGGCAACCGCCGCGCCCACCGCGCCGATGAAGGTGATGGCGGGCGAGCCGACGAGAAGGGTAAGCATTACGGCGCCGATAGCCACCTCGTCCATGTTCATAAAGAGGCCAAGCAAAGGGGAGGCAAGCACCAGCGGCAGACCGGTCGTGACCCAGTGTGCCAGGCATTTCACGAACACGGTCAGCACCAGCGGGGTTTCTTGCATCAGGATCAGATCAAGGGAGCCGTCATCCCGCTCGGCCTGAAACAGCCGGTCGAGGCCGAGAAGGGCGGAGAGCAGCGCGCCGATCCAGACGATGGCCGGGCCGATGCGGGCGAGCAGGTTGAGATCGGGGCCGACGCCGAAGGGGATGACGGCAACCACTGTCATGAAGAACAGCACGCCGATCAGCGCACCGCCGCCGGCGCGGATGGAGAGTTTGATGTCGCGGAGGAGGAGGGCGGTCATTGGGACGCCCTCGAGTTCGCGGTGTTACCCCCCTCTGCCCTGCCGGGCATCTCCCCCTCAGGGGGGGAGATCGACCTGCGGCTGGGTCTCGTCCATCTCAAAATTTGAGAATGGAGTGATGGAAGGGCGTCTTGCCAATCTCCACCCTTGTGGGGGAGATGCCCGGCAGGGCAGAGGGGGGTATGCCCCGCGCACATCGCCCTCATACCCAAGCCTCCACACCCACAAACCCCGTCATCTGCAATTCCCGCGCGCTCTCCAGCCCCAAAGGCTGATGGGTCGCGGCCATGACGATGCCGCCTTTCCCAAGGTGGTTTTTCACGAGATCGGTAAACATCCCGTCCGCAGCCTTGTCGAGTGCCGCCGTCGGCTCATCGAGAATCCACACCGGTCGCCATGCAATCAAAAGTTTCGCCATGGCAAAACGCCGCTGCTGGCCGGCGGAGAGATAACCGAAGGGCAGGTGGGTAATGCCGGCGAGGCCGACGATCTCCGCCGCCTCATCGATCGCCACGCCCGTCCCGCCGGAAAAATCGCCGAGGAAGTCCTTCCAGAACCGGAGATTCTCCGAAACGGTCAGTTCCGTTTTCATCGCATTGCGATGGCCGAGATAGTGGCAGGCCTCCGAGGGGCGCATGTCAGCTTCTATTTCTTTGCCGGCTATCTTTATTCGCCCCTGTTCGGGCCGCAGCAGGCCGGCCACCGTGCGCAGCAAGGTGGATTTTCCCGAGCCGTTGCGGCCGGTCAGCACAAGAGCCTCACCGTCGCTTAACTTGAAGGAAATATTCATGAATATGAAATCTTCGCCGCGTCGCACGCCAAGATTTTCCGCCGTCAAATCCATGCTGCGGTTCCGATTACGATTTCGTCGTCTCGATCATAAAAAAATCGATTAGGTTCGTTGAATGGTCTGGCACGTTTTAGAGAAATTATCTATATGGGTGTCAACACGCCAGCGGCCGGCGTGAACATCATCTTGCGCCGGACTTGACGATTGCGAGGAGCAATTTTCACGTGCGGACAGCGGAAATGGTCGTACCCGCATCCTGATGTGCATGAGTGCATAGGTGTCCGCACGCACGTGTTGGCTATCAGAGTAAGCGGGGTTTTTATCCATGCCCAAATCACTCGACAGTTTCCAATGTCGTTCCGTCCTTACCGTTGACGGTAAGGAATACGTCTATTTCAGCCTTCCCAAGGCTGAAGCCAATGGCCTGAAGGGCGTTTCCAAGCTGCCCTATTCCATGAAGGTTCTCTTGGAAAACCTGCTGCGTTTCGAGGACGGCCAGTCCGTCACCAAGGAACACATTCTGGCGGTTTCCGAATGGCTGAACAACAAGGGCCTGACCGAAACCGAAATCGCCTATCGCCCCGCCCGCGTTCTGATGCAGGACTTTACCGGCGTTCCCGCCGTTGTCGACCTTGCCGCCATGCGTGACGGCATCAAGGCCCTTGGCGGCGATCCGGAGAAGATCAACCCGCTGGTTCCCGTCGATCTCGTCATCGACCACTCGGTCATCGTCGACGAATTCGGCACGCCGAGCGCCTTTGCCCGCAACGTTGAGCTGGAGTATGAGCGCAACGGCGAACGTTACCGCTTCCTGAAGTGGGGCCAGCAGGCGTTCGAGAATTTCCGTGTGGTTCCGCCCGGCACCGGCATCTGTCACCAGGTCAACCTCGAATATCTCGGCCAGACCGTCTGGACCAAGGAAGAGGATGGCGAGACGATTGCTTATCCGGATACCTGCGTCGGCACCGATTCGCACACGACCATGATCAATGGTCTCGGCGTTCTCGGCTGGGGCGTTGGCGGTATCGAGGCTGAAGCGGCTATGCTTGGCCAGCCGGTCTCCATGCTTCTGCCCGAGGTTATCGGCTTCAAGCTGACCGGCAAGGTGAAGGAAGGTGTGACCGCGACCGACCTCGTGCTGACCGTGGTTCAGATGCTGCGCAAGAAGGGCGTTGTCTCCAAATTCGTCGAATTCTTCGGCCCCGGCCTGATTCGATGTCTCTGGCCGACCGCGCAACCATCGGCAATATGGGTCCGGAATATGGCGCGACCTGCGGCTTCTTCCCGGTCGATAGCGAGACCATCAATTACCTGACCATGTCCGGCCGTGCGAAGGATCGCATCGCGCTCGTCGAAGCCTATTCGAAGGCGCAGGACATGTGGCGCACCGGCGACGGTTCCGACCTCGTCTTCACCGACACGCTGGAACTCGACCTCGGCGACGTCGTGCCCTCCATGGCGGGCCCCAAGCGTCCTGAAGGCCGCCTGCCGCTCGAAACCATCGCGCCGAATTTCGCGACGGCTCTTGAAAACGACTATAAGAAGCCCGGCCAGCTTTCGAGCCGTTATGCGGTCGAAGGTGAGGCTTTCGATCTCGGTCACGGCGATGTGGCGATTGCCGCCATCACCTCCTGCACCAACACTTCCAACCCCTCGGTTCTCATCGCTGCCGGCCTTCTCGCCCGTAACGCCGTCGCCAAGGGTCTGAAGT
Organism: Agrobacterium sp. D14; assembly: GCF_001526505.1. NCBI lineage: Bacteria > Pseudomonadati > Pseudomonadota > Alphaproteobacteria > Hyphomicrobiales > Rhizobiaceae > Agrobacterium > Agrobacterium sp. D14. Next base: position 229,816 of record NZ_ASXX01000042.1, read on the forward strand.
CCAAGCCGTGGGTGAAGACGTCGCTCGCGCCCGGATCGCAGGTCGTTGCCGAATATCTCGACAAGTCCGGTTTGCAGAAGGATCTCGACGCGATCGGCTTCAACCTCGTCGGCTTCGGCTGCACGACCTGCATCGGTAACTCCGGTCCGCTGCCGCCGCCGATCTCCAAGACGATCAACGACAAGGGCCTGATCACCGCCGGTGTTCTCTCGGGCAACCGCAACTTCGAGGGTCGTATTTCGCCGGATGTTCAGGCGAACTATCTGGCCTCGCCGCCGCTCGTCGTGGCCTATGCCCTTGCCGGCACGGTCCAGAAGGATCTGACGAAAGAGCCGATCGGCGACGACCAGAACGGCAATCCGGTCTACCTCAAGGATATCTGGCCGACCTCCAAGGAAATCCAGGAATTCATCCTGAAATACGTTACCCGCGAGCTTTACGAAACAAAGTATGCCGACGTGTTCAAGGGCGATGCGAACTGGCAGGCGGTTCAGGTTCCTCCGGGCCAGACCTATGCCTGGGACGACCAGTCGACCTATGTTCAGAACCCGCCCTATTTCGTCGGCATGGGCAAAAAGGGTTCGGGCCTCAAGAACATCAAGGGCGCGCGCGTCCTCGGTCTCTTCGGCGACAAGATCACCACCGACCATATTTCTCCGGCCGGTTCGATCAAGGCTGCTTCGCCTGCCGGCGCCTATCTGACGGAACATGGCGTCGCCGTTGCCGACTTCAACCAGTACGGCACGCGTCGTGGCAACCATGAAGTGATGATGCGCGGCACCTTCGCCAATATCCGCATCCGCAACCACATGCTCGGCCCGAACGGCAAGGAAGGTGGCTACACCATTCACTATCCGTCCAAGGAAGAGATGTCGATCTATGACGCGGCCATGAAATACAAGGCGGAAGGCGTCCCGCTCGTCATCTTCGCCGGTGTCGAATATGGTAACGGCTCGTCCCGCGACTGGGCGGCGAAGGGCACCAACCTGCTCGGCGTCAAGGCTGTCATCGCGCAGTCTTTCGAACGTATCCACCGTTCGAACCTCGTCGGCATGGGCGTCGTTCCCTTTGTCTTCGAGGAAGGCACGACCTGGGCGAGCCTCGATCTCAAGGGTGACGAAATCGTCGAGATCGACGGTCTCGAAGGTGAAATCAAGCCGCGTGAAAAGAAGATCGCCAAGATCACCTATAGCGACGGTTCAGTGAAGGAAGTTCCGCTTCTTTGCCGCATCGATACGCTGGATGAAGTGATCTACATGAACAACGGCGGCATTTTGCAAACCGTTCTTCGCGATCTGGCCGCATAAAGCTTCAACAATCGAAGACGCCGGGAGAAATCCCGGCGTCTTTCCATTTCATCGTCTCTTTTTTTGTGATTGTCGCTCACCCCTTCGTGACTTTCTATTGAAGGGCAATAGACGTTATTTTCCGGTTTGCATCCCGGCAGGATTGATCGCATCAATTCGTCTGGATCTCTTCCGGACAAAGGTTTTTGTAATGCCGCTGAAATTCCCCCTGTCGATATGTCTTCTCGGCACGTTCCTCGTCACCTCCGCGCAGGCGCAGGAGGCCGTGAAGGGCGTCGTCGAATTGTTCACGTCGCAGGGATGCTCATCCTGCCCGCCGGCCGATGAAGCCCTGCGCAAGATGATCCAGAAGGGCGATGTCGTCGGTCTTTCCTACCATGTCGATTACTGGAACTATCTCGGCTGGACGGATTCGCTCGCCTCGAAGGAAAATACCGACCGGCAATATGGTTATATGCGTGCGCTCGGCCGCAACGGGGTCTATACGCCGCAGGCCATTCTGAACGGTCGCGACCACGTCAAGGGTGCCGATGTTCGCGGCATCTATGATAGGCTGGATGCGTTCAAGCGCGAGGGCAAGGGACTGAACGTGCCGGTCTCGTCGAAATTTGCCGGTGACGAGGTGGAGATCGATATTGGCGCCGGCAGCGGCAAGGCCGATGTCGTCGTCGCCTATTTCACGCGCGAGCAGACCGTGGATGTGCAGAAGGGCGAAAACCAGGGAAAAAAAATGTCCTACTGGCACAGCGTCTATGATGTGCAGACGGTCGGCATGTGGGATGGTTCGCCGATGACGGTGAAGCTTCCGGCGAGCGTGGTGGCCAAGGTGAAAAAGGGCGGCTGCGCCGTGCTGTTGCAGACGGCCAATGCCGGCGGCGATCCCGCGGCAATCGTCGGCGCAAGTATTCTGCTTGGAAATGAAAACCCCTGATCGCCTGTCGGGCGATGGAAGATCCGGTCCGGGCATTGGGGGCTGGGGGTAAAGGGTCAATGCACCGGACCGGGTCATCTTGGTGCCTAGGCATCAATTGACAATAGGACTATTCCACCCAATTCGGGCCATGGTTTGACCGAAATACGGCAGCCCATGTGAAAATGGCTGCCTAAATGGTTACCATTTTTAACCCCTGCTTTTGCCGTTGGCAGCGCTCGTCGGAGAATCGGCGGGCGCAATTCCGCGCTGCCGTCTTCCGGTTCCGTTGCGCATCGAAGGCTTGTCGAACCTTTCCCGGAATTCCCTGTCCTATCCGCCATGCCGGTGCAAAGACTTGCAATTTCGCCCTCTCAGGCTCACACTGCATGGATGATTTGGGTGGAATCGGAGGTATTGGATGACCGATCAACCGGATGTGCAGCAGGTGCAGACCGCTTCACGTGACAATTCCACCGTTATCGATCTCCGCGAATATAAAAAGAACAAGGACCCTTTGCCGGTCACCTTTCACCGCCGCGAGCTGGATGCGATCCTGCGCATCTATGGCCGCATGGTGGGAGAGGGCGAATGGCGTGACTACGCCATCGATCACCTGAAGGAAAAGGCGGTGTTTTCCGTCTTCAAGCGTTCAGGTGAAATGCCGCTTTTCAGGATCGAGAAAAACCCCAAGCTGGCTGCGAAACAGGGCGCCTACTGCGTGGTGAATACGGATGGCCGCATTCTCAAACGTGGGCATGAGTTGCCGCAGGTTCTGAAGGTCTTCGACAAGGTTTTGAAGCTCATCGAGTGAGCTTTCGCAAAAGCGGACTGCCTGCCTCTGGCGGATAAGGGTGAAGAATCTTCCCAAATAAAAAGGCGGCCGAAGGGCCGCCTTTCGTATGTCTGGCAATCGAACCCTTAACCTTAGTCGTCGCGGTTTCCGAGGAACTGCAGGAGGAAGGTGAAGAGGTTGATGAAGTCGAGATACAGCGTCAGTGCGCCCATGATGGCCTTGCGGCCAGCGACGGCAACGTCGTCAGCATCGAAATACATTTCCTTGATCTTCTGGGTGTCGTAGGCGGTCAGGCCTGCAAAGATCAGCACGCCGATCGCGGAAATCGCGAACTGCAGGGCGCCGGAGCCAAGGAAGATATTGACGATGGAAGCAATGATCAGGCCGAACAGACCCATGATCAGGAACGAACCGAAACCGGAAAGATCCTTCTTCGTCGTATAACCGTAAAGCGAGAGCGCGCCGAACGAGGCAGCGGTCACAAAGAACGTCTGCACGATGCTTCCTTCAGTATATCGCAGGAAGATCGACGACAGCGAAACGCCCATCAGAGCAGCGTAAACCCAGAAGGTGGTCTGAGCGGCGGAAACGCTCATGTTCTGGATACGGAAGCTAAGGAAGAAAACCAGTCCGAGCGGAGCCAGCATGACGACCCAGCGCAGCGGTGACGCATAAACCAGGGCACCGAGGGAGGTCAGCATCTTGCCGTTCGGCAGCGTGGCAACCGCCGCTGCGGGATCACTTGTCGTCGCGAGCATGGCAAAGCCAAACGCTGCAACGCCGGTGATGACCAGAGCCAGCGCCATCAGGTTATAAACCTTGAGCATATAGGCGCGAAGACCTTCATCGATCATCGCACCAGTCTGAGCACGGTTCTGCGCCATGCGGTTCTGGTAGTTATTGAAGTCAGCCATTGTTTCCTCTTTTGAGCTCCGTGATTGCTACGGTGTCGGGATACCTCCCGGGCGCCGCTGCGGAGCTTCAGCAAGCCTGATCAAGAATATGATGGCAGAACGTGTTCTATACAAGGCCTTTTCCCGTCGAAAAGACACCATATGCGCGAAAAGCGCTCACGTTTTGGCGATCATTACAAAGAATTAATCGTTAAAGTTAAGCGGCGCACAACCGACGATCATTCACCTGCCTGCCGGAGAACCGGGGCTGCCTTCTGCCCGAGAATCCGCCATGTGCCGATGAGGCCGATGCCCACCGTCATGACGAGGGCGACGACGAGCGTTCCGATCGCCACATCCGGCAGGAAGCTGGAGGGCAGCTTCATGATGCGGGCGATCACGAACCATGCGGAGACGCCGCCGGCGAAAAGTGCGAAGACGGCGGTGGCGAGGCCGAGCATCATATATTCGTAGGAGAAGGCGCGGATGAGCAGGTTTCGTGTGCCGCCCAGCGTTTTCAGGATAACCGCGTCGTGGGTACGGGCGCGGTTTCCGGCGGCAAGAGCGCCGGCGAGAACCAGGACGGAGGCTATCAGGGCGACGGCTGCGGCGGCGCGAATGGCGGTGGCGAGCTGGCCGACGAGCCGGTTGACGACGTCGAGCGCATCCTTCACGCGCACGCTGGTGATCGTCGGATAGGCGTTGGTGACAGCGCGCAGGATACGGCCTTCGTCGGCGGCGGTTGCGGAAGGGTCGGCGAGTGTCGCCAGCCATGCATGCGGCGCGCCGCGGAAGGTGTTTGGCGAAAACACCATGACGAAATTGATCGACAGGGATTCCCATTCGACATTGCGCAGATTGGCGATCCTTGCCGTTATGCTGCGGCCGAGCACGTTGACGGTCACCGTGTCGCCAATCTTGAGACCCAGTTCCCCGGCTTCCTCGGCCGCGAAGGAGACCAGCGGCTCGCCGCTATAGTCCGGTCCCCACCAGCTTCCTTCGGTGAGAGTCGCGTTTTCGGGAATATCCTGCGAATAGGTGATACCCCGGTCGCCGCGCAGCACCCAGCGCCCGGCCGGAGGCACCTCCATCTTCGTGACGTCCTCGCCGTTGAGCGCCAGAATGCGGCCGCGCAGCATCGGCACTTCGGTCAGCGCGCCTTCCGGCGCTTCCCGCTTCAGAAGGTCGCGGAAGCCCTGAAGTTCGCTGCCCTGAATATCCACGAAGAAGAAATTCGGTGCGCGGTCCGGCAGGCTGTCCGTCAGTTCGCGGCGCAGATTGCCGTCGATCAGCGTGAGCGTCACGAGCAGTGTCAGGCCGAGGCCGAGCGAAAGGACGACAGACGGGGTGAGCGCACCCGGCCGGTGAATATTGCCGATCGCCAGCCTGAGCGCAGCCGAATGAACGCGCGGACTGCGCTTGGCGATGGCTTTCACGCCAGAGGCCACCAGCCGCAGCACCACGAAGGCAAAAGCGATGGCCGCGAGGAAGACCGAGGCGATGAAGCGGTCTTCCGCCGAGAAGATGGCCAGCGCGGCGAGCGCCGCCAGCAGCAGGCCGGTTGCGGCCAGATAGGGCCAGGATGGCCAGCTGCCCTCCTCGAAACCCTGTTCGCGGAAAAGCGCCGTTGCCGGCACTTCGCGCGCCTGGCCAAGCGGAACGATGGCGAAGGCGAGCGTCGTCAGGAGGCCGAAGAGGGCGGCTAGCCCGAGAGCGCCGGGATAAAAGGCAAGCTCCTCCGGCACGGGCAACACGCTCTCCAGAAACCGCATGGCGATGAGGGGCGCGACGGCGCCGACGACAAGGCCGATGACGATGCCGACGGCGGCAATGAAGGCGATCTGGAAGAGATAGGTCATGGTGACCACCGAGGCCGGCGCCCCCAGGCATTTCAGCGAGGCGATGGTGGTGCGCTTGGAATCCAGAAACGCGCGAACGGCATTGGCAACGCCGACACCGCCGACGATGAGGGCGGTGAGGCCCACCAGCGTCAGGAATTGCGAGAAGCGATTGACGTTTTCGGTGAGCGATGGCGCCGCCCGGTCACTGGTGCGGATGGACCAGCCGGCATCGGGAAAGGCCTTGTTGGCCGCATCGGTCATCGTTGGCCGTGCCGAAGGATCGTTCAGCCTGATCTTGTAGGCATGCTCGACGAGACTGCCGTTCTGAACGAGACCCGAGGCGAAAAGGGCGTCGCGACTGACCATCAGTCGTGGAGCAAAACCGAAACCGTCGGAGAGAGCATCCGGCTCGTCGACCACCGTGCCGGTCAGTTTCAGCTTCACATTGCCGAGCAGGATTTCATCGCCGACCTTGATGCCGAGCCGTTCCAGCAGCAGCGGTGCGGCAATGGCGCCATAGGTGTCGCCGTTCCCGGCCAGAAGCTCGCTCAGCGGTCGGTTGGGGTCGGCTACGAAGGTGCCATAGAGTGGGTAAGCGCCGTCTATGGCTTTCACTTCAGTCAACGTCTGTTCGGAACCGTCGGCAAGACGTGCCATGGAGCGCAGACCGGTGGACACCGCGACGCTGCCTAACCCATCAAGGTAGGCCCGCTCTTCTGCTGTCGCTTCCCTGTTGCGCAGTTCGAAACGCACATCGCCCGCCAATATGGACTGACCCTCGGTGGCGATGGCGCTGGTGACCGCGCGCGAGACGGAATTGACGGCGGCGATGGCGCCGGTTCCAAGCGCGATGCAGGCGAGGAAAATGTAAAAGCCGCGTAACCCGCCGCGAATTTCGCGCCGCGCGAGCCTTGCGGCGTTTCTGATATTGGCAAGAGACGGGATAATGGATCCGGTCATGCCGACACCGCTCGCGCCATATGGGAGGTGGCGCTGTCGCCCTCTATCTCGCCGGAGCGCACCTTGATCTGGCGTGAGCACCGGGCGGCAAGCGACGGATCGTGGGTGACGAGGATCATCGTCATGCCGCGTTCGGCCTGTTTGGCAAAGAGAAGATCGGCGATCTGCCTGCCGGTATCGGTATCGAGATTGCCGGTCGGTTCGTCAGCAATCAGCACGGCCGGTGAGGGGGCAAGCGCGCGGGCGATGGCGACACGCTGCTGTTCGCCGCCGGAGAGCTGGCCGGGATAGTGGTTGAGGCGTTCGCCGAGACCGACGGCGACGAGCTCGCGTCTGGCGATCTCGAAGGGGTTCGGGGTGTTTGCCAGTTCGAGCGGAACGGCGACATTTTCCAGCGCCGTCATATTGGCGATGAGATGGAAGGACTGGAAAACAATGCCAATGTTGCGGCCACGAAAATCCGCCAGCGCGTCCTCGCCGAGCTTGTGCAGTTCCGTATCTGCGATGATGATTTCACCGCTATCGAGCCTCTCGAGACCGGCAAGCACCATCAGAAGCGTCGATTTTCCCGATCCGGAGGGGCCGACGATACCAACCGCCTCGCTCTCTCCGATTGAAAGATCGATGTTCTTGAGAACGTGAACGGAGGCGGCGGCATTGCCGAGCGTGAGGTCGGCTTTCTTCAGCTCTATGATGCTTTTCGTCACAATTCTCGTTCCTATATAGGGTGATGAAAACGGTCTGGCGGTCGATGCGGTCGGTATTTCAGACAATGGGAACCAAGTTAGGAAAGCCGTGATGAGATTTAAAGCTGCCCTGTTTCACTTCATCGTCATTTTTGCCGCCGCCTTTTCCGCAACTGTTGTCATGGCTCAGGAGCGGACATTGCAGCTGGTCGGACTCGGCGACAGCCTGATGGCCGGCTATCAGCTTCCCCCCAACGACAGCTACACCGCACAGCTTGAGGCTGCATTAAAGGGCAAGGGCGTCAACGTCGCCATCGCCAATGCCGGTGTGTCCGGCGATACCTCTTCCGGCGGTCTGGCGCGGGCGGAATGGTCGGTTCCCGATGGTACAGACGGGGTCATTCTGGAACTCGGCGCAAATGACGCTCTGCGCGGAATTCCCCCGGAACAGACCGAAAAGAACCTCGACACCATCATTTCCGGTTTTCAGAAGCGCAACATAGCCGTGTTGCTGGTCGGCATTATGGCGCCGCCGAATATGGGCGATGATTATGCCAGCCGCTTCAATCCAATCTTTCCGAAGCTCGCCGAAAAATACAACCTGCCGCTTTATCCCTTCTTTCTGGATGGCGTGGTGACGGATGATGCGCTGAAGCTGGACGACAAGATGCACCCCAATACGAAGGGTGTGGCGATGATGGTCGAAAAATCTTTGCCGGCTGTTGAAAGCTTCATCACGACAATCGGTGCGCAAAAAAAATAAGCACTTGCGCCCGCCTGCATTGCGTGATTCGCTATGCTTGTTCTGCCAAGAGATTCGGGGAGCTCGCCATGCCGAGACTGTTTACCGCCCTCGAAATTCCGCGCAATGCGGCTATGAGCCTCTCATTGTTGCGCGGTGGTCTGCCGGGAGCCCGGTGGATCGATGTGGAGAATTATCACATAACCCTGCGTTTTATCGGTGACATCGACGGGCGGACCGCCGATGAGGTCGTGGACAGGCTGGACCGGATCGAAAGGCCGGAATTCCAGCTCAGTCTCACCGGTATGGGGTCCTTCGGTTCCAAGAAACCGCATTCCATCTGGGCCGGGGTTTCTCCCTCGCCGGAAATGCATGCGCTTCAGGCGGAAATCGAGCGGATCTGCCAGAGGATCGGTCTCCCCCCCGATCCGCGCAAGTTCATGCCGCATGTCACGCTGGCGCGGTTGCGCTCCTCCCGCGTGGACGATGTGGTGCAGTATCTTTCCGGACGCGGCAACTTCCGCACCTCGCCCTTCACGGTCGGCCGTTTCGTGCTGATGTCGTCGAAGGAATCGGTGGGCGGCGGACCCTATATCGTTGAAGAGGCGTTTCCGCTTCACGAGGCGCGGTCCAGCTCCATCTTTTCGAGCAACGATCTGCATCCTGCCAAGAGCATGTTGTAGACCTTGAGGAACCCGTCCTCGGCGCCGTAATAGGGATCGGGGACGTTCTCGCGACGGCCAGTGGCATAGTCCATGAAGAGATGGATCTTGTGCCGCTGCCTTTCCGGGCTCGATTGCAGCAGGTTCGCCAGATTGTTTTCGTCCATGGCGAGTATCAGGTCGAAGGTCTCGAAATCCGCAGGGGTGACCTGTCTCGCCCGCTGCAGGGAGATATCGACACCATGCCGTCGCGCCATGGCGATGGATCGCGGATCGGGTGCGTCACCCGCGTGCCAGCCGCCGGTGCCGGCGGAATCGACGGTAAGCCGATCAGACATGGCCGCGCCGTCGGCAAGGTGTCTCAAAACCCCTTCGGCAAGCGGTGAACGGCAGATATTGCCCATGCAGACAAAAAGAATAGCTGTATGTTTCATGGAATATGCGTCGATCCGGTCGTTAAAGCGTTAATGGGTCTCAAGCGGAGGCAAGTTCATGAAATATCCCAGACTCGAGCCGGATGCCATCCGGCAGGCCCTGTCGAAACTCGAGGGCTGGTCCCTGCGCGAGGACGGAGCGGCGATCGTCCGTTCCTTCAAGTTTTCAAGTTTTGCGGAAGCCTTCGGTTTCATGGCCGAATCCGCACTTGTCGCGGAAAGGCTCAATCACCATCCCGAATGGTCCAATGTCTATTCGCGGGTCAAGGTCTGCCTTACCACCCATGATTCGCAGGGTGTGACGGAGCGGGATTTTCTTCTGGCCGAGGCCATGCAGAAGGCGGCTGCGGGCCGAAGCAATTGAACGGCGGACCTTAAATCCCATATAATAGCCGTGACCGGAGGACCGTCGATCATGGATGATGTGAAAATCGGTGAAATTCTTCTGCCGGGTGAAACCGACAGGCAGCAGGAGCGCGAGACTGTGGTGCGGGCGAAATTCTGGCCCAAGCTGAAGCGCGTGATGTCGAAGGTGCCTTTCGCACGCGATGCCGCGGCTGCCTATTATTGCGCGATCGACCGCGATACGCCCTTGCGCGCCAAGGGTATCATTCTGGCGGCGCTCGCCTATTTCATCATGCCGATGGATGCCGTGCCGGATGTGCTGGCCGTTATCGGATTCACCGATGATATTGCCGTCATCACGGCAGCGCTCGCCATGATCCGCGCTCATATCAAGATGGAGCACTACGAGGCGGCTGACGCCATGCTGAAACGGCAGCAGGAAGCCGGGTAACGCCTCTGTGATCTGCCTGTTCGGGTGAGCCCGACGGGCGACAAATTCTTGCCTGAATTTATGTGTCATACACACGGAGGAAGGGTGTTTCGCGCCTTTCTCCTCAGGGCGTCGGGAGTCGCCAATCTGTAACACCGCAAGACGTTTCCGGCATTTTATGCGTGTTGTTGACGGTTTGGTAACCGCTTCCCGACCACAATGAGAAAAGACGATCCGCACCTGAACGTGGCCGATCCAGAAACTGGGCTCGCCGATGCTTCGGGCCAATGGAAGACAATAACCCGGCAGGAAATTCTATGTTTGTAAGAAGTGTAGCAACCGCAGCGGCCATTTTGCTGACCAGCGTCGGCGTAGCATCTGCACAGTCGCCCACGCGCATCCAGCAGTTCAATGCATGGGGTGCCTATTCGTACAAATCGGGCAACAGCACCGTCTGCTACGTTCTTTCCATTCCGACCGCCAAGGAACCGGCAAGCGTCGATCACGGCGATATCTTCTTCATCGTCTCGCAGCGTCCGGGCCAGAACATTTCCTATGAGCCGCAGGCCATGGTGGGTTATCCGCTCAAGCAGGGCTCCAAGGTCAATGTGACGATCGACAACAAGAACTTCGTCATGTTCACCAAGGACAAGGCCGCCTGGGTTGAAAACGCCGCTGAAGAACCGGCACTCGTTGCCGCCATGAAGGGCGGCAAGTCGATGACCGTCAAGGCAGTTTCCGGCCGTGGCACCGCGACCTCCTATTCCTATTCGCTGTCGGGTATTTCGGCAGCTCTCAAGCAGATCGAGAGCTGCAAGTAATACTGACACTCTGTCAGCTTGGTGGATGGCCGATCATGGATCGGCCATTTGCGTTTTTACCAGTTTGATGCTAAAGGCGCGGCAACATTGACAGGCGGATGCGCGAAAAGTGCTCCGCCTTTGATTTTCTCAACATGCAGACGATTTTCCGCCTATCCGAAAGGCTGGTCGTGCGATGCATGGAATGGTGGGATAGCGTAATGTCCGTAATGCAAGCCCCTGCCGGCCTGGCAGTCAAAACCCCGCTGATCGCCAATAGCGATCTGATGTCCGGCAAGCCGTCGCTGATCGGCCTGACGCGTGAGGACATGGGCGAGGCGCTGGCCGAAATCGGCGTGCCGCAGAAGCAGGTGAAGATGCGCGTCAGCCAGTTGTGGAACTGGCTTTATGTGCGCGGCGTCTCCGATTTCGACAATATGACCAATGTCGCCAAGGAGCTTCGCGAGAAGCTGAAGGCGGCCTTCACCATCGCCCGCCCGGAAATCGTCGAAGAGCAGATCTCCAATGACGGCACCCGCAAATGGCTGATGCGGTTCCCGCCGCGCGGTGCGGGACGTCCGGTCGAAATCGAGACGGTTTATATTCCCGAAGAGGGTCGCGGCACGCTGTGCATTTCGAGCCAGGTGGGCTGTTCGCTGACCTGTTCCTTCTGTCACACCGGCACCCAGCGCCTCGTGCGCAACCTGACGGCTGAGGAAATTCTCTCCCAGCTTCTGCTGGCCCGTGATCGGCTCGGTGATTTTCCCGATGGTTCGACGCCGGTTGGCGCTTATGTGCCGAGCGAAGGCCGCAAGGTCTCCAACATCGTGATGATGGGCATGGGCGAGCCGCTCTATAATTTCGAGCATGTGAAGACCGCGCTTCTGATTGCCACCGATGGCGATGGCCTGTCGCTCTCCAAGCGTCGCGTCACGCTCTCCACCTCGGGTGTTGTGCCGGAAATCTTCCGCACCGGCGATGAGATCGGCGTCATGCTGGCGATTTCGCTGCATGCGGTGCGCGACGAGCTGCGCGACATGCTGGTGCCGATCAACAAGAAATATCCGCTGAAGGAGCTGATCGAGGCCTGCCGTAAATATCCGGGTCTTTCCAACGCCCGCCGCATCACCTTCGAATATGTGATGCTGAAGGACGTCAACGACAGTCTGGAAGACGCCAAGATGCTGGTGCAGCTTCTGAAGGGCGTTCCGGCCAAGATCAACCTCATTCCGTTCAATCCATGGCCGGGCACGAACTATCAGTGCTCCGATTGGGCGCAGATCGAGAAGTTCGCCGATTTCATCAATCAGGCCGGTTATGCCTCGCCGATCCGCACGCCGCGCGGCCGCGATATTCTCGCCGCCTGCGGCCAGCTGAAGTCGGAATCGGAGCGCATGCGCAAGACCGAAAGGCTGGCTTTCGAGGCGATGATGATCGCCAACCACGGCGCGGATGACTGAATAAGCCGCAATTGCCGCCTGAAAGCTTGTTTTGCAGCGGTCTCCGATTGATTTCGGGCTGTCTTGTTCCTAAGAAGACGAAAACAGGGAACCAACAGGAGGATATCCATGCGCGCATTCATTCTGGCTCTCGCTGCCGCGAGCGCCCTCGTTCTGCCGGCCAAGGCTGAAAACGTCACCGTCGCCGTCACCGCCATCGTCGAACATCCGGCGCTTGATGCTGCCCGTGATGGCGTCAAGGCCGCGCTTGCCGAAGCCGGTTACAAGGAAGGCGAGAACCTCAAGTTCCTTTATGAGTCCGCGCAGGGCAATCCCGGCACCGCAGCGCAGATCGCGCGCCAGTTCGTGGGCGATGCGCCGAACGTCATCGTGCCGATCTCCACGCCGTCCGCCCAGGCCGTCGTTGCCGCCACGCGCGACATTCCGGTCGTCTTCACGGCGGTTTCCGATCCGGTCGGCGCACAGCTCGTCAAGGACATGCAAAAGCCCGGCCGCAACGTGACCGGCCTTTCCGACATGCTGCCGGTTGGCGAACATCTGGCGCTCATCAAGGAAATCTCCCCGAACGCCAAGTCCATCGGTTTCATCTACAATTCGGCTGAGGCCAACTCCGTTTCGACGCTGGCCCTCTTGAAGGCCGAAGCCGAGAAGGCGGGTCTCAAGGTTGTTGAATCCGTCGCCACCAAGTCCGCAGAAGTGCAGGGTGCAACCCGCGCGCTGGTCGGCAAGGCCGATGTGATCTATGTTCCGACCGACAACACCATCGTTTCCGCTTTCGAAGCGGCTGCCGGCGTTGCTTCCGAAGCCAAGATCCCGCTTTACGCCGCCGATACGGATTCCGTCGCCCGCGGTGCGGTCGCTGCCCTCGGCTTCAACTATTTCGACGTTGGCAAGCAGACCGGCGCCGTCGTTGTCCGCATCCTCAAGGGTGAAAAGCCGGGCGATATTCCTGCAACCGTTGCTGTCGGCACTGATCTGGTGATCAACAAGAAGGCCGCTGAAAAAGCCGGCGTCACCTTCCCGGAAAGCATCACCAAGCGCGCCACCAAGGTCATCGACTGAACCGAAACCAGACTGAATAACGGGCGGCGGCAAATTCGCCGCCCGTTTTACGTGGCACGAGACGGTGCCCGTCTCCGCCTGATGGCGGCAATAACAAGGACATTACCGTGAGCCAAATCGCCTTCTGGGGTGCCGTGGAGCTGGGACTGGTCTTCGCTTTCGTGGCGATCGGCGTTTATCTCGCTTTCCGGGTGCTTGATTTTCCTGACCTGACCGTGGACGGTTCGTTTCCGCTCGGCGCCGCCGTGGCTGCCGTGCTGATCATCGCCGGTCTGAATGCCTGGGTTGCGACGGCGATTGCGATGGTGGCCGGTGCCGCCGCCGGCATCGTGACCGCGACGCTTAACGTTCGTTTCAAGATCCTCAACCTGCTTGCCTCGATCCTGACGATGATCGCGCTGTTTTCCGTCAATCTTCGCGTGATGGGAAAGCCGAATGTCGCGCTGCTCAATCAGGACACGATGATATCGCCGTTTTACGGCCTCGGCCTGTCGGAATATCTGGTGCGGCCGCTTTTCGTCGGCGCGCTGGTGCTGATCGCGATCATCCTCGTCTGGCGTTTCCTTGAAAGCGATGCGGGCCTTGCCATGCGCGCGACGGGCGCCAATGCCCGGATGGCGCGGGCACAGGGCGTGAAGACCGGCAACCAGATCTACCTCGGCATGGCGCTTTCGAATGCGCTGGTCGCTCTCGGCGGTGCGCTGTTTGCGCAGACCAACGGCTTTGCGGATGTGACCTCCGGTGTCGGCACCATCGTCGTCGGCCTTGCCGCCGTCATCATCGGCGAAACACTTTTCGGTGCGCGCGGCATTCTGATCGCGCTGATCGGCTGCGTCTTCGGCTCCATCGCCTATCGTCTCGCCATCCAGCTCGCTTTGTCGAGCGATGTGCTGGGCCTCAAGGCGTCCGATCTCAATTTCGTAACGGCGGTATTGGTGGCAATCGCATTGATCCTGCCCCGACTGCGCCGCGGGGGAGCAACATCGTGATTTCCCTTTCCGATATCCAGGTTGTCTTCGGACGCGGCACGCCGCTGCAGAAGCAGGCGCTCTCCAAGATCGATCTCACCATCGACGATGGCTCCTTCGTCACCGTCATCGGTTCCAATGGCGCCGGCAAATCGACGCTGCTCGGCGTTCTGGCGGGCGATGTTCTGCCGACGGCGGGCAGGGTGATGATCGGTGGCGCCGATGTTACCCGCAAACCGACCGCCAGCCGGGCTGGGCGGGTGGCGCGCGTGTTTCAGGACCCGCTGGCGGGTAGCTGCGGCGCGCTCACCATCGAGGAAAATCTGGCACTGGCGGCGTCGCGCGGCGAGCGTCGCGGCCTTTTGCCGGCGCTTGGGCGCGGCCGTCGGGATTTCTTCAGGGAGCGCATCGCCTCGCTCAATCTCGGGCTGGAAAATCGTCTGAAGGACCGCATGGACCTTCTGTCCGGCGGCCAGAGGCAGGCGGTCTCGCTTGTCATGGCGACGCTGTCCGGCTCGGACGTGCTGCTGCTGGATGAACATACGGCTGCTCTCGATCCCGGCATGGCCGAATTCGTGATGGAGCTGACCCGCAAGGTGGTGTCGGAGCGCAAGCTGACGACGCTGATGGTCACCCATTCCATGCGTCAGGCGCTGGATTATGGCACCCGTACGATCATGCTGCATGCCGGTGAGATCGTGCTCGACGTCTCCGGCGACAGCCGCAAGGATCTCGAGGTCGAGGACCTGATCGACATGTTCCGCAAGATACGCGGCCAGAAGCTCGATGACGATGAGTTGCTGATCGGTTGATTGTAAAAAGGCGCCGTAAGGCGCCTTTTTTGTTTGCCGTCAGCGCGCCTGCGTGAAGAAAATCTTGACGGCAAAAAGCGAAAAGACGCCGGCGATCGTATAATCCAGTCCGCGCAGAATTTTCCGGTTGCGTTGCAGCCAGGCTGAAAGAACATCTGCGGCGATCACGATGCCGATACCGATCGGCAGCGCGACGATGATCGACCATATGCCGAGGAAGATCAGCTTGCCGGTTACATGCGGGTCGGATGCGCTGACGAATTGCGGCAGGAAGGTCATGAAAAAGATGATGATCTTCGGGTTCAGCAGGTTGACCCAGATGCCGTTCAACAGCGCCGATTTAAGGGAGGATTGCGCTTTTTCGCCGGTGCTTTTCACCATCACGAAATCCGAGCCCTTGCGGATCGCCTGAATGGCAAGCCAGACCAGATACGCGGCCCCGCCGGTCTTCAGGATCATGAAAGCCGTCGGCGAAGCGACGATGAGGGCGGCGACGCCAAAGGCGACGAGCATCGTGTGCACGGTAATGCCGATATTGGTTCCCAGTAGCGTCATGAAACCCGCCGTCCGGCCCTCGCGCAGAGCGCGGCTGATCCACAGCGTCATGTCAGGCCCCGGCGTCACCGCCAGAAGCAGAATGGCGATGGTGAAGGCGATCAATGTTGGCAGGCCTGGAACGAAATCCATCGCGGCACCCGTAAAATCTGGAGGTTGCCGTGCTTAACGCGATTTCGCGCTTCTGCCAATGTTTTTGAGCGCCAATGCATCGACGCGAAAAGCCGCCGCAATGCTCACATCGCGGCGGCCCCGAACATTCAGTTTTTCAGGAAGCTGGTGAAGGCGGCGGAATATTCCGTGTGCCAGCGCGACAGCGGAGGGCGGTTCTGGACGATGTCATAGGCCGCCCAGAGAATGCGCTTTTCATCCGTTGGGCGATCCACCTCGCCATCCGGGCAGAGAATGTAGAAATCGCCCCGGCCGATGCTTTCGACCATGAAGTCGACGGTCTGTTCGCCGGTCCATGCGCCTTCTGGCTTTTCCGTTCTGCCATGGGCGGTGAGACCAGTGAAAACGTAACCGGGGATCAGCAGATGGGCAGAAACCGAGCCGTTCGGAATATTGCGCAATTCGTGCTGAAGCGCTTCCGTGAAGGTTTTGACGCCGGACTTCGAGACGTTGTAGGCGGGATCGCCGGGAGGTGTGGTGATACCCTGTTTCGAGCCGGTATTGATGATGAGCGCCGGCTCGCCATGGGCGATCATGCCCTGGCCGAAAACACGGCTGCCGTTCACGACGCCCATCAGATTGACGTTGATGATTTTTTCCCAATTGGCCTGCGGGCCGAAAATGGCGCTGCCGGGCTGGATGCCGGCATTGTTCATCAGAACGTGAACGCGTCCGAAACGCTGGATTACGGCGCGCTCCAGCGCCTCCAGTTCATCGAGTTTGGATATGTCGGTCGGGATGGCGACGATCTGCGCTTCGCCGTCCTTGGCGACGGCCAGAATATCCGCATGGGCTGCGGCAAGCCTGTCGCCGTCGAGATCGACGAGCACGACACTCATGCCGAAACCGGCGAATTTGCGGGCGGCGGCAAGTCCGATGCCGGATGCCGCACCGGTGATGACAGCGACATTATCTTCCTTGAATGCGGGGTGGATGGTCGTCATAGGTTTCTCCTTCGCGTCGTTTCGGCTGTTTCCAGCGGTTTGCAACGTTGCCTGAACCTGAGTGGCTTCATTCACGGTCTTCAAGTCGATCGCGCCGCTTATGATAAAGCGCGAATTTTCATAATGCATGTGACAATTGCTTCGTTCCCATCGATGCGCCCGGTCATCGCCCGCTGTCGTACCCGCCCATCAATTGTTTTGTCGCTTATCTCACGGAAAAGCGCTTCACACATTTCGGGTTGCACTGTAAAAGTGCCGAAATCCCAAGGAAATGGCGGTGTCCCAATGCCGTCATCATGCAGATGGACATCACTATGGCACTTCCGAAAGACGTTAAGAAAGTCGTTCTCGCCTATTCCGGCGGTCTCGACACCTCGATCATCCTGAAATGGCTTCAGACGGAACTGGGCGCGGAGGTGGTGACCTTCACCGCCGATCTCGGCCAGGGCGAAGAACTTGAGCCGGCGCGCAAGAAGGCCGAGATGCTGGGCATCAAGGAAATCTTCATCGAGGACGTCCGCGAAGAGTTCGTGCGTGATTTCGTATTCCCGATGTTCCGCGCCAACGCCGTTTATGAAGGCGTCTATCTGCTCGGCACCTCCATTGCCCGTCCGCTGATTTCCAAGCACCTGATCGAAATCGCCAAGAAGACCGGCGCCGACGCCATCGCCCATGGCGCCACCGGCAAGGGCAACGACCAGGTCCGTTTCGAGCTTTCGGCCTATGCGCTGAACCCGGATATCAAGATCATCGCTCCCTGGCGCGACTGGACGTTCAAGAGCCGTACCGACCTCTTGAACTTCGCCGAACAGCACCAGATTCCGGTTGCCAAGGACAAGAAGGGCGAAGCGCCTTTCTCTGTCGACGCCAACCTGCTGCACTCCTCGTCCGAGGGCAAGGTTCTGGAAGACCCGGCACAGGAAGCGCCGGAATATGTGCATATGCGCACCATTTCCCCGGAAGCCGCACCCGATAAGGCAACCGTCATCAAGGTCGGTTTCCGCAAGGGCGATGCCTGCTCCATCAACGGCGTTGAAATGTCGCCGGCGACGCTTCTTGCGACGCTGAACAATTACGGCCGCGAAAATGGCATCGGCCGTCTCGATCTGGTTGAGAACCGCTTCGTCGGCATGAAGTCGCGCGGCGTTTACGAGACGCCCGGCGGCACCATCCTGCTTGCCGCGCACCGCGCCATCGAATCCATCACGCTTGACCGGGGTGCAGCCCACCT
Organism: Agrobacterium sp. D14; assembly: GCF_001526505.1. Lineage (NCBI taxonomy): Bacteria > Pseudomonadati > Pseudomonadota > Alphaproteobacteria > Hyphomicrobiales > Rhizobiaceae > Agrobacterium > Agrobacterium sp. D14. The sequence continues at coordinate 247,825 of NZ_ASXX01000042.1, forward strand.
CAAGGACGAGCTGATGCCGCGTTACGCCGAGCTCATCTATTACGGCTTCTGGTTCTCGCCAGAGCGCGAAATGCTGCAGGCGCTGATCGACAAGAGCCAGGAACATGTGGAAGGCGAAGTGACGCTGAAGCTCTACAAGGGCAATGTCATGGTAACCGGCCGCGAGAGCGCCAAGTCGCTCTATTCCGACGCGCTGGTGACCTTCGAGGACGACCACGGCGCTTATGACCAGAAGGATGCGGCAGGCTTCATCAAGCTCAACGCGCTGCGTCTTCGCACGCTCGCAAAGCGTAATATCAGCAAGTAATTCTGCTGGAATAGAAATAATGAAACCCGCTGGCGGCGACGCCGGCGGTTTTTTTCATGTCTCTCGTCTGGAGACGATGCGGAAGCCGATGTAGCTGGCGATTGCGGTGAATTCCATCACGGGGATGATGACGCCGAAGCCGGTCAAAGGCGAACCGATAAGCGAGGCTGCGGCACCGCCCGCAAACCCCGACCCCATCTGAATGAAGCCCATCATCGCCGATGCCGAGCCGGCAATATGTGGGAATGGGGCGAGGGCCGCCGTCACCATGGATGGCGTCAATAAGGCGATGCCGACTGTTGCGACCGCCACGGGTCCCATGATCGAAAGAAAGGATGGCGGTATCAGGAACACCGACAGCAGGATAAGGAGACCGCCTGTTCCCGAAAAACAGAGGCCGAGGACGACCGAACGGCGGTCACCCAGCCTCGGTGCGATATAACGCAGGGCGATGGAGCCGAAGAAATAAGCGCCCGTCTGCATCAGCATGCCGATGCCGAAGGCGGTGGGTGTCATGCCGACCTTATTGATGAGGATGAAGGTCAGCATGGTCGCCTGAGCATAAAGCGCGCCGATGGAACCGCCGAGCACCAGTGCGGCCAGAAGAAAACGCGGCTCGGTGAGCAATGTCCCGTAGGCCGACAGGAGGCGACGCGGGCGGATAAGGTTCCTGTCCGGGATCGTCGTCTCGCGCAGGAAGACCACGACGGAGAAGATGGCGATGGCCCCGAGGCCGGCCATGAGGAAAAATACCGATTGCCACCCGAAAGCCGCAAGCGAAAGCCCGCCGATGGTCGGGCCCATGGCGGGGCCAACGGCCAGCATGATGCCAATGAGGTTCATGATGCTGGAGGCTTCGGCGCCCGTGAATTGATCGCGCACGATGGCGCGCGCCACCGTCATGCCGACGGAGGCGCCAATGCCCTGAACAAGCCGGGCGAAGAGCAGCACTTCAATTGTTGGGGCGAAGATCGCCAGCAGTCCGCCGCCCAGAAAGATGGAGAGGAAAACGAGACTCGCCTTTCGCCGACCGAAGGCATCGGATGCCGGGCCGGCGAGCAGCTGGGCGATGGCGAAACCGGCGAAATAAAGCGAGAGGCTGAGTTTGACGGCGGATTCCGTGGTGGAGAAAACCCGCGTCAGTTCCGGCATGGCCGGTGTGTAGATCGCCATGGAAATCGGCGCCAGCGCCGTCAGCAACGCACCGAGTATGGCGGTGCGCTTTCTGGACATGATCGTTTCTGGCGACATTGCGATCAGCAGCTCTGGCCCGGCTGTTCCGGCTGGAGATTGTTGCGAAGGGTCTGCAGGAAGCTGCGGAAAAGCGCGACCTCCTCTTCATTCAGGCCCTGCGTGGCGTGACGCACGAGTTCATCGATTTCCTGGCGCACGGCTTCCAGCATGTCGGTGGAGTTTTTTGTCAGCACGATGCGCTTGGAGCGCCTGTCCTGCGGGTCCTGCTGGCGTTCGATGAGATCGAGAGATTGCAGCTTGTCGAGATAGGCGCAGATCGTCATCGGCTCAATGCCGAGCCGGGCGGCGATATCCGACTGTTTGCTGCCATCAACGACGGCAACCGTCAGTAATGCGCGGGCTTCGCCGGGCGTCAGGCCCAGCCCGGCCTCCGAAATTCGGCGCTCAAACGCACTGTTCAGCAGGCGTGCGCCGCTGTTCAGTAAAAATGCCAACGAGTCTTTTTCGCGTTTAGTGCCCATGCTTCGCCTTTTCGTAAGTCAGCCTTACTAAAATCCCGGCGATAATCAATGGCGCATAAATCATATTGTTGAAAATCGAGTAAAGTATGTGTCAGTTCGATTGCGTTACGGTCGGCAACATAATCGACGATTGTTACGCCAAAGCAAAGAAGATCGGACATCCCGCGTTTTATTTCATCTGCCATGCCGGTCCATATCGTCGGTCAAGTCCCTTACATAGGTCACCTGCCATCGGTATCCGGCGTCTGTGCCGGCAGTTGAGGCAAAAGCACAAAATCAGGTCGCAGCCAATCTCCCTTGCACCAAAGTCCGGCATTGAATTGCCGGTGGAGGCGTGCCCATATGGGCTTAAACCGGAATTGTACAAGGAAGATGAAATGCCATCCAAGACCGCGCTTTATCCCGCACTCGTTGACTGGAACGGCCACAATGGTCTGCCGAAATTCGATGCGGTCAGGGATGAGGATTTCGCTCCGGCCTTCGATGCCGCCCTTTTGTCCCACGAACAGGAAATCGATGCTATTGCCGGCAATGCTGAGACCCCAAGCTTCGAGAACACCGTGACCGCGCTCGAAATCGCCGGAGACGATCTTTCGCGCATTTCGTCGCTATTCTGGAACAGGGCAGGTGCTAATACCAATGGTGTGATCCAGGCGCTGGAGCGGGAGATCGCACCGAAACTGTCGCGGCACTATTCGAAGATCGGCATGAACGAAGCGTTGTTCAAGCGCATCGATACATTGTGGGAAAAGCGCGGAACGCTTGGGCTGACGGGTGAGGAGAGCCGCGTTCTCGAGCGGCACTGGAAGGGTTTCGTGCGTTCCGGCGCCAAGCTGCCGAAGGACCGGCAGGAACGACTGGCGGCGATCAATGAGGAGCTTGCCGGTCTCGGTGCGAGATTCGGGCAGAATGTGCTGGCTGATGAAAAGAACTGGAAGCTTCTGCTTTCCACGGAAGAGGAACTTGCCGGCATTCCCGGTTTTCTTCGCGACGCGATGGCGGGTGCGGCCCGTGAGCATGGCGAGGACGGCAAATTTGCTGTCACCCTTTCCCGTTCCATCATCGAGCCTTTCCTCACCTTTTCCGAACGCCGCGATCTGCGCGAACAGGCCTTCAGGGCCTGGGTGGCGCGCGGCGAGAATGGCGGCGAGACCGACAATCGCGATATCGTCCACCGCACGCTCGAACTGCGCGAGGAAAAGTCAAAGCTTCTCGGTTACGCGAATTTCGCCGCCTACAAGCTTGATGACACGATGGCGAAGACGCCCGATGCCGTGAACGGCCTTCTGGGGCAGGTCTGGGAAAAAGCTGTGCGCCGTGCGGGCGAGGAAGAGGCCGAACTGGCCGCCATCATCGCCGAGGAGGGCAGGAATCACGAAGTGCTGCCCTGGGACTGGCGGCATTATGCCGAAAAGTTGCGGGCACGGAAATTCAGCTTCTCCGAGGCGGAGTTGAAGCCCTATCTGCAGCTCGAAAATATCATCGAGGCCTGCTTCGATGTGGCCGGGCGCTTGTTCGGGATTCGGGCGGTCGAAGTCAAGGGCGGCGCCGCCTATCACCCGGATGTGCGGGTTTTCGAAATCCGCGATGAAAAGGGCGATCTGAAGGCCATGTTTCTCGGCGATTATTTCGCCCGTCCCTCCAAGCGCTCCGGCGCGTGGATGAGCTCCTTCCAGTCGCAGCACAAGCTACCCCTGAAGAACGGCACGGTCGGAGAAATTCCGATCATCTACAATGTCTGCAATTTCGCCAAACCGGCTGAAGGCAAACCGGCTCTGCTTTCGCTCGACGATGCGCGCACGCTGTTTCACGAATTCGGCCACGCGCTGCATGGCATGTTGTCGAATGTCACTTACCCTTCCGTTTCCGGAACGGGCGTCTCGCGCGATTTCGTCGAATTGCCGTCGCAGCTTTACGAACATTGGCTGACGGTGCCGGAAATTCTGGAAAAATACGCCCTGCATTATGACACAGGCGCGCCGATGCCGAAGGCGCTGCTGGACAAGGTTCTGGCCGCCCAGACCTTCAATGCCGGTTTCAGCACGGTGGAATTCACCTCTTCGGCGATTGTCGACATGGCGTTCCACACGCGGGAAAACGTAAGCGATCCGATGGTCGTGCAGGGTGAGGTGCTCTCCACCCTGAATATGCCGAAGTCTATCGTCATGCGGCATGCGACCCCGCATTTCCAGCACGTTTTTTCGGGCGACGGATATTCGGCCGGCTATTATTCCTACATGTGGTCGGAAGTGCTGGATGCCGATGCCTTTTCAGCCTTCGAGGAAACCGGCAACCCCTTCGATGGCGAGATGGCGCGCAAGTTGAAAGACAATATCTATTCCGTCGGCGGTTCCATCGATCCGGAAGAGGCCTATCTTGCTTTTCGCGGCAAGATGCCGAGCCCGGACGCCATGCTTTTGAAGCGTGGTCTGGTATAAGAGTCCGGTATAAAAGACTGTCATATTTCTGAGCTAGAACCTGAGTGCAGGGGGCTTATGACAAGGCCCCCCCTTTCGCATTTGCAAAAAAAAGGTTATGAGCGCGCCAAACTAAATTGGCGTTTCTCATTAATATAGCGCCCAACCTCAGAGATTTTGAACAATGGCACTTCGCAACATCGCGATCATCGCGCACGTTGACCATGGAAAAACGACGCTCGTGGACGAGCTTCTGAAGCAGTCCGGCTCGTTCCGCGACAACCAGCGTGTCGCCGAGCGCGTGATGGATAGCAACGATCTCGAAAAGGAACGTGGCATCACCATTCTCGCCAAGGCGACTTCGGTGGAGTGGAAGGGTGTCCGCATCAACATCGTCGACACCCCCGGCCACGCCGACTTCGGCGGTGAAGTCGAGCGTATCCTGTCGATGGTGGACGGTGCTATCGTTCTGGTCGACTCCTCGGAAGGCCCGATGCCGCAGACCAAGTTCGTGGTCAGCAAGGCGCTGAAGGTCGGTCTTCGCCCGATCGTCGCGATCAACAAGATCGACCGTCCGGATGGCCGCCACGAAGAAGTCATCAACGAAGTCTTCGACCTCTTCGCCAACCTCGACGCCACCGACGAGCAGCTCGACTTCCCGATCCTCTACGGTTCCGGCCGTGATGGCTGGATGAACGTCAACCCGGAAGGTCCGAAGGATCAGGGTCTTGCGCCGCTGCTCGATCTGGTTCTCGAACACGTTCCGGAGCCCAAGGTCGAAGAAGGTCCGTTCCGCCTGATCGGCACCATCCTTGAAGCCAACAACTTCCTCGGCCGTATCATCACCGGCCGCATCGCTTCCGGCTCCATCAAGCCGAACCAGGCGGTGAAGGTTCTCGGCCAGGACGGCAAGGTTATTGAAAACGGCCGTATCTCCAAGATCCTCGCATTCCGCGGCATTGAGCGCACGTCGATTGAGGAAGCCCATGCAGGTGACATCGTCGCCATTGCAGGCCTTTCCAAGGGTACTGTTGCCGACACCTTCTGTGACCCCTCTGTCACCGAGGCGATGACCGCGCAGCCGATCGACCCGCCGACCGTTACCATGTCGTTCATCGTCAACGACAGCCCGCTGGCTGGCACCGAAGGCGACAAGGTCACGAGCCGCGTTATCCGTGACCGTCTGTTCAAGGAAGCCGAAGGTAACGTTGCGCTGAAGATCGAAGAAGCCGAAGGCAAGGATTCGTTCTTCGTTTCCGGCCGTGGCGAATTGCAGCTGGCGGTTCTGATCGAGACCATGCGTCGCGAAGGCTTCGAGCTTGCCGTTTCGCGTCCGCGCGTCGTCATGCACAAGGATGAGAACGGCACCCTGCTGGAGCCGATCGAAGAAGTCGTGATCGACGTTGATGAAGAACATTCCGGCGTCGTCGTCCAGAAGATGTCCGAGCGCAAGGCTGAAATGGCCGAGCTTCGTCCTTCCGGCGGCAATCGCGTTCGTCTGAAGTTCTATGCGCCGACCCGTGGCCTGATCGGCTACCAGTCGGAGCTTTTGACCGACACCCGCGGTACGGCGATCATGAACCGTCTGTTCCACGACTATCAGCCCTTCAAGGGCCAGATTGCCGGCCGCGTGAACGGCGTTCTCTTGTCGAACGGTTCGGGCGAAGCTGTCGCTTATGCCATGTTCAACCTGGAAGATCGCGGCCCGATGATCATCGAGCCGGGTGAGAAGGTCTATGCTGGTATGATCATCGGTATTCACTCTCGCGATAACGATCTCGAAGTGAACGTGCTGAAGGGCAAGCAGCTGACCAACATCCGCGCTGCCGGCAAGGATGAAGCCGTGAAGCTGACGCCGCCGATCCGCATGACGCTCGATCGCGCGCTCTCCTGGATTCAGGACGATGAGCTGATGGAAGTGACGCCGAAGTCCATCCGTCTGCGCAAGATGTTCCTGGACGCCAACGATCGTAAGCGTTTTGAAAAGGCCAAGCTCGCTGTCTGATTGCGGCTTGTCGTTACGAATTTGAAAGAACCCGGCCTCGAGCCGGGTTTTTTTATGCGTTCGTTTTTATGTGTGCATGAGTCGAAAGGCGCTTTGCCAAAGGTTAAGGATGCGTTAATTTTTATCGGTCGTCCACATGAATAGGCTGTGGGTAAGCTTGCCGGCGTTAACCTTTATGACTGGTAAGTTTGCGTGGCCGGGGCCAGAATCGCGTTATGAAAACGTTATCCATCGATGTTCGCCGTGCTGAACCGCATGATGCGCGCGCCATCTCCGAGGCGCACCGTCTGTCGTGGCAACAGGCCTATGCCGGGCTTATCCCGCATCGGCCGTTGACGCAGATGCTCGAGCGTCGTGGAGAAGTCTGGTGGAAGAAGGCGACCAAAGGCTCCGCAACGATGCTGGTGGTGGAGGTGGCCGGTGTGGTCGCAGGATATGCGACGCTGGGCCTCAGCCGGGCACGCGGGCTGCCGCAGGACGGCGAGATATACGAACTTTATCTCCGGCCGGAATATCAGGGCATCGGGCTTGGCTCGCTGCTGTTTACGGAAGCGCGCAGACTGCTGACCTCGCTTGGCTGCAACGGCATCGTTGTCTGGTGCCTTGAAGACAGCGATGTGGCCAATCGCTTTTTCCGCTCTCACGGTGGCCGCGATATCGCCGAAGGCATGGAAGATTTCGACGGCAAGTCGCTTCGCAAGGTCGGTTTCGTCTGGAACTGACAAACAATGCCGGGTGATCTGGCCTTGGGTTCATTCTCGCGGCCGGCCATGCGCAAATGCGATAGCCTCAAATCCCGCATTCTGCCTTATCCGCCCAAAGCCATGTTGCAATGCGGCGACTTTCCCAGTATCGAAAACCAAATCCAACCCGTCGAATGAGGGAAGCGAATGCGTATCGATGCAATTTCCGTAGGCAAGAATCCGCCGGATGACGTGAATGTCATCGTTGAAGTGCCGGTCGGTGGACACCCGATCAAGTACGAGATGGACAAGGATGCCGGTGCGCTGATCGTCGATCGCTTCCTCTACACGCCGATGACCTATCCGGGTAACTATGGTTTCGTACCGCACACCCTGTCCGACGATGGCGACCCGATCGACGTTCTCATCTGCAACACCCGTCCGCTGGTTCCAGGCTGCGTCATCAATGTCCGCCCCATCGGCGTGATGATCATGGAAGATGACGGTGGTAAGGACGAGAAGATTCTCGCTGTGCCGGTTCCGAAGCTGACGCGCCGTTACGACAAGGTCCACAACTACACCGACCTGCCGGAAATCACGCTGAAGCAGATCGAGCACTTCTTCGAGCACTACAAGGATCTGGAGCCCGGCAAGTGGGTGAAGATGGGCGGCTGGCAGGATGTCGACGTCGCCAAGAAGCTGATCGTCGAAGCCATCGAGCGCTACAAGGCGCAGGGCTGATCTAAAGCATGTCTCCCAAAAGTGTGCAGCGGTTTTGGGACAAAGACATGCTTAAAAATAAAGATCTAAAGCGCGTCGCATGAATCAGATTAAACGCAATGCGCTTTAGTTTTCGAGCTTTTTGAATAGCTCTTCGAAATCCTCCGGGTCGATGTCGATCCGGAGGATTTTTTTACGCGCCGTTTCGCCTGAAACGAAGCTGATGGAGGATTTCGGCAGGCCGAGTTTTTTCGCCAGCAAAACAATCAGGGCCTTGTTGGCCTTGCCGCCTTCCGGCACGGCGCTGACGCGGGCCTTCAGATGCGCGTTTCCCTCCGCATCCTTTTCCACGCCGTCGATGGCGTCCCGCCCGCCATTCGGCGTGAGGCGGACGGTCAGGCGGACATGGTCGCTATGCTTCTGCCAGCAGCCGCTCAAGCGACCATCGGGTAAAGCGTGTTCCACATGAAGGAGCGGATGAAGAAGATGATGAGGAGCACGATGATCGGCGAAATGTCGATGCCGCCGAGATTGGGCAGAATGCGGCGGATGGGGCGCAGAACCGGTTCCGTGACATTGAACAGAAAGCTGCCGATGGCATTCACGAACTGGTTGCGGGAATTGATGACGTTGAAGGCGTAAAGCCAGGAAAAAATAGCGCTGGCGATCAGCACCCACGTATAGAGGTTCAAGGCCAGATCGATGGTCTGAAACAGGGCAAGCATCAATATCTCCGTATCTTGGTTGCAAGACATTTAGACATTGAACCGTGAACCGGCAAGTGTTGCGCCAGATCGTAATGATCTTTGATCTGATCGACCGGCGATCATCACAATCTGGTTCATGGCTTTGCAGCGGGATTTCAGACGAAAACCGCTCACACTTTTCGTCATCCCGCTGGTGAGGGCTGGCGATTCCTGTGATATCGCTCTATTGCAAAGCTCTCATATTGTCTCGCGAGCACCCAGCCGATGTCCCTCCCTTCCGCCGAAAACCGTTTCGGTGCATTCCGGCATAGTTCTTATCGCCGCTTTTTCAGCGCCCGGTTTTTTTCTGCCTTCGCCATCCAGATCGTCAGCGTCTCGGTCGGCTGGCAGATGTATGAGGTGACCGGCAACGCCTTTTATCTCGGCCTGATCGGTCTTTTCCAGTTTCTGCCGTCGCTGCTTCTGATCCTCGTCACTGGAACGGTCGCCGACCGGCACAATCGTCGGCGCATCATGGCCATATGCCTGCTGATTGCGGCGCTGTGCGCTGCCGCTCTTCTGGGTCTTACGCTGACGCACCGCTTTTCCCCCTGGCCGGTCTTCGCCATTCTTGTGGTCTTCGGCATAGAGCGCGCCTTCATGGGACCGGCGGTTCAGTCGCTGGCGCCCAATCTCGTGCCGGTAGAGGATTTGCCGAACGCCATCGCATGGAATTCCTCTTCGTGGCAGATGGCGTCCATTCTCGGTCCCGTCGCCGGCGGCCTGCTTTATGGCCTCGGTGCTTCCGTCGCCTATAGTGTGGCATTCGTGCTCTTTATCGTATCGGCGACGCTTGCGGTGACGATCCGCAAGCCGGAACAACGCGGCCCGGCAAAAGCCATCAGTCTCGAAACCATGCTCGCCGGTTTCAAATTCATCGCGCAGGAAAAAATCGTTCTCGGTGCGATATCGCTCGATCTTTTCGCGGTGTTGCTGGGCGGCGCCGTTGCGCTGATGCCGATTTTTGCCAAGGAAGTGCTGACGCTCGGGCCATGGGGTCTCGGGCTTCTGCGCGCAGCACCCGGCATCGGGGCCATCACCGTTGCGGTCATTCTGGTCTTCAAGCCCATTCGTCACCATGCCGGTCTGCTGATGTTTACCGGCGTCGGCCTCTTCGGCATCTCCACCGTGGTCTTCGGGCTTTCGCAAACCGCGTGGCTGTCCATCGCCGCGCTGGTGGTCATGGGCGCATCCGACATGGTGTCGGTTTATGTGCGCGAGACCCTGATCGCGCTGTGGACGCCGGATGAGGTGCGCGGGCGCGTGAATGCCGTGAACATGGTGTTCGTCGGCGCATCGAACGAGCTGGGCGAATTCCGCGCCGGCACCATGGCGCATGTCGTCGGGGCCGTGCCGGCCGTTGTCATCGGCGGGGCGGGCACGCTTGCTGTGGCGGTTATCTGGGCGCTCGGTTTCTCCAAGCTGCGCAAGATCGACAATCTGGATGCGCCGCACTGATGGCGATGGGCATTAGATCATGATGATTTTAGGTCGAATCGACCTAAAATCATCATGATCTAAATCAAAAAGTTGAGACGCGGGATTTCAGGCGAAAACCGCTCACACTTTTCGCCATCCCGCTCTAGCGCTGCGCCTTGCCCTCAAAAACCAGATCGAGGAAATTGCCGAGCCATGCCCTGAGCGGCGTGTCGAACAGCATGCGGCCTTCCAGATGCTGGCTGCCCACCTGCGCATTGGGCATGCCGAAGCGCTGCGCGCCGCGCACCACCCAGCTATGCATCATGGCGCGGGTCAGTTCGGCGTGAAACTGCAGGCCCCAGGCGTTTTTTCCATAGCGGTAGGCCTGATTGGGATAGGTCTCGCCCGAGGCCAGAAGTTCGGCTCCGCGGGGCAGCTCGAACCCTTCCTTGTGGAAATGATAGACCATCTTCGGCCAATGGGGCATCAGAAGCCGCCCATGTTCGGTGGCATGAAGCGGATACCAGCCGATCTCCACCTTGCCCTCCCTGTCGGCCTCCACCTTGCCGCCGAGATGTTTGGACAGCATCTGCGCGCCGAGACAGATGCCGAGAAAGGGTTTGTTTTCCTTCAGCGGCACCTTCAGCCAGTCGATTTCGGCTTTGACGTAGTCATGAGAATCGTTGGCGCTCATCGGTCCGCCGAAGATGATGGCGCCTGCGTGTTTCTCCAGCGTTTGCGGCAGGTCATCGCCGAGCGCAGGGCGCCTTATATCCAGACGATACCCTTTTTCCACCAGCATCTGGCCGACACGGCCGGGCGTGGAACGTTCCTGATGCAGGACGATGAGCAGCGATGGTTGTTTTCTCTGTTGCCTGGAAGGGTCAAACAGCATCGTCTTCGTTTTCGCTTTCTTCAGCGGGCCCGGACCTCGTGGCGGCCTGCTGACGTTGCAGAACCCTGTCGCGCACGGATACACCAAGCAGGTCGGCGACTCGCCAGATCACATGGTCTTCCATTTCGCTTCGTTCGCCGTCAGCGTAAACAATATCCCATAATATGCCAATAAGCTCCACGCGCTGATCTTCATCGAGATGGCGGCGTATATCGGTGGTGAAGCGGTAATAATCGACGGCTTCCTTGCCGGCCTCCTGGCCGGCGGCGAGAAGCGCGTCCAGCTTTCCGGCATCGAGATGGTAATAGTCCTGCAGGATTTCGCGCAGGCGGTCACGCTCGCTTTTCGAGACGGTGCCATCCGCTTCCATGACCTGGAAACAGAGAGCGGCCACCGCCACCCTCAGATCGTCCGGGCTGAAATCATCCCCATGCGGGCCGACGAGGTTCTGAATAAACGACTGTATTTGCTGGAACATCGATATCCTGTTCGTCAGAAGAGTTTGAGCCGAGTCTTGGGTTCGGCTTCCGCACCGGGTTTCTTGACACCTGGATCGTCCGGCGCGCCGCCGAAAAACGGCACGGCTTCCGCCTTTTCATCCGTCGCATCGGTTTCCACTGGCGCTTCGATTGTAACCGGCTTTTTCTCCTGCGGGACCGATACGGCCGGCTTGACCTCGATCGGTGCGGCCGGGGCGGGTTTCGGTTCGGCGCGTGTCTCCGGTGCGGCTTCGACAATGATCGTTTTCGCGGTCGGTTCGGCCCGTGCGGGCGCTGCGGCAATCGCGTTTTCGATTGTCAGGTCTTCGACTGGAGCTTCTAGCTGGCCGAAAGGCGCTTTCCATTCGAAAGCATCGAGACGGCCGGTGACCGGCGAGACCGGCAGCCATTTTTCCGAAACGACGCCGTCGGCCACCCAGGCGGGGTCGCGCGGCGCGCGCAGCGCCTGCGCCATCCAGTAGCGCACACGGCCCTGATCGCCGGTTTCGGCCTCCTCGATATCGGCCATTAGCAAGAAGATGCTCTCGCGCGGTTCGATCCGGGCGGCGGCTTCGGCCTTGGCCCGCGCCTTGGCGAATTCCTTGGCGTCGAGCGCTGCCTGTGCCACGGCGAACAGGGATTCGATGTTGTTGGGCTTCAGGCTCTCAAGCCGCTCAGCCCGTTTCAGCCGGTCGATGGCGGTATCGCCGCTGCGTGCGCGGACATAAAGTTCGGCGATCTGCGGGTGCGGATCGTTTTTCCAGACGGGTTCCAGAACCGTGGCTGCCTTGCGCAGATTGTCTTCCCGGAGATAGGATTTCGCCGCGATCAGCGCTGCCGGAACGAGGCTCTTGGCAAGCTTGAGAGCGTGCTTGGCATCCTCGCGCGCGCCAACCGGATCGCTTTCCAGCTTTTCTCCGGCCTTGGCAGTAAGAAGCACGGCTTTCAGACGTTCCGCCTCACCGCGTTCGATGACGCCGGCCGCCTTCTGCTGGTCGAGCAGGCGGATGGCATCGTCCCACTGTCCGTTGCGGCAGCGGTTTTCCAGCGTCGCCTGCGCGGCCCAGGGCAGATAGGGAGCTTTTTCCGCTGCATCCTCGGCATATTGCTGGGCGGCTTCATAGGCGCCCTGACGGCGGGCCTCGATATAGAGGCCGCGAAGGCCAAGCTCGCGGGTTTCGGGATCGCGGGCCATGGCTTCGAATTTGCGCCGCGCCTCGCCATATTTGCCTTCAATCAGGTCAGCCTGCGCATCGAGCAGATGGATCAGCGGCTCCTGATCGGCGCTGAGCAACCCTTGAGTGCGGGCCGTCATCTTGCGGGCGAGGATGGCATTGCCGGCCCCGGCAGCGATGAGCCCGGTGGAGAGCGCCTGATAACCCCGGTCGCGCTTGCGGGCACGAAAATAGCGCCGGGCGGCATTGGGCGAGGTCCAGATGGCATTGACGATCCACCAGACCAGCATGACGGCGGCGACCAGCGCCGCGAGGATGGAGGCGGCGACCATCAGGCTCATTTCGATCAGCTGGCCCTGCCAGACGATGGAAAGCACACCCGGCCTGTCGGCCAGCCAGGAGAAACCGAAGCCGAGAGCCAGAACGATAACGGCGAAAGTCAGAATTCTGGTCATGCCCTTACCCCTGCCTGCCGGTGCTGGTGATGGCGCGGTTCAATGTGCCGCCGACCAGATTTTCGACCTCGATGCGCGCATCCAGCGATTTCTTGTAATCGGCGGATGCCGTCTTGGCGGCATCGGGAAGCCCGTTCCACTCAAGCGCCGCGCCCTGCAGATCGCCGTTGCGCAGCTTGTTTTCCATGCGCGCGATCTTGGCTTCGGGGGTCTCGCCCTCGATATTTCCGACAGGGCGTACCTTCACCAGCGAAAAGGCGCTTTCGGTCAGGCGTTCCATGATGCCCTGATTGGGGTCAGGCTGGTTGATGGCGGAAAGCATCGCATTGGCGACGTCTGGGAATTTCTGCATCAGTTCCGAACGTGACGGCACACCGGTTGCGGCGAAGGATTGCAGCGATGCGATGGCCGGATCGTCGGGCGTTACCTTGGATAGGGTGTCGAGTTCCGTCAGGAACGGCCCACCGCGATCGATCGCGGCCTTCAGCGCGGCGGAAGCGATGGCGCGGGCGACTTCGATATCGTCGCGCGGCTCGTTGATCTTGGCTTCCGCATCCGCAAGACGGCGTGTCAGTTCCGCCGTCGCCGATGCCTGCGCGGATCGCTCCGACTGGAGGGTGGATTCCAGCGCGGCGATTTTTTCCGACAGCCCATCCACCTGCGGGGTCTCACCCTTTGCGCCTTCGAGGGTTGCGATGCGCTGTTCCAGCGCCGAGGTGTCGGCGGCTGGTGCATTGGCAAGCTGCTGCCGCAAGCTGCCCAGATCGGTTTTCAGTGCTGCGATTTCCTCGCTTCCCGTCCTGCCTGCATTGAAGGAGGGCAGGATGCCGGCATATTGCATGCTGCCTGCGGCGGCGAGCGCCACAAGGCCGCCGACGATACCCGCCGCGATCAGGCCGGAGGTCGCCGCCTGTTTGCGCTCCGCCTGCTGCGGTGTGGAGGGCTTTGCCGGTCCTGAGGAGGAGGTTGCCATCGATGGTTTTGCAGCGGTGGCGCCGCTGGATGCGCTGGAGGACGCTGTGGAGCCGAAGGCCGGCTTCGCAGCAGCAGCTGTAGCCGCAGCGGCGCTTGTGCCAATGGTGCCCGTGGACGGTTTTGTATCGGCTTTGGACGAAACAGGGGCTGGCGAGACGGGCTCTTTCTGCTTGTCTTCCCGACTCTCAGCCTTCGGTGCCGTGGCTACGGATTCCGCTTTGCCGACATTGGGTTCGGGCTCGATAGGGGTTTTCTTGGCTCGTCCCAGATGGGGGCGGGGTTGCCCGTTGCGGCTGCTTCGGGCTTTGTCTCCGAAACACCCGGCTCTGCGGTGGCCGCAGGTGTTTTGTTACCGGGCTTTTCGTCCGTCTTGGCAGCGTCCACGTCGGCGGAAATTGCTTTCACGTCTTTGGCGTCCAGGTCGATGGTGACCGGTTCGGCTTTGGACTTGGAGTGGCGTGGCGGCTTTCCCGATACCATGACAACCTCATTTCTGCCTGCAGTAATCTAAACCTAGTCAGTGACGGCGGCAAAGGAAAGAGGCGAGCTCGAATTAGGTTCCAGAGTTATGGCGTAGAAGTTCAAACATCGCCGCCTCGCTCGGTTCTTCGGCGGCCTTGGCGTTTGCGCGGAAGATTTCCGGAACGAGAGAAAACACGTTGCGGCTGATGCAGATGAATTGTGTCGTTGCCAGCGCCGCCACGTATTTTTCCGTCGATACATGATGGAAAAAGGCCCGCGCCGCTTCCGATGAATAGAGCAGGACCACATCGGCAACGCTTTCGACAAGCGCCGTCTCTAGCATCGTCTCCGAAATGTCGGAGGGCAGCATCTCGTAACAATCCACCATTCTGAAGGGAATGCTGGCGGCGGCAAGGCCTTCCTCGAAGACGGCGCCACGGGGCCTGCCGGCGAGATAGAGCAGGGGTTCTTCTTCGGAAAATAGAGTCCGGTGCTCGGCCACCAGCGCGGTCAGACTCACGGCGTCGCCGGAGGCGGTGAAAATCTGTTCGAAGCCGGTTTTTTCCGCCGCTTCCGCCGTTGCTCCACCGACAGCGAAAAGCGGTTTTGACAGATAGGGAGCCAACCGGTCCCGCGATGTTTCCAGCGCCCGCAGCGCCTCGGCGCTGGTCACCGCGATGGCCGCCAGCGGGGCGGATAGCGCCGAGACGGCGCGTTCGCCATGATGGGCGGGATAAAACAGCGGAAGAAGCACTGGCGCATAGCCAAGCGCTTCAAGCTTTGCTGCCGTCCTTTCGCCCGAACGCTGCGGCCGGGTGACGACGATCCGCATCGGCTCAGCTCCAGCCTTCGAAGAAATTGCTGCCCGCCTTGGCGCGCACGTCTTCGCCGGCCTGCCGGCCGAGCTTTGCCGCATCGCGGCGGTTGCCGGAGGCTTCGATGCCGTGGCTCGTCTGGCCATCGGGGGTGAGGATCAGGCCGGAAAAATGTAGTTCCTCGCCATCGCAGGTGGCGTAGCCGGCAATCGGCGTGCGACACGAACCATCGAGTGCTGCCAGAAAGGCGCGCTCGCAGGTCACGGCATCATGAGTGGGCCTGTCGTTTATGGGTGCGAGCAGTTCGTCCATGCGCGCATCGCCGATGCGGCTTTCCACGCCGATTGCGCCCTGGGCCGGAGCAGGAGGGAATTCCTTAGGGTCGAGAATTTCCGTCGGCACATTGTCCTTACCAAGTCTCTTCAGGCCGGCAAAGGCGAGAAGTGTCGCATCCGCCTGGCCTTCCTCCAGCTTGCGCAGGCGAGTCTCGACCTGACCGCGAAAAATGATGACGCTCAGATCCGGCCGCAGGCGGCGGATCAGCGCCTGGCGGCGCAGGGATGCGGAACCGACCACGGCGCCTTGCGGCAGCTCCAGCAGCTTCGGTGCGGTGCGGCCGATGAAGGCGTCGCGTATATCCTCACGCGGCAGGAAAGCGGACAGATAGAGGCCTTCGGGCAGAACCGTCGGCATGTCCTTGGAGGAGTGCACGGCCATATCGAGTTCGCCGGACAAAAGCTGGCTTTCCAGCTCCTCTGTGAAGAGGCCCTTGCCGCCGATTTCCGACAAAGCGCGGTCGGTTATCCGGTCGCCCTTGGTGGACAGCACGACGATTTCGAACATTTCTTCCGGCAGGCCATGCGCCGCCATCAGCCGGTTGCGCGTTTCGTAAGCCTGCGCGAGCGCCAGCGGGCTGCCGCGCGTGCCGATTCGGAAAGGTTTTGTTTGCATCCGCGTCTATCCATTGTTACCGGAGTTGTCTTAGACCAACTCAGCGCATGATCGCAATGAACGAACAGATTTGATGACCCCCTTTCTTCGTATCCTCGGCATAGAGACAAGCTGTGACGAAACCGCCGCATCCATTGTGGTTCGGCATGCGGACGGCCATGGCGAGATCGTCTCCGACGTCGTTTTGTCGCAGCTTGAGGAACACAGCGCCTATGGCGGCGTGGTGCCGGAAATTGCCGCGCGCGCCCATGTCGAGGCGCTGGATACGCTGGTGGAAGAAGCGCTGGAGCAGGCGGGCGTGACCCTTGCCGATGTCGACGCCATCGCCGCCACCTCTGGCCCCGGCCTCATCGGCGGCCTGCTGGTGGGCTTGATGACGGGCAAGGCCATCGCCAAGGCGGCCGGCAAGCCGCTTTACGCCATCAACCATCTGGAAGGCCACGCGCTGACGGCGCGCCTTACCGACGGCCTGTCTTTTCCCTATCTGATGCTGCTCGTCTCCGGCGGCCATACCCAGCTGGTGCTGGTGCGTGGCGTGGGCGATTATGAGCGTTGGGGCACCACCATCGATGACGCGCTGGGGGAGGCCTTCGACAAGACCGCGAAACTTCTGGGCCTGCCCTATCCCGGCGGCCCTGCGGTCGAGAAGGCGGCGGCGAAGGGTGATCCGAACCGCTTCCCGCTTCCGCGTCCCATGGTCGGCGAAGCACGGCTCGATTTTTCCTTTTCCGGCCTGAAGACGGCGGTGCGGCAGGCCGCTACCGCCATCGCGCCGCTTTCCGAGCAGGATATCGCCGATATCTGCGCCTCGTTCCAGAAAGCGGTGTCGCGCACGCTCAAGGATCGGATTGGCCGTGGCCTTGCCCGTTTCAGGCAGGAATTTCCGCGCACAGAAACCGAGCCTGCTCTGGTCGTCGCCGGCGGCGTCGCCGCCAATCAGGAAATCCGCCAGACGCTGCAATCGCTTTGCGATACCCATGGCTTCCGCTTCGTCGCGCCGCCGCACCGGCTCTGCACCGATAATGCCGCGATGATCGCCTGGGCGGGGCTGGAGCGCATGGCGGACGGCCGGGACCCAGATCCGCTCGAAATCCCGCCGCGCTCGCGCTGGCCGCTGGATGGTAGTGCGGAGACATTGATCGGTTTCGGTAAAAGGGGAGCCAAGGCCTGATGCAGCGGGAGAAAATCGTCGTCATCGGCGCCGGCGCCTTCGGAACCGCGCTTGCTGTGGTCATCGCGCTGGAAAACCGGCATGACGTGACCCTGCTCGGCCGCGACCCATCGCTGATGGCCGACCTCAGGAGCGACCGCGTGCACGAGGCGGCCCTGCCGGGCGTCGATCTGCCGGATGCGCTTGAATTTTCCGCCGAGCCCGATGTGCTGGCCGGCGCCGGCATCGTCCTCTTCGCCATGCCCTCGCAGGCTCATGCCGATGCGGCCCGTCATTACGGCCCTTATCTGGCTAATGACTCAATCATTGTTACCTGCGCCAAGGGTATCGACCGCAGCTCCGGCCGGCTGCTGACGGAACTTCTGGAAGCGGAACTGCCTCATCATCCGATTGCGGTTCTGTCCGGTCCGGGCTTTGCGGCCGACATAGCGCGTGGTTTGCCGACGGCCATGGCGATTGCGGCGGAAGACGCGGCGATAGCCGAGCGGCTTGCGACCACGATTTCCGGCAAGACCTTCCGGCTTTATGCCTCGACCGACCGCATCGGCGTGCAGCTGGGCGGGGCGCTGAAGAATGTTCTTGCCATTGCCGCCGGCATCGTCGAAGGCGCGGGTCTTGGCGATTCCGCCCGGGCGGCGTTGATTTCGCGCGGGCTTGCCGAAATGTCGCGTCTCATCGTTGCGATGGGCGGGAAGGCGGACACGGTGCGCGGCCTCTCGGGCCTTGGCGATCTGGTGCTGACCGCCACCAGCCACCAGTCTCGAAACCTGCGTTTCGGTATCGCGCTTGGCCGGGGTGAGGGCAAGGATATGTCCGGCGGGCTGGTGGAGGGCGCTTTCGCGGCAGCCGTCGCCGCCCGGCTCGGGGAAAGTCACGCTGTCGACATGCCGGTTACCGAAGCCGTGGCCGCTATCATTGACGGCAATCTGGATGTGGCGAGCGCCATGCAACAATTGATGACACGGCCCATCACCACCGAATGAGGGCGGGTCTTCGCTCCAAACCGCTGACGCGTTTGGAAGAGATGTTTTAACGAGGAGACGAAAATGCTGTTTGCCTTTATCTGCAAGGACAAGCCCGGCCATCTGAATGTGCGCATGGAAACGCGCCCGGCGCATCTGGAGCACCTGAACAAGCTGAATGCCGAGGGCACGCTGAAGATCGCCGGCCCGTTTCTGGATGCCGAAGGCAAGCCGAATGGCAGCCTCGTGATCGTTGACGCCGCCGATATCGATGCCGCGAAGGCTCTCGCCGATGCCGATCCCTACGCCAAGGCCGGCCTGTTCGAAAGCGTTGACGTGAAGCCCTATAATTGGGTCTTCAACAATCCGGGAGCATGACCGGACATGGCGAATTACTGGCTTTATAAGTCCGAGCCGTTCAAATGGTCCTGGGAAATGCAGAAGGCCAAGGGCGAGGCGGGCGAAGAATGGACCGGCGTGCGCAATTATCAGGCGCGCAACAACATGCGGGCCATGAAGATCGGCGACAAGGGTTTCTTTTACCACTCCAATGAGGGGCTGGATGTCGTCGGCATCGTCGAAGTCTGCGCATTGTCGCATCCGGACTCGACCGCCGAAGGCGATCTGAAATGGGATTGCGTGGATATCCGCGCCGTGTGCGACATGCCGCAGCCCGTTTCGCTGAAGGATGTGAAAGCCAATCCGAAGCTGGCGAAGATGTCGCTTGTCACTTCCATGCGGCTTTCCGTGCAGCCGGTGACGGAAGAGGAATATCTCGAGGTCTGCCGCATGGGCGGTCTCGCCAACCCACCGAAGTCACCGGACTGATGCTTCGGTGAGGACCGATCCCGAACGCTTCATTCTCGACAATACCGCCATCATGCATCCGCCGCATGTGCCGGAGTTGCGTCTTCATCTCGCCACCGAAGCCCATGAGCTATGGCTGAAGACGGAGGAGGAGCTGGAAGCGATCGGCCTGCCGCCGCCCTTTTGGGCCTTCGCCTGGGCCGGCGGGCAGGGGCTTGCCCGCTACGTTCTCGATCATCCCGACAGCGTCTCCGGCAGGCGCGTGCTGGATTTCGCCAGCGGCTCCGGTCTGGTCGCCATCGCTGCGGCAAAGGCGGGCGCGGGTGCTGTTCTGGCGGCCGATATCGATCCGTGGACAGAGACGGCTATTCGGCTGAATGCGGCTCTCAATGGCGTGGACATTGCTTTCACCGGGCTTGATCTGGTTGGGAAAGCGGTCGAAGCGGATGTTCTGCTGGCCGGCGATGTGTTTTACGACCGTGCCTTTGCCGAGCTTCTTGTACCGTGGTTTCTGGAACTGACGGAAAAAGGCGTGAGCGTTCTCGTCGGCGATCCCGGACGCGCTTATTTGCCCAGAGCGCGGCTCCGCGCGGAGGCGATCTATCAGGTGCCGGTGACGCGGGCGCTGGAAGACAGCGAAGTGAAGAAGACCACGGTGTGGCGTTTCATCTGATCAGCGCATCACGCATTTGCAGTAAACCAGCTTCTTACCGGAAATACTCTATGGCCGGATAATGCAGACACCATGCTCATAGGCGCAGGCGTCGCCAGCGGTTTCAGCGCGGACATTGATGATTTTCGCCTTTGGCGCAAGTTGCGCGCCCGTCGCAACCGCTGCGCCTTTCCGTGAAAGCCCGCCGCCAATTGCGAAATAATTGCCATTGCCGCGAACGCGTAGCGCCGATATCGCACCGACGTAAGTGCCGCCGGAGAGGGTGGATGGCAGCCCGTCCGTCGAGAAGCTTACCTGCGATTGACGATGTTGATAGTTGTGCTGATAATCACGGCGGCCATAAGAATTCTCTGCCGCCGCCGGAGGCACCACGGTGAAAATGACGCCTGCGACCATCATGGTCAAAGCGGCGATTCGGCGCTGTAACATGAGCCTCATTCTCCGGATTTTCTTGGTTAACCAAAGGTAAATTACACGATTCATGAATTACGTAAAGGTAAATATTTTAGGGGCGTAAATCTTGGAAACGCTCGATTTTTTATTTTGACGCAAAAAAATTCCAAAAAAAATTCGTGAACCAATCGATTAAATTGGAATCGGCCATGAAATGTGCTTGTCGTGATGCTCCCATGTGATTAAACGTCGCGGTTGGTGCAATGCACATTCTTTCGTCATGTGCTGTTGCTTGGGGGCGTCCTGTCTGATGGGCGCACGGGAAAACGCCGCGAGGTTCTGATGGCGAATGCGACTAATAACCGGCCTCTGTCGCCGCATCTTCAAGTTTACAAGCTGATTCCGACGATGGTTGCATCCATCGTGCACCGCATCACGGGCGGCGCGCTTTATTTCGGAACGCTTCTGGTTGCCTGGTGGCTGATCGCTATCGCCTCGGGTCCTGCTTATTACGACTGGGTCAACTGGGCGATGGGTACGATCATCAGCAGGCTCATCCTGATCGGATACACCTGGGCTTTGGTTCATCACATGCTTGGCGGCCTTCGCCATTTCATGTGGGATCTGGGCTACGGCTTCGAAAAGCACTTTACCACCAAGCTGGCGAAGGCCTCGTGGGTGGTGTCGATCTGTCTGACCGCGCTGATCTGGGTCATTGCCCTGATCGTGCGCTGAGGAGATTTTTCATGGATATGCGTACACCTCTCGGAAAGGTTCGCGGCCTCGGCTCCGCCAAGGAAGGCACCGACCATTTCTGGCGTCAGCGCGTGACTGCGGTCGCCAACGTTCCGTTGCTCATCTTCTTTGTCGTCTTCCTCATCAGATATGCCGGCGCGCCCTATCCTGAAGTCGTTGCGGCGCTGTCGAACCCGCTCGTTGCGGTCATCATGGCTCTGGTTTTGGTTTCCGGCCTCATCCACATGAAGCTCGGCATGCAGGTCATCATTGAAGACTACATTCACGCCGAGGTTTCGAAGCTCGTTCTTCTGATGCTCAATATGTTTTTCGCGGTTCTCATTGGCGGTCTTTGCATCTTCGCCATTCTGAAAATCGCATTCGCAGGATAAGTCCGCCATGGCATCGATCAGTTCACCTTCCCAGAATGGCAAGGCCTACACCTATGTCGATCACTCCTATGATGTGATCGTGGTGGGCGCCGGCGGCGCGGGTCTGCGCGCAACGCTCGGCATGGCGGAACAGGGTTTCCGCACGGCTTGCATCACCAAGGTTTTCCCGACGCGCTCCCACACGGTTGCGGCGCAGGGCGGCATCGCCGCATCGCTCACCAACATGACGCCCGACTGTTGGCAGTGGCACCTTTACGACACCGTAAAGGGCTCCGACTGGCTGGGCGACGTCGATGCGATGCAATATCTCGCCATGGAAGCGCCGAAGGCGGTCTATGAGCTGGAACATTACGGCGTGCCTTTCTCGCGCAACGAAGAAGGCAAGATCTATCAGCGCCCGTTCGGCGGTCACATGCAGAATTACGGCGAAGGCCCGCCGGTGCAGCGCACCTGCGCCGCCGCTGACCGTACCGGTCACGCCATTCTGCACACGCTTTATGGCCAGTCGCTGCGCAACAATGCGGAATTCTTCATCGAATATTTCGCGCTCGACCTCATCATGTCTCCGGATGGCCGTTGCACCGGCGTCGTTGCCTGGAACCTCGATGACGGCACGATCCATCGCTTTGCCGCCAAGATGGTGGTTCTGGCGACCGGCGGTTACGGCCGCGCCTATTTCTCGGCGACCTCGGCCCATACCTGCACCGGCGACGGCGGCGGCATGATCGCTCGCGCAGGCCTGCCGCTTCAGGACATGGAATTCGTGCAATTCCACCCGACCGGTATTTATGGCGCAGGCTGCCTGATCACCGAAGGTGCACGCGGCGAAGGCGGTTATCTCGTCAACTCCGAAGGCGAGCGCTTCATGGAGCGTTATGCGCCTTCCGCCAAGGACCTCGCCTCGCGTGACGTTGTCTCGCGCTGCATGACGATGGAAATCCGTGAAGGCCGCGGCGTCGGCAAGAACAAGGACCACATCTTCCTGCACCTCGATCACCTCGATCCGGCGATCCTGCATGAGCGTCTTCCGGGCATTTCCGAAAGCGCGAAGATTTTTGCGGGCGTCGACGTGACCCGCGAGCCGATCCCGGTCCTGCCGACGGTTCACTACAATATGGGCGGCATTCCGACCAATTATTGGGGTGAAGTGCTGAATGCCGATGCCAACAACCCGGAACGTATCGCGCCCGGCCTGATGGCTGTTGGCGAAGCCGGCTGCGCCTCGGTTCATGGCGCCAACCGCCTCGGTTCCAACTCGCTGATCGACCTCGTGGTCTTCGGCCGTGCAGCGGCGATCCGCGCCGCCCAGGTCATCAACCGTGACGAGGCGGTTCCCGCTCTCGATACGGCTGCCTGCGACAAGATCATGGAGCGCTTCAACGGCCTGCGTTACGCCAACGGCTCGACGCCGACGGCGGTGCTGCGCGACAAGATGCAGCGCGCCATGCAGGACGACGCGGCCGTGTTCCGCACGCAGGAATCGCTGGAAAGCGGTTGCCAGCGTCTTTCCGCCATCTGGAAGGAACTGCCTGACGTCAAGGTCACCGACCGTTCGATGGTCTGGAACTCCGATCTGGTCGAGACGCTCGAGCTGCACAACCTCATGGCCAATGCGATCACCACGGTCTATGGCGCGGAAGCGCGCAAGGAAAGCCGCGGTTCGCACGCCCGCGAGGATTTCGTCGACGGTCCGTTCGCCGGTCGCGACGATGTGAACTGGCGCAAGCACACGCTTGCCTGGGTCAGCCCGGAGGGCGACGTCAAGCTCGACTACCGCCCTGTTCACACCGACCTCATCGCCGACGGTATCGATCCGAAAAAGATCGAGCCGAAGGCGCGTGTCTACTGATTTGAGGAACTGGATATGGTTGAACTCGCTCTCCCCAAGAATTCCCAGATCAGCGAAGGCAAGGTCTGGCCGAAGCCGGACGGCGCCAAGAATGTGCGCGAATACCGGATCTATCGCTGGAACCCGGATGACGGCCAGAACCCGCGCATCGATACCTATTATATCGATGTCGACGATTGCGGGCCAATGGTTCTCGATGCGCTTCTCTACATCAAGAACAATATCGACCCGACGCTGACGCTGCGCCGCTCCTGCCGCGAAGGCATCTGCGGCTCCTGCGCCATGAACATCGACGGCACCAACACGCTCGCCTGCACCAAGGGCATGGAAGAGATTAACGGCACGGTGAAGGTTTATCCGCTGCCGCATATGCCTGTCGTGAAGGACCTCGTTCCCGATCTGTCGAACTTCTACGCCCAGCACCGCTCCATCGAGCCATGGTTGAAGACGGTTTCGCCGACGCCCGCCAAGGAGTGGAAGCAGAGCCATGAGGACCGCCTGAAGCTGGACGGTCTTTATGAGTGCATTCTCTGCGCCTGCTGCTCCACCTCCTGTCCCAGCTACTGGTGGAATGGCGACCGTTATCTTGGTCCGGCCGTTCTGCTGCAGGCCTATCGCTGGCTGATTGACAGCCGCGATGAGGCAACCGGCGAGCGTCTGGACAATCTCGAGGACCCGTTCCGCCTTTACCGCTGCCACACCATCATGAACTGCGCGCAGGCTTGCCCGAAGGGTCTAAATCCGGCCAAGGCGATCGCGGAAATCAAGAAGATGATGGTCGAGCGCCGCGTTTAAAGGCGATTCGCTGACGACAGAAAATTTAGCGGGCCGCGGTCTCGACCGTGGCCCTTTTTACAACCCGGCGTGGGAAAATTCGGTAAAAATCGACCGAAATGGTAATTATCCCGGCCATCGCTTGCGCAAGATAAGGCTTTGGTAATAATTCAGCCTTCTTGTTTGATCATGATCTTTCCGGAAGCGAGAGAATCGGGAGCTTGATATGCAATTCAGATATGTGGTGACGGGCCTTGCGGTTGTGATGACTCTCGCCGGTTGCCAACGTACCTCCTACGATTACAACAACAACGCCAGCAACAATCCCGGTTATACGCCGCCTTTGCAGGCGCAGCCGGTGCCCTCCGTCCAGTCCGGCGCCCTGCCGCCGCCCGGTGGCGCCACGGGCGGCCAGTTCCCGTCGGCACCTGCCTCGACCGCCCCTGGCGGAACCAGTGTCGCTTCTGCCGCTCCGCCTGCAGCCGCACTTGACGTTACCAAGGAATCCATGGTCGGCAACTGGCGCGTTTCCAATGGCGGCGCCAATTGCGACATGTTCCTGACGCTCACCAATCTCGGCAGCGGCTCGCGTGGCGGCACGCGCGGTTGCGCGGGTGAGCTGACGGCGATGGGGTCCTGGGAAGTGTCCGGCAAGATGGTTCTCTTCAAGAACCGTTCGGGTGACACGATTGGCCGCGTCTACAAGAGTGCCGATGCGCGCTTTGATGGCACCACCAATAGCGGCCAGCCGCTCAGCCTCAGCCGATGAGTCTTTCCGGTGCAGCCGGAACGCTCTTTTCGCTTTAAGCCTGTCCATTCGTCGCGGGTGCTTTTGTGCGCCCGCGTCCGAGGCGTTTATCCATGAAGCCCTTGCCTGACTACAATCATAGTGTCGTTGAACAGCTCAACGCATTGACGGCAGCTGGCACCTTGCAGGCCGATGCCGCCCAGCTTGGCGTGGCGGCGCATCTGGACCGTATCCTTGCCGATCTGAAGGCGCGCAAGCCCGCCAAGAAGAAGAGTGCGCTCGGCTGGATGTTTGCGCGCAAGTCCGGGCCTGCGGCAGCCGTCAAGGGACTATATGTCTATGGCAGCGTCGGCCGCGGCAAGACGATGCTGATGGACATGTTCTATGAGATGGCGCCCGTTTCCTCCAAACGCCGCTGCCATTTTCATGAATTCATGGCGGATGTGCACAATCGCGTGCATGCGCATCGGCAGAAGCTGAAGAATGGCGAAACCAAACAGGCCGATCCGATTCCGCCCGTCGCCGCCCAGCTCCTGGCGGAAGCGGAGCTTCTTTGCTTCGACGAGTTCACCGTCACGGATATTGCCGATGCGATGATCCTCGCCCGGCTGTTCAGTGAACTCTTCGCCAATGGCTGCACATTGGTGACGACGTCCAATGTCGTGCCGGACAATCTCTACAAGGATGGTCTCAATCGCGGCCTGTTCCTGCCGTTCGTCGATCTCTTGAAGAAGCATGTGGAGGTGGTGACGCTGGACAGCCCCACCGATTACCGGATGGAGAAGCTGGAAAGCCTGCCCGTCTATGTCACGCCGCTCGACGGTTCGGCGGATCAGGCGATGGACATGGCCTGGCGGCACATGATTGCCGGTCACCTCGTTGCACCGACCGAGATACCGATGAAGGGCCGTTCCATTCTGGTGCCGCGCGCCAGCGGCCGGGTTGCCCGTTTTTCCTTTTCCGATCTCTGCGAAAAGCCGCTTGGGGCTTCCGACTTCCTTGCCATCGCCAATCGTTTCGATACGGTCTTCATCGATCACATTCCGTTCTTGAACGCGGACAAGCGCAACGAGACCAAGCGTTTCATCATTCTCATCGATGCGCTTTACGACCACAGCGTCCGGCTTTTTGCCTCCGCTGCCGCCATGCCGGAAGACCTGCTCGGCAAGCGCAAAGGGACCGAAGGTTTCGAGTTCGATCGCACCGCCTCGCGCCTGTTTGAAATGCGCAGTGCGGATTATCTGGCGCTGCACCACGAAAAACGCCAGAAAGTTTGACACTTTCGTGACGTATTTTCTTACGTTTACGTAAGAAAATAATGATCTAAACGATTGAAAATATTCACCAGAAAAGAATCTATTGCCAATTTTAGCCAATGGGGCTAATCGGAGTGCGACAATTTGGCTGCCGGTTTGGCGCGGTGAAATTGAATTGAAGCTCAAGAGGAAGCATTCGATGGCTCGCAAAAAAATTGCACTTATTGGTTCTGGCATGATCGGCGGCACGCTGGCGCATCTCGCCAGCCTGAAGGAACTGGGCGATATCGTCCTCTTCGATATTGCCGACGGCATCCCGCAGGGCAAGGGTCTGGATATTGCCCAGTCCGGCCCGGTTGAAGGCTTCAATGCAAAGCTCACCGGCGCTTCCGATTACGCCGCCATCGAAGGCGCTGACGTCTGCATCGTCACCGCCGGCGTTGCCCGCAAGCCGGGCATGAGCCGCGACGATCTTCTCGGCATCAACCTCAAGGTCATGGAGCAGGTCGGCGCCGGCATCAAGAAATATGCCCCGAACGCTTTCGTCATCTGCATCACCAACCCGCTCGACGCCATGGTCTGGGCACTGCAGAAGTTCTCCGGCCTGCCGAAGAACAAGGTCGTCGGCATGGCCGGCGTTCTCGACAGCGCGCGTTTCCGCCTGTTCCTCGCCGAAGAATTCAACGTTTCGGTTGAAGACGTCACCGCCTTCGTTCTCGGCGGCCACGGCGACACCATGGTGCCGCTCGCACGTTACTCCACGGTTGCCGGCGTTCCGCTGACCGATCTCGTCAAGATGGGCTGGCTGACCGCCGAGCGCCTCGAGCAGATCATCCAGCGCACCCGTGACGGCGGTGCGGAAATCGTCGGCCTGCTAAAGACCGGTTCGGCCTACTACGCGCCGGCTGCTTCGGCAATCGAAATGGCTGAATCCTACCTCAAGGACAAGAAGCGCGTTCTCCCCGCC
This sequence comes from Agrobacterium sp. D14, assembly GCF_001526505.1. Lineage (NCBI taxonomy): Bacteria > Pseudomonadati > Pseudomonadota > Alphaproteobacteria > Hyphomicrobiales > Rhizobiaceae > Agrobacterium > Agrobacterium sp. D14. The sequence continues at coordinate 274,771 of NZ_ASXX01000042.1, forward strand.
GCTGCCCACCTCTCGGGCCAGTATGGCGTCGACGACATGTATGTCGGCGTTCCCACCATCATCGGTGCCGGCGGTATCGAGCGCATCATCGAGATCGAACTCAATAAGGAAGAAGAAGCCGCCTTCCAGAAATCCGTCGGCGCTGTCGCTGGTCTTTGCGAAGCCTGCGTCAACATCGCTCCGTCGCTGAAGTAATAGCCTAGCGGCTCCAAACAGGGATTATTCCATGAATATTCACGAATATCAGGCCAAGGCTCTTCTGAAGGGCTACGGCGCGCCGGTTGCTGAAGGCGTTGCCATTCTCAAGGTCGAAGAAGCCGAAGCTGCCGCCAAGCAGCTTCCCGGCCCGCTCTACGTCGTCAAGAGCCAGATTCACGCTGGCGGCCGCGGCAAGGGCAAGTTCAAGGAACTCGGCCCGGACGCCAAGGGCGGCGTTCGTCTGGCGAAGTCCATCGAAGAAGTCGTTTCCCACGCGAAGGACATGCTCGGCAACACGCTGGTAACGGCGCAGACCGGTGAAGCCGGCAAGCAGGTCAACCGTCTCTACATCGAAGACGGCGCGGACATTGCCCGCGAACTTTACTGCTCGCTGCTGGTTGATCGTTCCGTCGGCCAGGTTGCTTTCGTGGTTTCCACGGAAGGCGGCATGGACATCGAAGCTGTCGCCCACGACACGCCCGAGAAGATCCACACCATCGCCATCAACCCGGAAAAGGGTGTGAGCGACGCCGACGTTGCTGCGATCTCCAAGGCTCTCGCGCTTGATGGCGTTGCTGCGGAAGACGCCAAGGCGCTTTTCCCGATCCTCTACAAGGCCTTCAACGAGAAGGACATGGCTCTCCTCGAGGTCAACCCGCTGATCGTCATGGAAAATGGCCATCTGCGCGTTCTCGACGCCAAGATGTCCTTCGACGGCAACGCGCTGTTCCGCCATGACGACGTCAAGGCGCTGCGCGACGAGACCGAAGAAGACGCCAAGGAAATCGAAGCCTCCAAGTGGGACCTCGCTTACGTGGCCCTCGACGGCAACATCGGCTGCATGGTCAACGGCGCCGGTCTCGCCATGGCGACGATGGATATCATCAAGCTTTACGGCAAAGAGCCGGCTAACTTCTGCGACGTCGGCGGCGGCGCCGGCAAGGAGAAGGTTGCGGCAGCCTTCAAGATCATCACGGCCGACCCGAAGGTCGAGGGCATCCTCGTCAACATCTTCGGCGGCATCATGAAGTGCGACGTCATCGCCGAGGGCGTGATCGCCGCGGTGAAGGAAGTTGGTTTGCAGGTTCCGCTCGTTGTTCGCCTCGAAGGCACCAACGTCGAACTTGGCAAGAAGCTTCTCAACGAATCTGGCCTTGCGATTACGGCTGCTGACGATCTGGACGACGCAGCCAAGAAGATCGTCGCGGCGATCAACGGCTAATTGAGGGACCGGAAATAATGTCTATTCTTGTTAATAAAGACACGAAGATCCTTGTTCAGGGTCTGACCGGCAAGACCGGCACCTTCCACACCGAACAGGCGCTTGCCTATTACGGCACGCAGATGGTCGGCGGTATCCACCCGAAGAAGGGTGGCGAAACCTGGACCGGCTCCAAGGGTGAAACCCTGCCGATCTTCGCAACGGTTGCCGAAGCCAAGGAAAAGACCGGTGCAGACGCATCCGTGATCTACGTTCCGCCGGCAGGTGCAGCAGATGCCATCATCGAAGCCATCGATGCGGAAATTCCGTTCATCACCTGCATCACCGAAGGTATCCCGGTCATGGACATGGTTCGCGTCAAGGCTCGCCTCGACCGCTCCAAGTCGCGCCTGCTCGGCCCGAACTGCCCGGGTATCCTGACGCCGGAAGAATGCAAGATCGGTATCATGCCGGGCTCCATCTTCCGCAAGGGTTCGGTCGGTATCGTTTCGCGTTCGGGCACGCTCACCTATGAAGCCGTGTTCCAGACCTCCAACGAAGGCCTCGGCCAGACCACGGCTGTCGGCATCGGCGGCGACCCGGTCAAGGGCACCGAGTTCATCGACGTGCTGGAAATGTTCCTCGCCGACGACGCCACGCAGTCGATCATCATGATCGGCGAAATCGGCGGCTCGGCTGAAGAAGATGCGGCGCAGTTCCTGATCGACGAAGCCAAGAAGGGTCGCAAGAAGCCGATGGCTGGCTTCATCGCAGGTCGTACGGCTCCGAAGGGCCGCACCATGGGCCACGCCGGCGCTGTCGTTTCCGGCGGCAAGGGTGACGCAGAGTCCAAGATCGCAGCCATGGAAGCGGCCGGCATCAAGGTATCGCCCTCTCCGGCGCGCCTCGGCAAGACGCTGGTTGAAGTCCTCAAGGGCTGAGACCACATGACATCGGTAACGGGCGGCGCGGCTTCAATGCCACGCTGCCCGATGCCGCAAGGAACGACAGACAGAACGGCATACCGCCCCGGCGGCAGACAGCAATAATCAAAGCGGCAGGCCGGCGAACGGCCCTAACGGCATCGAGGAGGCGGACGGATAAGTCCGCAAGAACACAATGGCAAGGCAAGAAGCGAACGAGCAGTTTCAGATCACGTCGTTTCTGGACGGCGCGAATGCAGCCTATATCGAGCAGCTCTATGCCCGGTACGAAGAGGACCCCTCTTCCGTGTCGCCGGAGTGGCAGAGCTTCTTCAAGGCGTTGTCCGATAATCCGGAAGACGTGAAGAAGGCGGCCAAGGGCGCCTCCTGGAAGCGCGCCAACTGGCCTATCCCGGCGAATGGCGAACTGGTATCCGCACTCGACGGCAACTGGGCCACGGTCGAAAAGGCCATCGAGAAGAAGGTTCAGGCGAAAGCTGAGGCCAAGAGCGCCGACACCGGCAAGCCGGTCAGCCAGGCGGAAGTTCTGCAGGCGACCCGTGACAGCGTTCGCGCCATCATGATGATCCGCGCCTACCGCATGCGCGGCCACCTGCATGCCAAGCTCGATCCGCTCGGTATCGCGGTCGCGGTTGAGGATTACAACGAGCTGTCGCCGAAGTCCTACGGCTTCGAGGAAAGCGATTACGACCGCAAGATTTTCATCGATAACGTGCTCGGCCTCGAATATGCGACCGTGCGCGAGATGATCGATATTCTGGAGCGTACCTACTGCTCCACCATCGGCGTCGAATTCATGCACATGTCCAGCCCGGAAGAAAAAGGCTGGATTCAGGAACGTATCGAAGGTCCGGACAAGGGCGTCGCCTTCACGGCTGAAGGCAAGAAGGCCATTCTGTCCAAGCTGGTCGAAGCCGAAGGCTACGAGCAGTTCCTCGACGTGCGCTTCAAGGGCACCAAGCGTTTCGGCCTCGATGGCGGTGAATCGCTGATCCCGGCGCTGGAGCAGATCATCAAGCGCGGCGGCCAGGAAGGTCTGGAAGAAGTCGTTCTCGGCATGGCCCACCGCGGTCGCCTGAACGTTCTGACCAACGTGATGGGCAAGCCGCATCGCGCCGTGTTCCACGAGTTCAAAGGCGGTTCGTTCAAGCCTGACGATGTCGAAGGTTCGGGCGACGTGAAGTATCACCTCGGTGCCTCCTCCGACCGCGAATTCGACGGCAACAAGGTTCACCTGTCGCTGACGGCCAACCCGTCGCACCTTGAAATCGTCAACCCCGTTGTCATGGGCAAGGCCCGCGCCAAGCAGGACCAGCTGGCCAAGGTATGGGACGGCGACATCATTCCGCTGTCGGAACGCGCCAAGGTGCTGCCGCTCCTGCTGCACGGCGATGCCGCCTTTGCGGGTCAGGGCGTGGTTGCGGAAATTCTCGGCCTTTCCGGTCTGCGCGGTCACCGCGTTGCCGGCACCATGCACTTCATCATCAACAACCAGATCGGCTTCACGACGAACCCGGCCTTCTCGCGTTCGTCGCCCTATCCGTCCGACGTCGCCAAGATGATCGAAGCGCCGATCTTCCACGTCAATGGTGACGATCCGGAAGCGGTGACCTATGCGGCCAAGGTTGCGACCGAATACCGTATGAAGTTTCACAAGCCTGTCGTCATCGACATGTTCTGCTACCGCCGCTTCGGCCATAACGAAGGCGATGAGCCGGCGTTCACGCAGCCGAAAATGTACAAGGTTATCCGTGGCCACAAGACAGTCGCGCGCATCTATGCCGACCGCCTGATCGCGGAAGGCCTGATGAACGAAGGCGAATTCGAGAAGATGAAGGCCGACTGGCGTGCTCATCTGGAACAGGAATTCGAGGCAGGCCAGTCCTACAAGCCGAACAAGGCCGACTGGCTGGACGGTCAGTGGTCGGGTCTGCGCGCTGCCGACAATGCCGATGAGCAGCGTCGCGGCAAGACCGGCGTACCGATGAAGCAGCTCAAGGAGATCGGCAAGAAGCTGTCGACCATTCCGGAAGGCTTCAGCGCCCACCGCACGATCCAGCGCTTCATGGAAAACCGCTCGCAGATGGTCGAGACGGGCGAAGGCATCGACTGGGCAATGGCGGAAGCGCTTGCGTTCGGTTCGCTCGTTGCCGACGGCCACAAGATCCGTCTTTCCGGTCAGGATTGCGAACGCGGCACCTTCTCGCAGCGTCACTCGGTCCTCTACGATCAGGAGACCGAAGAACGTTATATTCCGCTCGCCAACCTTTCTCCGACGCAGGCCCGTTACGAAGTCATCAACTCGATGCTTTCGGAAGAAGCCGTTCTCGGTTTCGAATACGGCTACTCGCTGGCCCGTCCGAACGCGCTGACCCTTTGGGAAGCCCAGTTCGGCGACTTCGCCAACGGCGCGCAGGTGGTGTTCGACCAGTTCATCTCGTCGGGTGAACGCAAGTGGCTGCGCATGTCCGGTCTCGTCTGCCTTCTGCCGCATGGTTACGAAGGTCAGGGCCCGGAACATTCGTCCGCCCGTCTGGAGCGCTGGCTGCAGATGTGCGCCGAAGACAATATGCAGGTTGCCAACTGCACGACGCCGGCCAACTACTTCCACATCCTGCGCCGCCAGGTGAAGCGCGACTTCCGCAAGCCGCTGATCCTGATGACGCCAAAGTCGCTGCTGCGTCACAAGCGCGCCACCTCTTCGCTGGCCGAGCTTGCAGGCGAGTCCTCCTTCCACCGTCTCCTGTGGGACGATGCTGAAGTCATCAAGGACGGTCCGATCAAGCTGCAGAAGGATTCGAAGATCCGCCGCGTCGTCATGTGCACGGGCAAGGTCTATTACGATCTGCTCGAGGAACGCGAAAAGCGCGGTATCGACGATATCTACCTGCTGCGTATCGAACAGCTTTACCCGTTCCCGGCCAAGGCGCTCATCAACGAGCTGTCGCGTTTCCGCAATGCGGAAATGGTCTGGTGCCAGGAAGAGCCGAAGAACATGGGTGCGTGGTCGTTCATCGATCCCTACCTGGAATGGGTCCTGGCGCATATCGACGCCAAGTACCAGAAGGTCCGTTACACGGGCCGTCCGGCTGCCGCCTCTCCGGCGACCGGCCTGATGTCCAAGCACCTGGCGCAGCTTGCTGCGTTCCTGGAAGACGCGCTGGGAGAGTAAAAGCTCTCCCGCATCGCCCCGCAAAAAAGACACCTGAATAACGGAACTAGATCATGGCCACTGAAATCCGCGTACCAACCCTCGGCGAATCCGTCAGCGAAGCGACCGTCGGCACCTGGTTCAAGAAGGTCGGCGATACCGTCAAGGCCGACGAACCGCTCGTTGAACTGGAAACCGACAAGGTTACCGTCGAAGTCCCGGCGCCTGCGTCCGGCGTTCTCACCGAAATCGTTGCGCAGAACGGCGAGACCGTCGGTCTCGACGCGCTTCTCGGCCAGATCGCCGAAGGTGCTGCCGGTGCAGCGACCTCTGCACCTGCCGCAGAACCGGCAAAGCCTGCTGCGGCTGCCGCACCTGCTCCTGCCGCCGTTGCCGCGCCGGCAACCGGCTCCATGCCGCCCGCACCTGCCGCCGGCAAGCTGCTTGCTGAAAACAACCTGTCCGCCGATCAGGTCGACGGTTCGGGCAAGCGCGGTCAGGTTCTGAAGGGTGACGTTCTCGCCGCTGTCGCCAAGGGCGTTTCGGCACCGGCCGCCGCGCCGGCTCCCGCCGCGGCCCCCCGCCCGGTGTCCGCCGAGCAGGATGCCGTTCGCGAAGAGCGCGTGAAGATGACCCGCCTGCGTCAGACGATCGCCCGTCGCCTGAAGGATGCGCAGAACACCGCCGCCATGCTGACCACCTATAACGAGGTGGACATGAGCGCCGTCATGGACCTGCGTAACCGTTACAAGGACGTGTTCGAGAAGAAGCATGGCGTCAAGCTCGGCTTCATGGGCTTCTTCACCAAGGCCGTGACTCACGCGCTGAAGGAACTGCCGGCCGTCAACGCTGAAATCGACGGCACGGACATCATCTACAAGAACTATTGTCACGTCGGCATGGCTGTTGGCACCGACAAGGGTCTCGTCGTTCCGGTCATCCGCGATGCCGACCAGCTCTCCATCGCCGGCGTCGAAAAGGAACTCGGCCGCCTCGCCAAGGCAGCGCGTGACGGTTCGCTCGGCATGGCCGACATGCAGGGTGGCACCTTCACCATCACCAATGGCGGTGTCTACGGTTCGCTGATGTCTTCGCCGATCCTCAATGCACCGCAGTCGGGCATCCTCGGTATGCACAAGATCCAGGAGCGTCCGGTCGCCATCGGCGGTCAGGTCGTCATCCGTCCGATGATGTATCTTGCGCTCTCCTACGATCACCGTATCGTTGACGGCAAGGAAGCCGTGACCTTCCTCGTCCGCGTCAAGGAAAGCCTGGAAGATCCGGAACGTCTGGTTCTCGATCTCTAAGACTGAAACAGGGGAGAAGAGGGATGGAAAACCTGGCCGGCGGGAATGGACCTTTCGTGTTCCTGCTGGCGCTCAGCGTCATTCTTCTTCTCCTGCATATCTGCCTTCAGGCCATGTCCGCGACGCGGGAACTCGGCCTTGCCTGGAATGCGGGCGCGCGCGATACCCGGCAGGACCTCAAAGGGGTGTTTGCAGGGCGTGCGCAGCGCGCCTCGGATAATTTTCGCGAGACCTATCCGGCTTTCGTCGGTCTCACTCTCGCTCTTGCGATCGCCGGTGACGCTTCCGGCTGGGGGCTGACGGGCGGCTGGATATGGACCATGGCGCGCATCGTCTACATCCCGCTTTATCTGGCAGGCGTCCCCTATGTGCGGTCGATCGCGTGGGTCGTGTCCCTTGGCGGTCTGGTCCTCATGCTTGTCGCGCTGATCTGAGGTCGAGCCTATGCATCAATATCTCATCGAACTTGCATCCCTGATGGCGATCTTCTCCTTTGCGATCGTCTCGCCCGGCGCGGATCTCGCGATGGTCATGCGCCAGGCCATGGTGCATGGTCGCAAACAGGCCATCATCACCAGCTTCGGGGTGGGGACGTCTTTGATGTTCCACGTCACCTATACGATCCTCGGACTTGGCCTCATCATCTCCCAGTCGATCTATCTCTTCAACATCGTCAAATGGCTGGGCGTCGCCTATCTGATCTATATCGGCATCAAGGCGCTGCGCGCCGGCAAGACCGAATTGCCCGCCGCTGAAGATGAAGGCGTTCAGGCGAAAAGCAGCCAGACGGCGCTTAAGGCTTTCACGCTCGGTTTCGCGGCGAACGCGCTCAATCCCAAGCCGGTGTTTTTCTTCCTGTCGATCTTTTCGACAGTGGTTCACGCTCACACGCCGGTCGCCATCAAGTTCGGATACGGTCTTGTCATGGCGAGCTGCCTTATCCTGTGGTTCGTCGGTGTCAGCCTGTTCATGACGACGCCGCGCATGCGGGCCGCATTTCAGCGCGCCAGCCAATGGATCGACCGCACCAGCGGTGTGGTCTTCATCGCTCTCGGTATAAAACTCGCAACGGAAAAAGCGGCCTGAGTTTCAGGTCAAACGCAAGCAGGGCAATGATCCGGCATCTTGCCCGACATCAATCAGGAAAACGAACATGGCATATGATGTAGTTGTAATCGGCACAGGCCCCGGCGGTTACGTTTGCGCGGTCAAGGCGGCACAGCTCGGCCTGAAGGTCGCTGTCATCGAAAAGCGCGCGACCTATGGCGGCACCTGCCTCAATGTCGGCTGCATCCCGTCCAAGGCGCTGCTGCACGCGTCCGAAACCTTCGCCCATGTCGCCCATGGTGTCGATTCGCTCGGTATCGAAGTCGCCGCGCCGAAGCTGAACCTCGAAAAGATGATGGGCCACAAGGACGGCGTGGTGAAGGCCAATGTCGACGGCGTCGCCTTCCTGTTCAAGAAGAACAAGATCGATACCTTCCAGGGCACCGGCAAGGTGGTTTCCGCCGGCAAGGTTTCCGTCACCAACGACAAGGGCGAGAGCCAAGAAATCGAAGCCAAGAACATAGTCATCGCCACCGGTTCGGATGTTGCCGGCATTCCGGGCGTTCAGGTCGCTATCGATGAAAGCGTCATCGTGTCCTCCACCGGCGCGATCGCTCTTTCCAAGGTTCCGGAAAAGCTCATCGTTGTCGGCGGCGGCGTCATCGGCCTCGAGCTCGGTTCGGTCTGGTCGCGTCTCGGCGCCAAGGTCACTGTCGTCGAATATCTCGACAATATTCTCGGCGGCATGGATGGCGAAGTTTCCAAGCAGGCCCAGCGTCTGCTCGCCAAGCAGGGTCTCGATTTCAAGCTCGGCGCGAAGGTGACGGCCGTTGAAAAGACCGCTGCCGGCGCAAAGGTGGTGTTCGAGCCGGTCAAGGGCGGCGCTGCCGAAACGCTGGAAGCGAATGTCGTGCTGATCTCCACCGGTCGCAAGCCCTACACCGAAGGTCTCGGTCTTGCGGAAGCCGGCGTTGTGCTGGATAGTCGCGGCCGCGTCGAAATCGACGGCCACTACAAGACCAATGTCGATGGCATCTATGCGATCGGCGACGTGGTGAAGGGTCCGATGCTGGCGCACAAGGCGGAAGACGAGGGCGTTGCTCTCGCGGAAATCCTCGCCGGCCAGCGTGGTCACGTGAATTATGACGTCATTCCGGCCGTGGTCTATACGCAGCCTGAAATCGCTTCCGTCGGCAAGACCGAAGAAGAACTGAAGGCCGCAGGCATCGCCTACAAGGTCGGCAAGTTCCCCTTCACCGCCAATGGCCGCGCGCGCGCCATGCAGGTGACGGATGGTTTCGTGAAGATCCTTGCCGACAAGGAAACCGACCGGGTTCTTGGTGGTCACATCGTCGGCTTCGGCGCTGGCGAAATGATCCACGAAATCACCGTACTGATGGAATTCGGCGGTTCCTCGGAAGATCTGGGCCGTACCTGCCATGCGCATCCGACCATGTCGGAAGCCGTGAAGGAAGCGGCGCTGGCGACCTTCTTCAAGCCGATCCACATGTGATCGGTGTTGGAGCCCGCTGCTCCAACATTAAATTTCAGTCATCTGCCAAACCCCGGCTTGCCATGCAGGCCGGGGTTTTCCATACTCACGCCACAGCCTGTCTAACCTTTTGATAAAAGGCAATAAAATGGCGTTTCCAAATCAAGTTTCCTTCACCGTTCCGCAGCGCATCATTCATTGGTCGATGGCGCTTCTGATCTTCTTCAACCTGTTGTTTCCCGATGGGATGGAACATGCTTACCGGCTTATGCGGCGGGGCGAAACACTGACGCCGGAACAGGTATCTTCGGCCAATATTCACGCCTATGTCGGCTTCACCATTCTGCTGCTTGCGGTGCTGCGCCTCTGTCTACGCTTCCTCCAGGGCGTGCCGCCGCATCCCGCCGAAGAACCGAGGCTGTTTCAGATCGCGGCGAAGGTGGCGCATTTCACCTTTTATGCCCTGTTCCTCGTCCTGCCCCTGTCCGGTATTGCCGCGTATTACTTCGGCGCTCAGCCGGCTGGGCAGTTGCATTCCGGTCCCTTCAAGGCGCTGATGTGGGTGTTGATCGCCGGTCACGTCGTCGCCGTTCTGGTTCACCAGTTCTACTGGCGCACCAATGTCCTGAAGCGTATGACGCACGGCTAAGCGGCGGTTTGTCGCGTTTCCGGTTTCTCGGAAAAAGAGGAAGGTGACCCTTGCCGCATCGTGCGGCCGGGGTTCAGGAATGCAGGATTTCGAAGACATATTGCCGGGTGCCGACTGGCGGGATCGCTATCAGGGAGAGATGGTGACGCCGGAGCCGTCCTCACTCCATGTGAGCCGGCTCCTTCTCGATCATCCTCCGGTATGGATCCGCAGCCTTATGGCGCTTCGAAACCGCGTGGTGGCGCTTTTCGGTTTAAGAACGGTCGAAATGGTGGCTGGGACGTCGGCAGGCGGTTTTCCAGTCCTGTCCTCCACACCACAGCGGACTGTGCTCGGCTTCGACGACCGCCATCTCGATTTCCGGATCGTCGTCGATCTCGAAGAGAAGGAAAACAGCCAGCTGGTGAGTGTCACCACCATCGTCAGGCGCAAGAACCTGTTTGGGCGGCTTTATCTTCTTGTCGTCGGACCGTTTCACCGCCGCATCGTGCCGGCGACGATGCGGCCGTTCTGCGCCAATGTCCGGCCTGTCAGCATCGTGAGTGAGCGGGTCAATCGACCCGCGTGAGGGTGAAGCCTTCCGCGCGCAGCAGTTCGACAAGGCCTTCCTCGCCCGGCAAATGCAGTGCGCCCACGGCCATGAAAACATTGCCCCTGGCAAGCTCGGGGGCCGCCCGTTCCGCCATGACATGGTTGCGGTCGGTGATGATGCGCTGCTCGAAGGCGGCGTAGCCCTGTTCGCTTTCAGCTGCAGCCTTCTTGGGGTCCAGGCTTTTCAGCATGGGCATGGTCATGCCGATATCGCCGGCGACATAGAGATCGGTCATGGTTGTCATGATGTCATCCATGCGGTCGCCCAGTTCGAGTGTTTCGATCAGCGCCTGAAGATGAAATTCCATCGGCAGCTCGGACATGGCCGTCAGCTGCTCCACCATGGTCTCCAGCCCGACAAGGTGTTTTCCGTCCGCGATGGCATCTTCGGCCAGCTTCTTGTCCAGAAAGGAGAGGCCTGTTGCCTTGCGGGCGAACTCACAGGCGGGAAGGGCGACGAAGCTCGAAAGCATCCACGGCTTCATTCTCGAAACGGCGTTCAGCGGGATGCCGCGCTCCTTGAGGCCCTTTTCCAGACGCGCGACATTTTCCGGCGACAGGATGTCGGTGATCGATTTGCCATTCAGAAACATGGTGAGTTCGGGCTTGCTCAGCAGCGAGGCCGCGACCTTCTTGTCATCGACGATTTCGTCCGATTCCACGATCACCGTCGCGGCTTTTTCGAAGGCGGGGCTGGCGGCGGCAGGCATTTCCAGAACACGCGGATCGGTGACATGCATGGTGCCGAGAAGATAGGAGGTGGGCGTTCCCGCCTTTTCGATGCGCCAGAAATTGCCCTTGCCGTTGGGGATCGCGGCCGCTTCCTGCTCGATCTTTGCGAAGGCCTGCGGATCGGTCTTGCGCATTTCCACGAGAATGTCGCTGCCGGTGCAGGTGATCTGCTGCTGCGCGGCTTCCGCTTGCCCCAGCGAAAGCAAGGTCATGAGCAGGATTGCGACGGCGGTGACATGCAGGGCGGCAAGCAGCCACAGCAGGGCGTCGCCGGTCTTGCCCATCAGCGTGGCGGTGAGGTTTTGCGGTTTTATCAGGCTGTGCATCGGTCCAATCCGGTTGTCGTTCGCTTATAGAACGGCGGCTTGGATGTCTGGTTAATGACTATGGTTAACCATTTCCTGCTTCATGCGCGAGGATGGGCGTTGTCGTAGATTTCCAGCAGTCTCGCGGTGTCGACCCCGGTATAGACCTGTGTGGTGGAGAGGCTCGCATGGCCGAGCAGTTCCTGAATCGTGCGCAGGTCGCCGCCGCCGGCGAGAAGGTGCGTGGCGAAGGAGTGGCGCAGTGCATGCGGTGTGGCGTTTTCCGGCAGGCCGAAAGCGCCGCGCAGTTTCTGCATTTCCCTCTGGATGATGGCGGGCTGCAGCTTGCCGCCGCGTGCGCCGAGGAACATGGGCTCATCCGCCGATAGGGCATAGGGGCAAAGCTTCCTGTAGGTATCGACGGCTTCCGTCACCACCGCCAGCAGGGGCACAATCCGCGTCTTGTTGCCTTTGCCGGTAATGCGCAGGCTGCGGGCGCCGGGCGGGAAGTCGGCCGGGGTCAGACCGAGCGCCTCGGAAATGCGAAGGCCACAGCCATAAAGCAGTGAAAGGACTGCGGCATTGCGGGCGGCGATCCATGGTTCGTCGTTCAATTGCGCTTCAGTCGTGGTGATTTTCAGCGCCTGCCGGTCGGTCAACGGTTTCGGTAGCGATTTCGGCTGTTTTGGCGCGCGCATGGCGGTGGCGCCTGCGGCATTCACCAGGCCTTTTTTCTGCAGGTAATGAAGCAGGGAGCGCAGGCCTGCCAGATGCCTGCCCAGCGAACGTGCGCCGGCACCTTCCTTGCGCCGGTTGGCCAGAAAGGCGCGAAGATCCACCGGGCGCAGATCGGCAATATCGGTGATGGAGGCCGGTTTGCCGATATAGCCGGTCAGGAATGTCAGAAATTGCCTGGTATCGCGCTCATAAGCCTCGACGGTATTGTCCGAAAGCCGGCGTTCGCCTGCGAGGGCGGCGAGCCAGGACTGGCGCTCGTTCAAAAGATCGGCTTGGGCAAATGTCAGGATTTCGGTCACGTGGCGCTCCATTCCATGCGTTGAAACTATGCGCTTATGGTCAGCATTTGGTTAAGAGGTGGACTTTGCAAGGCGCGCCCACTACATCCGGGCGGTTTCCTTTTTCCTGTCGTCGGGGCATGGTCGCCACATCATGGCAAAAGATTCGTCCGATCTGTTTGGGGCTCTGTTCGACCCGCCGTCGCCCACGCGCACGGTGCCCGTTCTCGTGCCCATGCCGGCGCCGGGGCCCTACAGCTATTCGGTGCCCGAAGATATGGTGGTGGAGACGGGTTCCGTCGTGCAGGTGCCGCTCGGCCCCCGACAGGTCTTCGGCGTGGTGTGGGACGATGCCGGAGAAAAGAGCGTCGATCCGAAGAAGCTGCGGCCCATCACCAAAAGTTTCGAGTGCCCACCGCTGAAGGCGGAAATGCGCCGCTTCGTCGACTGGGTCGCCGCCTATACGCTGTCTCCGCCCGGCCTCGTGGCCCGCATGGCCCTCAGAGCGCCCGCGGCCTTCGATCCCGAGCCGATGATCGAGGGGCTGCGACTGACCGACGGCCGGCCGGAGCGCCTTACCCCCGCCCGCGAGCGGGTGATGGAACTGGCGGCTGAAGGGAATGGCTGGACGAAGAGTGGGCTTGCCCATGCCGCCGGCGTTTCGACCAGCGTTATCGATGGGCTTGTCAAGCAGGGCGTGTTCGAGACGGTGTTTCTGCCCGCGCCGCCTGTCGTGGCCGAACCCGATCCTGACTATGTCGAGCCGCGTCTGGAAGGCCCGCAGAAACAGGCCGCTTCGGAGATACTCGAGGATGTGCGTAAGGGCGGGTTTCATGTTTCACTGATCGACGGCGTCACAGGTTCTGGCAAAACCGAGGTCTATTTCGAGGCGGTGGCGGAGACGCTCCGTCAGGGCAAGCAGGTTCTCATCCTGCTGCCCGAAATTGCACTGACCGCGGCCTTCCTTGAACGTTTTCAGGATCGTTTCGGTGCGAAACCGGCGGAATGGCATTCGGACCTGTCGCCGCGCATGCGCGAAAAAGTCTGGCGGCAGGCGGTGACGGGCGAAGTGAAGGTGGTGGCCGGCGCGCGCTCGGCGCTTTTCCTGCCCTTCGACAATCTCGGTCTGATCATCGTCGATGAAGAGCACGACCCGGCCTATAAGCAGGAAGACCGCGTCTATTATAATGCCCGCGACATGGCGGTCGTGAGAGCACGGATCGCGGAATTCCCTGTCGTGCTGGTGTCGGCCACGCCATCGGTGGAAAGCCAGGTCAATGGCAGTTCGGGGCGTTATAACACCATTCACCTGCATACACGTTTCGGCGATGCGGCGATGCCCGATCTGCACCTTGTCGATATGCGGCGTCATCCGCCGGAACGGGGAGGGTTTCTGTCGCCCGTCCTGCTGCGAGGCATCGGCAAGACCATCGAGAAGGGCGAGCAGGCGCTTCTTTTCCTCAATCGTCGCGGTTATGCGCCGCTGACGCTCTGCCGGGTCTGCGGTCACCGTTTCCAATGCCCGCAATGTTCCAGCTGGCTGGTGGAGCACCGGTTCCGCAATCAATTGCAGTGCCACCAGTGCGGCCACAGCGAGCCGACGCCCGATCATTGCCCGGAATGCGGAACCTTCGATCATCTGGTGGCCTGCGGGCCGGGTGTGGAGCGCATCGCCGAGGAGGTGGAGAAACATTTCCCCGAGGCCCGCACCATCGTGCTCTCCTCCGATCTCATGGGCGTCAAACGCCTGCGGTTGGAGCTGGAGGCGATCGTCAAGGGCGAGGCCGATATCGTTATCGGCACGCAGCTCGTCGCCAAGGGACATAATTTTCCGCTGATGACACTTGTGGGCATCGTCGATGCCGATCTCGGCCTTGCCAATGGCGATCCGCGTGCGGCGGAGCGAACGTTCCAGCTACTGTCGCAGGTGACGGGACGTGCCGGGCGCACGGGGTTGAAGAGCCATGGCCTGTTGCAGACCTATCAGCCGCAGCATCCCGTCATGCAGGCCATCGTTTCGGGCGATGCCTCGGCCTTCTACGAAAGGGAAATCGTGGAGCGGGAAAAAGCCGTTCTGCCGCCCTTCGGACGACTTGCCTCGATCATCGTTTCCGCCGATACGCGCGGGGAAGCGGAAACCCATGCCCGGGGCTTGAGGGCCGCAGCCCCGCAGGTTGCGGGCATCATGCTGCTCGGCCCGGCGGAAGCGCCGCTCGCGCTCATCCGTGGCCGCCACCGTTTCCGCCTGCTGGTGCACGGGCGGCGCAATTCGGACATGCAGTCTTTTCTCCGCACGCTTCTGGCCAATGGCCCGAAAGAGCGCGGCAGCGTGCATGTGCAGCTCGATATCGACCCGCAAAGTTTCCTTTGAACTTTGCCGCCGGGGCGTTTTCCCGCTGTCATGACCGTGTCATAACGCAGCAGGCAGTCAAAATGATTTGGGGAACGAGATGGAGTTTTATTTTCCCGCCGAGTTCGGCGAGCAGCTGGCCTTCGGAGCGGCGGTGGTTTCGGCCGTGATGGGCCTTTTTTTCATGTTTGCGCCGGGTGTTACGCTGCGTGCCTTTGGTCTGCAGCCGGCGGGTGAGCGCAGGGATGGTTATGCACTCGTGCGTTCGTCGCTTGCGGGGTTCTATCTCGGCCTCGGCGCCGCCGCCCTGCTTCTCGCGCAGCCCATGGTCTATCTCGCCTTTGGTGCGGCTTTCGGCCTCAGTGTCTTTGGCGGCATTCTCTCCATACTCTCCGATGGTGGCGCAACCATGCGGAATTTCTTACTTCTGGTTGTACACTTTCTGCTCGCTGCACTGTCGTTGAGCTACGTGTTCGGGCTGGTCTGAAGCGGGCTTTTTGCCTTTTGTGACGCACAGATGCCGCATCCTGGGCGAAATCGGAAAATTTAAACGCATTCCCCCTTGCCCAAACGGCGCTTTCCGCTATTACGCGTGTTGCGAGTCCCGGCGTCCTATGCTAGACGGACCGCGAAATTGGGAAAAGGCAGGGGGGAATTCCGGTCTTTTTCGGGGAAATTGAAACGATTTCAAGAATTTGATGCGGTGGAGCCCCATCGCTGATGGTCTTGGACGATTAGCAGGGAAAAAGTGCCCGTGGCAGACACCTCCCATGGAACATCCGGTGTAGCGGAAAGGTATGCGTCGTCGCTTTTCGAGCTTGCTTTGGAAGCGGGTGCGGTCGAAGCGGTTCAGGCCGATCTGGATAAGTTCGGCGCACTTCTCGACGAAAGCGACGATTTGAAGCGTCTGGTTGCGAGCCCGGTGTTTTCCGCCGAGGATCAGTTCAAGGCAATCACCGCGATCTGCGAAAAGGCCGGCATTGCCGGTCTCGCACTCAATTTCCTCAAGGTCGTTGCGAATAACCGCCGTCTCTTTGCCGTTCCCGGCATGATCCGCGCCTACCGCACCATTGCCGCCGCCCACCGCGGCGAAATCACCGCCGAGGTTACCTCGGCACATGCGCTCGACGAGGCGCAGGAAACTGAACTGAAGGCGGCGCTGAAGAGCGTTACCGGTAAGGATGTGGCGGTTTCCGTTACCGTCGATCCGTCGATCCTCGGCGGCCTGATCGTCAAGGTCGGCTCTCGCCAGATCGATACGTCTCTTCGCACCAAACTTTCCACCCTTAAGCTTGCACTGAAAGAGGTTGGCTGATGGATATCCGCGCCGCGGAAATTTCCGCAATTCTGAAAGATCAAATCAAAAATTTCGGCAACGAGGCGGAAGTCTCGGAAGTCGGTCAGGTGCTTTCCGTCGGTGACGGTATCGCCCGCGTCTATGGCCTCGACAATGTTCAGGCCGGCGAAATGGTCGAGTTTCCCGGCGGCATTCGCGGCATGGCGCTCAACCTCGAAGCCGACAACGTCGGTGTGGTTATCTTCGGTTCGGACCGTGACATCAAGGAAGGCGACACCGTAAAGCGGACTGGCGCTATCGTTGACGTTCCTGTCGGTCCGGAACTGCTTGGCCGCGTCGTTGACGCGCTCGGCAACCCGATTGACGGCAAGGGCCCGATCAATGCCGCCAAGCGTTCGCGCGTCGACGTCAAGGCTCCCGGCATCATTCCGCGCAAGTCGGTTCATGAGCCGATGTCGACCGGCCTCAAGGCCATCGATGCGCTCATCCCGGTTGGCCGCGGCCAGCGCGAGCTCGTCATCGGCGACCGCCAGACCGGCAAGACCGCCATCATTCTCGACACGATCCTGAACCAGAAGGCCATTCACGACAATGGCCCGGATGGCGACAAGCTTTATTGCGTCTACGTCGCTATCGGTCAGAAGCGTTCGACCGTCGCCCAGTTCGTGAAGGTTCTGGAAGAGCGCGGCGCGCTGCAGTATTCGATTATCGTTGCTGCTACCGCTTCCGACCCGGCTCCGATGCAGTACCTCGCTCCGTTTGCCGGTTGCGCCATGGGCGAGTACTTCCGTGACAACGGCAAGCACGCTCTCATCGGCTACGACGACCTTTCCAAGCAGGCCGTTGCCTATCGTCAGATGTCGCTTCTGCTGCGCCGCCCGCCGGGCCGCGAAGCTTATCCGGGCGACGTTTTCTACCTCCACTCCCGTCTTCTCGAGCGCGCTGCAAAGCTCTCCGACGAAATGGGCGCTGGTTCGCTGACGGCTCTGCCGGTTATCGAAACCCAGGGTAACGACGTTTCGGCCTTCATTCCGACCAACGTGATCTCGATCACCGACGGCCAGATCTTCCTTGAAACCGACCTGTTCTACCAGGGCATTCGTCCGGCCGTTAACGTCGGTCTGTCGGTTTCGCGCGTTGGCTCCGCCGCCCAGATCAAGGCGATGAAGCAGGTTGCCGGCTCGATCAAGGGTGAACTCGCCCAGTATCGCGAAATGGCCGCCTTCGCCCAGTTCGGTTCGGACCTCGACGCTTCCACGCAGCGCCTGCTCAACCGCGGCGCCCGCCTGACCGAGCTTCTGAAGCAGCCGCAGTTCTCTCCGCTCAAGACGGAAGAACAGGTCGCGGTGATCTTCGCCGGTGTCAACGGTTACCTCGACAAGGTTCCGGTCGCGCAGGTCGGCAAGTTCGAGCAGGGTCTGCTTTCCTACCTCCGCTCGGAAGGCAAGGCGATCCTCGACACCATCCGCACGGAAAAGGCTATCAGCGACGATACCAAGGGCAAGCTCAAGGGCGCTCTTGATAGCTTCGCCAAGTCTTTCTCGTAATCAGGGCTCTTTTACTCGGACGGATAACGGATGCCTTCACTAAAGGATCTGAAAAACCGCATTGCCTCCGTAAAGGCGACGCAGAAGATTACCAAGGCGATGAAAATGGTCGCCGCGGCGAAGCTTCGGCGCGCCCAGGAAGCTGCGGAGGCCGCCCGGCCTTATTCTCAGCGCATGAGCGCCGTTCTCGCCAACATCGCCAAGGCGGTCGAGGCGGACGTTGCTCCGGCGCTGATGACCGGCACCGGCAAGGACGACGTGCACCTGCTCGTCGTCTGCACGGCTGAACGTGGCCTTTGCGGCGGTTTCAACTCGCAGATTTCCCGTTTTGCCCGCGATCACGCCCGCAAGCTGATTTCGGAAGGCAAGACGGTCAAGATCATCACGGTTGGCAAGAAGGGTTACGACAGCCTTCGCCGCGAATTTGCAGCCAACATCATCGAGCGCATCGAACTGCGCGACGTGAAGAAGGTCGGTTTTGAAAATGCCGACCAGATCGCCAAGAAGGTGATCTCGCTCTTCAACGCGGGTGAGTTCGATGTCTGCACGCTGATCTATTCGGAATTCAAGTCCGTCATCAGCCAGATCCCGACCGGCCTGCAGCTCATTCCCGCCGCAACGCCTGTTGTGGAAGAGGATGCCGCGACGCAGAACGCCGTCTACGAATATGAGCCGGATGCGGCTTCTATTCTGGAAGACCTTATTCCGCGCAACATTTCGGTTCAGGTTTTCCGGGCTCTGCTCGAAAACGTAGCCGGTGAAATGGGCGCCAAGATGAGCGCGATGGACAATGCAACGCGCAATGCCGGTGAGATGATCAACAAGTTGACGCTGTCCTACAACCGTCAGCGTCAGGCTCAGATCACCAAGGAACTCATTGAAATCATTTCGGGCGCGGAAGCGCTCTGAGGTAAGGAAAGAGGGTAAGGATAATGGCTAAGGCAGCTACCCCCAAGAAAACCGCAGCGGTGAACGGCGCGGGCAAGGTTACCCAGGTTATCGGCGCTGTTGTCGACGTGGCGTTCGAAGGCGAACTGCCTCCGATCCTGAACGCGCTCGAAACCGAGAACAATGGCAACCGCCTCGTTCTGGAAGTCGCGCAGCATCTCGGCGAAAACGTCGTTCGCACCATCGCCATGGACTCGACCGAAGGTCTGGTTCGCGGTCAGGGCGTCGTCAACACGGGTGCGCCGATCGAAGTTCCGGTCGGTCCCGAAACGCTCGGCCGCATCATGAACGTCATCGGCGAGCCGGTTGACGAAGCCGGTCCGATCACCACGGCCAAGAAGCGCGCCATCCACCAGGACGCGCCGTCTTACGTCGAGCAGTCGACGGAAGCACAGATTCTCGTCACCGGCATCAAGGTCGTCGACCTTCTGGCTCCTTACGCCAAGGGCGGTAAGATCGGCCTGTTCGGCGGCGCCGGCGTTGGCAAGACGGTTCTCATCATGGAACTCATCAACAACGTCGCCAAGGCGCACGGCGGTTACTCGGTATTCGCCGGTGTTGGTGAGCGTACCCGCGAAGGTAACGACCTCTATCACGAAATGATCGAGTCGAACGTCAACAAGCTCGGCGGCGGCGAAGGCTCCAAGGCAGCACTCGTTTACGGCCAGATGAACGAACCGCCGGGCGCCCGCGCCCGCGTCGCTCTGACCGGTCTGACGATCGCTGAAAACTTCCGTGACGAAGGCCAGGACGTTCTGTTCTTCGTGGACAACATCTTCCGCTTCACGCAGGCTGGTTCGGAAGTATCGGCTCTGCTCGGCCGTATTCCTTCGGCCGTGGGCTACCAGCCGACGCTCGCAACCGACATGGGCCAGATGCAGGAACGCATCACCACCACGACCAAGGGTTCGATCACCTCGGTTCAGGCCATTTACGTTCCCGCCGACGACTTGACCGACCCGGCACCTGCCACCTCGTTCGCGCATCTTGACGCAACGACGGTTCTGTCGCGTTCGATCGCTGAAAAGGGTATCTACCCGGCTGTTGACCCGCTCGACTCCACCTCGCGTATGCTTGACCCGATGATCGTCGGCGAAGAGCACTATGAAGTGGCTCGTAAGGTTCAGTCGACCCTGCAGCGCTACAAGGCTCTCCAGGACATCATCGCCATCCTCGGCATGGACGAACTGTCGGAAGAAGACAAGCTGACGGTTGCCCGCGCCCGCAAGATCGAGCGTTTCCTGTCGCAGCCGTTCTTCGTTGCTGAAGTCTTCACCGGTTCGCCGGCAAGCTGGTCGCTCTCGAAGACACGATCAAGGGCTTCAAGGGCCTGGTCAACGGCGAGTATGACAACCTGCCGGAAGCTGCTTTCTACATGGTCGGTTCGATGGAAGAAGCCATCGAAAAGGCAAAGAAGCTGGCTGCCGAGGCTGCCTGATCATGAATTGGCGGGCGCGTGGCTCTAGCCGCGCGCCCTGCCGACAATGGTGGCGAAACCGGAACGGTTTTCGCCTGCGTTGTAAAAGACAAGTCCGTGACGCCCGCGTAATTGAAAAGAAGTGAATAGCCATGGCTGACAGTTTCAAATTCGATCTCGTTTCCCCGGAGCGTCTGCTCGTTTCCGAAACGGTTACGGAAGTCGTCATCCCGGCTACGCTGGGTGAGATGACCGTTCTGGCCAATCATGCGCCGACGATGACCACGATCAAGCCGGGTCTGGTAACGGTGAAGTTCGCTTCCGGCGAGACGCATAAATATGTCGTCTTCGGTGGTTTCGCCGATATTCTACCGACCGGCTGCACGCTTCTTGCCGAATCCGCCGTTTCGGCCGATGACATGTCTCCCGACACGCTGCAGAAGCGTATCGATGCGGCCAAGGCCGAAATCGAAGAGGGCAATCATCACCACGAACATCTGACCAAGCTTGAAAAGCACCTTTACGAACTGACGAACCTGCATGAGGTTCTCGTCGCCGCTTGAAAGCACCGGGCGGGTTCGAAAGAATGACTGCCCACAAAAAACCTAAAGCAGAAAGCGGCCGCTTCGGTCGCTTTTTTGTTTTGGGCTGTTACCTCCCCATATCAGGCGAAGCATGGCTGCTTTCGCATAGAAACCCGTCACCTGGCCTGATCTGAGCTTCTGAACGGCGTTGGCGGGATTGCATCAGTGATGGACGTGCGGAAAATGGGTGAGGCAGGGAGCGCCTTCAACGGGCGCACCCGGGAAACCGATTCCGATTTTCAGGGCTTTCGGTTAGATGTGATACCGGGAAGAAATGCTGCTTTGAGATCGTGAGAGAGACGAAGCGGATTTTCGTCATGGAGGAGTGATCGGCGTGTCGGCAGAGGCAAGTTACCGAAGGGTCGCAAGAACCGCTTTGCGCGAAGGGGCCATAGTGGAGGGCGAGAGGGCGGTGCCGGAGGAGGTGCCGGTTGCCTTTTCCTATGGCGGCAGCACCCATGCCGTTATGATGGCCAGCCCCGCTGATCTTGTCGATTTCGCGGTCGGTTTCAGTCTTACGGAAGGCATCATATCCACAAGGGTGGAAATCCGTTCCATCGAAGTGATCGAGGCCGGGCAGGGCTTCGATGTTCAGGTGGATTTGCAGGATGCCAATGCGGATGCGCTGAGGGCAAGACGGCGGCATATGGCAGGCCCCGTCGGCTGCGGTCTTTGTGGCATCGAATCCATAGAACAGGCGGTCCGTGTGGTACCGGAGTTGAGCGGCGTGGAAGTCTCCGTTGAGGGTGATGATATCGTTGCCGCGGTGAAAGCGCTGAATGAAGCGCAAAGCCTCAATCGCGAAACGCGGGCAGTTCACGGCGCGGGTTTCTACAATCCTCAAAAAGGGCTGCTTGCTGTCCGCGAAGATGTCGGCCGCCACAATGCGCTCGACAAGCTCGCAGGTGCGGTCGTCAATGCGGACCTATCGCCCGATACGGGCATTGTGGTGGTCACCAGCCGACTGTCGGTGGAAATGGTCCAGAAGACGGCCATTCTTGGCAGCCCCATTCTGGCGGCGATCTCCGCGCCTACCGCGCTTGCCATCGAAACGGCCGAGAGTTCGGGTGTCACACTTGTGGCGCTGGTGAGAGGTGAAGATTTTGAAATCTTCACCCGGGCGGATCGTATCATTCTATAAACATTGAGACCGCCGTTTCCCGGCGGCCCTTGGCTTCAGAGCGGGCCTAGAACTCCGCCCATTCGGCCGCTGCGTTTCCGTGAGACCTTGGCGCGGCGGCATATCGCGGTTGCGGCGTCGGGAGCCGGGTGACGACGGCTGGCTTTTTGTCGGCCGGGCGGACGGGCGATGCCTCATGCGATATTCTGAACTGCCGCAGCAATTCGTGCAGATTTTCCGCTTCCGTGGCGAGGCCGTGGCTGGCGGCGGTGGTTTCCTCCACCATGGCGGCGTTTTTCTGGGTGGCCTGATCCATGACGTTGACGGCCTGATTGATTTCGCTGAGACCATTCGCCTGCTCGCGCGAGGCTTCAACGATCGCCGAGACATTGGTGTCGATCTCGCTCATCTGCGACTGGATATCCCGGAGCGCGCCGCCGGTTCTGCCCACCAGATCCACACCGTTGGCGACCTGCTCGCGGGAGGTGTTGATGAGGGATTTGATTTCCTTGGCCGCAACGGCGGACCGTTGTGCGAGTTCGCGAACCTCCTGCGCCACGACGGCGAAACCCTTGCCCGCTTCCCCGGCCCGGGCGGCTTCGACACCCGCATTCAGGGCCAGAAGATTGGTCTGGAAGGCGATGTCGTCAATGACACCGATGATATTGGTGATTTCACCCGAGGAACGCGAAATCGCGTCCATGGCGGAAATTGCCTGCTGGACGATATCGCCGGAATGTTCGGCATGTTCTCTCGTTCGCAATACCAGCTTTCCGGCCTCGCCGGCGCGCTGGCTGGCATCGGTAACGGTGGTGGTGATTTCCTCCAGCGCGGCTGCGGTCTCTTCCAGTGAGGCGGCCTGCTGTTCGGTGCGCTGCGAAAGCTGATCGGCGGCGATGCGGATTTCACCGGAGCCCGAGGCGATTGTCGAGGCATTGTGGGCGATGGTCTGCATGGTGGCCTGCAGCTTGGCGACGACTTCGTTGAAGTCCGCGCGCAGCTTTTCCATGCTGGGCACGAAGCTGTTGTCGAGGCGCTGCACAAGATCACCTTCGGCCAGCGCCCGCAGGGCATCGGCAAGCACACTGATGGCGCTCATGCGCGGCGTGACATCGGTGGCGAATTTCACCACTTTGACGACCTTGCCCGCCTCGTCCAGCACCGGATTATAGGCGGCCTGGATCCATATTTCCTTGCCGTTCTTTCCGTATCGGACAAATTCATCCGAGATGAATTCCCCTGCCGCCAGTCGCGGCCAGAAATTGCCATAGGCGGGCGAGGCGGCATAGGCTGGATCGCAGAACATGCGGTGATGCCTGCCCTCGATTTCCTTGAGGTCGTAATTCACCGTGGCACAGAAATTCGGGTTGGCGGTAATGATGGTGCCGTCCGGGAAAAATTCGATTGTGGCCTGCGAACGGGAGAGCGCCTCCATCTTGCCCGCATCGTCCACGGCCTTGATTTTCTTGGCGGTGATGTCGGTGGCGATCTTCACGACCTTATAGGGTTTGCCGGAACGGAAAACCGGGTTGTAAGAGGCCTCGATCCAGATAACCGAGCCGTCCTTGCGGATACGGCGATATTCCCTGGCCTGGAACTCGCCACGGGCGAGAGACTCCCAGAATTCCTGATAGGCCCGCGACCCGGCAAGCTCGCTATCGCAGAAGATGCGATGGTGCTTGCCGACGATCTCAGTGAGATCATAACCCAGCGCCGTGCAGAAATTTTTATTCGCGGTGAGGATATTACCCTTGAGATCGAATTCTATGACCGCCTGCGATCTCGATATCGCATCGAGCATATTTCTGTTGTCTGCGCTTTTACCTAACCCCAGCATTATACGTCCCCCAAAAACGGCCCACGGCGCGGCGAGCCGCACAGGATATGCGGTCCGCGTCGTATCATGTTGAACAACGAACAGGTTTGCCGCCGAAGGCAGCAATGCAGGCACTTCCGTCTCTCCGCCTCGGTCAGGTATCGGGCCAGCGTGATATTCGTGCCGGCGCGATACTGTTCCACGGCCTTTAATATTAGATATCCATAATATTAAAATGTTCTTATTTAATAAGGCGAGGTAAAGAGTAAAAACAAAACCGCCGGGCGAGTGCTCCGGCGGTCTGGATTGATCGATACTCTTCTTGTGGCGTGGCCAGCCGAAAAGGCCTGATTAGGCCGCGAGATCTTCCGCTTCGGTTCCCTTGAACATTTTCGCAAGGTTCAGGAAGCAGATCATGCCATGTTCGTTAGCGATAATGCCTTCCGAATAGGACTTGTCGAAGGAGGCCGAGATTTCCGGAACCGGCTGAACCTGGTTTGCCGGGATCGTCAGAATGTCGGAAACGCGGTCGACGAGCATGCCGATGACCATGTTGTGCACTTCCGCCACCACAATCGCGCTTCTCTCATTGGCGACGGTGCTCTTCATGCCGAGCTTGTGAGCCAGATCGATGATCGGAATGACAGAGCCGCGCAGGTTCATGACGCCGATGACGTCTTTCGGCGCGTGGGGAATGGGCGTGGAAGGCGCCCAGCCGCGAATTTCGCGGATGGTCGTCGTCTTTACGCAGAATTCCTGATCATGCAGGCGGAACGCGATGATTTCGAGCGTCTCACCGCCAAAATTGGTAGAGTTAATCATTGCCATCAGAATTCTTCCCAATGCTCGCTGTGGAGGCCGGCGCAAGTGCACCGACACTTGCATATGCGGATTTGGCGTTCTGCCTGGTGCCTGAACAGCCGGAAACAATATTTCCGTCTTCAATGGATGATTTGTATCATCAGATGGTTTCGCAAACCTAAATGCGAAGCTGCGCTGGAGTATTTTCGCTTTTCTTCGAAACGCGAAAATACTCTCTTTGATTTTACGCATTGTCCGGACGAAAAAACCGCCACGCACTTTTACTGGGAATGCTAATATTCCTTCTCGTAAAATATGCCGGCTGCGCCTTCACCATCGCCGCCCGCTTCCCCGCGTAGCTTCACACCCCGTCCGACATCGAGGTTGATGATGGCTTTTGCGCCGGATTCGCCGCTTTGCTGCAGCTCGAGATAGGTTCTTTCGTTTAGATATTTACCGGCGGAAACGCGGGCCTGCCCTTCGGAATCGGTCGAAATATCGAGATCGTCGACGCCGAGATTGCTTCTGAGCTTGTCGAACAGCGAGGTGGAACGCCCACCGGCCAACTGGGCGGCGGCATCGGCCAGCCTTGCGATCTGCAGAGCCGAGAGTTTCGACATGGACTGGCCGAAGATCAGCTGCGCCATAACTTCATCCTGCGGCAGCGCGGGCGCCGAGGAGAAGGCAAATGTCGGATCGTTGGCGTTGCCGGAAACGGCCACGGTGATAGTCGTCGAACCGACCGTCGAGTCGGCCTTCATATCGAGGACCGGAACGAGGCCGCCGCCGAAACTGATATTGCCGGTGGTGAAATCGAGGCGGCGAGTGAGGATTTCGAGCCGGCCACGGCGCATTTCGAAGCCGCCGGAAATGACGGGAACGGCTGCCGTGCCACGGATCGTCAGATTGCCCGTGAGTTCCGCATCGATGCCGCGTCCGCGCACGAAGATGCCGCTCGGTGCGTTCACCTGCAGATCGAGATTGATGGTGGACGAACTGCCGCTGCCGCCCTGATCAGCCCCGAGCGCCTTGGCCTGCGCGCGCACCTTCGGTGGCGCGTTCTTGTGCTTGACATCGATCTCCGTCAGCGAGGCCGGAAGCTTTTCCGGAATGGTGATGGCGCTTCTGTCCAGCGTCAGGTTGCCGCCCAGCACGGGGGAATTCAACAGCGGGCCTTTCAGCGTCAGCGTGCCGCTTACCACCGTCGTCACCAGCGTGCCGTCATTATAACCGGCGCGATTAAGCGTGATCGATATATCGGCGGGGAAACCGGAACCACCGGCTATGCCGACGCTGCCGGTTCCCGAGATCGTTCCGCCGCCCGCCAGCTTGCCCGTCAGTCGCGAAATGACGGCACGGTCGCGGTCGAAGGTGATGGTGGCGCCCAGATCGTTGATGGTCAGGTTTCGGCGTACGTCGGTCAGGCGCGTACCATCGGTGGTGATGCTGCCGGTAACGACAGGCGCGGAAGCGCTGCCGGAAATCTTCACATCGATGGCGGCGGTGCCGTCCACATCGAGGCCCTGCGCTGCGGTTTGCGCCGCGACGGCGGAGAAGGGCAGCCTGCCGGAAAACGCCATCGAAAGCGGACGATTGCCGGCGATGCCGAGCGAGCCGCCGCCGGAAAGCGACATGCCGCCCTGGCCGGATACATTGGTGTCGATCTGCAAGGTGCCACCGGCAAAACGGCCGTTCGCCTTGATGCCGAGCGCGGCAAGGCCTGCCGCACGTGTCTGCGCGACCTCGGCATTGGTCCAGTTCAGATTGTAATCGACCGCGGGGTTCGATGCCGCACCCTTGGCGCTCACCGTGCCGGAGATGCTGCCTGCCGCATCCAGCCCGGAGGCGAAGGCATTTGCGAGACTGGCGGGCAGCGAACGGATATCGGCATTGATATCGAGCGTCGACCCGGCGCTGCCGTTGACCTCGACGCGTCCTTCACCCGTGATGACGGTCAGATCGGAGATGCGGGCCGTGCCGTTCTGAATGGCTATGGTGCTCGGTTTTTCGAGGCGAACCGCGATGCCCTTGGGGGCGGAGGAAAAGGCGTCGATGCGCACCGTCATCGGCGATCCGCCGGTCTCAGCACTGCCTTTTACCACCAGCGGCGCATTGTCGTAACGGCCATTGACGTCGAACTGCGTCGTTGTACCGGAATGGCCGATGGTGGCATTCAGGCCGGATATCGCGGCGGCGCCGGCATTGACACTATCGGCGCTGACCTTGCCATTGATGGCGAGAGCCTGAAGATCGTCGATGGAAACATCGGCGGCGAGTTTGGAGATCGTTGTCGTGCCCTGGCGGATACTGCCGCCATTGGCCTTGATCGTCGCGGCGATCCGGCCATTGGCGTTGCTCAGGGCGATGTCGCCGGCAATATCGCCATCCGCCTGCTGCGCGGCGAGGGCGGCGAGCAGGGCAAGGTCGGGGAAATTGAAGGAGAGATTGCCCGATGGCAGGAATTGCTGCGAGAATTGCAGCTGGCCGTTCAAGATATTCCGGCCTACGGCTACGTGCAGCTCGGGGATAGCCGTGCCGTTTTCGGTCTGCACCACATCGGCATTGGCGTCGATCTTCTGTCGGTCGAGGCTGCCGCTGGCGGTGAGCTTTGCCTGAGGCGCGGCGGGATCGGCCTTGCCCGTTGCATTGACCTTCAGCGATTCGAGTGTTCGTCCGGCAAGGATTGCGCTTTCGGAACTCAGGGTGACGTTGAAATCCGGTGCTGTTAGCGCGCCGTTGGCCTCGATTGCAAAATCGGCGACGCCCTTCGCCTGTGGCGTCAGTTTTTCAAGAGCGGGAAATTTACCCGTCAGGCTGGCGCTCAATGCATCGTTTTCGAGGCCGACATTGCCGGTCGCTTCGATGGTTCCCGACTTGACGACGAGGTTTTCAAGGCTGGTGCGTCCGCCAATGGTCACGTCGATATCGCCCTGGAGGGCGATGGTGGTGTCGAATTTTTCCGCGAGAGCCGGTGGAAGGGTGGCGGGCAGCGCGAAGAGCTGCACGCTGGAGGTCAGGCGATTGCCGGCAAGATCGAAACTGCCGTTCAACGTCCCACCGACACTGGCGCTTTCCAGCGTCGCGCCGTCGAAGCCGATGGCTGACGAAGTGAGGCTGAGCGGCGCCTTGATGGTGAGGGGCGCCCGCACCAGCCGGTCGATATCGGCACTGACGAAGGAGGATTGCGCCACGGACAGGACCGTCGCGATCGTGCCGCTGCGGTTGGCGATGTTGAGATCGGCGCTTTCGGCCGTCAGCTTGACATCGTCAAGCCGGCCTTGCGGCAGGGAAAGGCTGCGCAGCGATACGGTCGTGTTGAGATGCGCGGCCTCCGCTCCACCCTTGAGGGAAAGATCGAGGCCGTTGATGAGAGCCTGAACCTCGCCATTCTCCAGCGGCCAGCGAAAATCCACGGGGCCGGCGGTGCCGATGAGATTGGCGGCAAGATCATTTTCACCGTTCGGATCGACGGAGCCTGATGCCGTCAGCAGCAACGTGCCGGTCTCCAGCGTGCTGCTGCCGATTTCGATGCGGCCCTGCGGCGAAAGGGTCGCATTTGCATCAAGCTTCGTCTCGCCGGCAAAAAGCTGGCGGAAGGCCGGGGGCAGAAGCAGGTCCGGCTGGCCACCGCCCGCAATTTCGATACGGCGTGTGCCATCATCACCAAGAAGGTGGCGGCCGGTCACATTGACGACGGGGTTACCGGCGACATTGCCGCGCAGGGTGCCCGTCCAGTCTGAAAGCGGGCCTTCACCGTTGAGGTCTATCGCCACCGCAGGTGTGCCGGGAAGCGAAAGCAGCGTGGCGAGAAGCCCGCCCTCGGGCTCCTTCATCTCCGCTTTCAGCTTCAGGACGTTCTCATTCGGAAGGAAAGCAACGTCGGCGTTAACCTCCGCATCCGGTGCATTCAGCCGGTGGGCCGTGAGCGACAGCCTGATGTCGTCCCGGGCGGCCTTGAGGCTGCCTTCAGCGGTCAGGTCGAAAGGGCGGCCGAGAAGTGATTGTCCAAGGCTGATATCGGGAAAGCTGAAATTGTCGACGGCGACTTCGATCGGCAGCGAGGAATTGCCGGAGCTCTTGGTCGATGTCTGCTCCGGGGCAAGCGGTTTGCGCTCGACATCGATCGATCCGGCCGAGACGCGGTCGGCATGGAAGGTGCCGGCAAGCAGCGAAAGCGGCGACCAGTCGATGGCGATCTGGTTCACGCGGGCATAGGGCCCCTGCCGGTCTGAAAGGGTGACATTGTCGAGCCGAAGGCGGCCGGTCAAAAGGCCGCTCGGGGGAGAAATCTCGATCACCTGATCGGGCGTGGAAACGAGTGATGAAATCTGCGTTGCGGCGATCCTTGCGCCCATCGGCGTAAGACCGACGAACAGAACCGCAAGCAACACCAGCACCACGCCGAACAAAGCAGCGTAGCCCAGCCATTTCAGCAATCGAATCAACATTTTCATAAAGGGTAATCTACACTCTGTTGCAAGGGTGTTCGACTGCGGCGTTTAAAAAGACTGGCCGATGCCAGCATAAATGCCGAAACTGTTGCCACCATCGTATTTTTCAAGCGGCATGGCGACATCGAGACGCAGAGGCCCGAAGGGCGTCGCGTAACGCAGGCCGATACCGGCGCCAGCCCGGATATCGGAAAAATCGGGTGTCACTTCATCCGAAACAACACCCGCATCGATGAAGGGCACGATGCCGATTGTATCGGTGACCTTGATGCGGGCCTCGATGGAGCCGACCACATAAGAACGGCCGCCCGTTGCGTCGCCAGCGGCATTATACGGCGATATTTCCTGATAGCTATAGCCACGCACCGATCCGCCGCCACCCGCATAAAAGCGCCTTGTGGTGGGAATGTCCTGCAGATCGCTGCCGCCGACGAGCACGCCGCCGGAAAGCTTTCCGGCCATGATCAGCCGGTCTTCGGCGCCAATCCCTTTGTAGCCCGAGATGGAGCCTTCAAAAGAGGAAAAGAAGGTGCCGTTCAGCGCTTCATAGCTAGGCTTGGCGGCCAGCGATGCGCGGAAGCCTTCGGTGGGGTTGAGCTTGTCGTCGCGTGTATCACGAACGAATTCCAGCGGTATGGAGGTGGTGAGGTATTCGTTCTTGCCGAATGCGTCTTCGGTATCGGCCCATTGCACCTCGAGACCGGCTGCCGCAGTGTCAGTGTCGTTCAGCTCGTAGGCGAAACCGGCTGTGCCCGTCACTGTCTTGGCGTCGTATGTATCGGGGTGTTCGGTCTTGGCAATCAGGCTGGTCTTGAAGGTGGTGCGCGGATTGAACATGCCGGGCTTGGTGAAGGTGATGCCCGCCGAATAATCCATGCCTTCGACGCTCGATGCTTCGGCGATGCGCGAGACAGAACCTTCGATACGCAGCGATTCTGCCTGTCCGAACAGGTTCCGGTGGCCCCAATAACCCTGAAGGCCGATGCCTTCCGTGGTGGAGTATTGTGCGCCGACGCCGAAATAGCGGTGTTTGCCTTCTGAAACCTCGATGGTGAGCGGAATGGTGCCGTCGCGCGCCAGCGTTCCCGCTTCCTTGATCGTCAGGCTGGAAAAGACGCCCAGCTGGCGCAGCCGGTCGGCGGCCTTGCGCAGTTTTTCCGGCGAATAGGGCTCGCCGCCATTGAGGCGCGAATAACGGCGGATGAAATCGCCATCGACGGTTTTTTCACCTGTTACCGTCACCGTGCCAAGGGGCGCCACGGGACCGCCTTCGGCCCCCATGGTGATATCGACCGTGTTCGTCGCGTGGTTGGCGACAGCCTCTCGTTTCGTCAGCTTCGCAAGCGGCCGGCCTTCGGCCTTCAGATCATCGATCAGCTTGTTGCCGGCGCGGATGATGGCCAGAGAACCGGCGTCGCCCCCGGTCGTCAGGCCATATTCCTCAAGGTTGCGGCCGGTCACATCGCCTTCAAGCCTGACATTACCAAGTTTGAAGACCGGGCCGGGCGTTACCGTGATCACCACGGGCACCGGAGCGGAATGATCGAACACCGGATTTGGCGGCAGGCTATCCACATCCTTGCCGGCGACGGTGACCTTGACGATGCCGCCATAACGGGCGTTTTCATAAAGCGCCGCAATCAGCCTGTCCCTGTCGTCTCTTGCCTTTATCAGAAGGCCAAGATCGCCTGAGGCCGGTTTTTCCTTGTCCGCCAGGAGAAGCGAGCTGTTTTCCAGGCTGTCTTTCAGGGATTTGTCGGCGTCCTGGGCATCAAGCGTGACGGCGTATTTGACCGGATTGATAACCTCGACCTCCGGTTCTTCCGAACCCCAGAGGCGCATGCCGAACAGTTTGAAGGCGAACGCGTCACGGGTAAACGCCGGATACAGGGCGAACGTCACAGCAACCGCGAGAGCGGTGCCGGCTTTCCGATACGCAATACCTGTCTTCGGGTTAGTTCGTGTTCTTCGCATAAGCTGCTTTATGGTTGGGCCTTTATTGTCGCCCTAACCCGTTTCCTGTCCGTTAACATTGCAATTTAATCATAAATAAACGGCTTTGAGGACCCTTCGACTGGTGTTTTGCCGCCCAAAACGCAAAAAGCCCCGGGTGACCGGGGCTTCTGTGCAACGGTATTTCGCGAAGCGATTAGCGGCAACGCGCCGTGTAACGCTGACCGTACTGGTCGCGATAATAGCAATAGCCCGGCTCGGAAGCATTGCCGATGAGGGCACCGCCGACGCCGCCGATTGCCGCACCCACTGCCGCGCCACGAACGTTGCCCGTGATAGCTCCACCAATAACAGCACCGGAAACGGCGCCGATGGAAGCTCCCTTTTCAGTCTGCGTGCAGCTTGCAAGCGACAGGCCGACGAGCGCAAATATGATTGCCTTTTTCATGAAACTCTCTCCAACGTTACAATGAGCTCTTCGGCTCGGTAGGCGTCCCATATTTATCTGCGGCGACTGCTACCTCCGACCGCCACAGATAACTAACAATTCGATGTCGTTTAGGGAAGCCTCCTCTTTCGGCATTCCTCCGAGCGTAAATCGATTGCGTCCCAAACAACGGCGCGGCGCAAAAAAGGTTCCAAAAATCCGGGTTTTTTGATGTGAATCAATTTTGTACTTTTCATCAGCTTCTATAAACGGTTTATTGGAATGGTTCAAAACAACGGCGAATTGACGCAGACGCGGTTAATGTGGCCCGCAAGGGTTGACGGTCCCGGTGTCGAGGCAGAAAACGATCTGGTCAATTCTGGAGCATGGCATGGACTTCGAGGCATTTTTCACGACGGAACTGCAAAGCCTGCATTCTGAGGGACGCTATCGCGTTTTTGCGGATATCGAGCGCCAGCAGGGCAATTTCCCCCGTGCGACACGGTATAACGCCAATGGCGAGCGCAAGGATGTGACCGTCTGGTGCTCCAACGACTATCTCGGCATGGGCCAGAACCCGAAAGTCATCGAAGCCATGAAGGCCGCCATCGATCACTGTGGCGCGGGTGCGGGAGGCACCCGGAATATTTCTGGCACCAACCACTATCACGTCCTGCTCGAGCGCGAACTTGCTGACCTCCACGGCAAGGAATCGGCACTGATCTTCACCTCGGGTTATGTCTCCAACTGGGCCACCCTCGGCACGCTCGGTCAGAAAATTCCGGGCCTGATCATTTTCTCGGATGCGCTCAACCATGCTTCGATGATCGAAGGCATCCGTTACGGCCGCTGCGAGCGGGTGATCTGGAAACACAACGATCTCGAAGACCTCGAAGCCAAGCTCAAGGCGGCGGATCCGAATGCGCCGAAGCTGATCGCCTTCGAATCCGTCTATTCGATGGATGGCGATATCGCGCCGATCAAGGAAATCTGCGATCTGGCCGACCGTTATGGCGCCATGACCTATCTCGACGAAGTTCATGCCGTTGGCATGTATGGACCGCGTGGCGGCGGCATTGCCGAGCGCGAAGGCCTGATGGATCGCCTGACGATCATCGAGGGAACGCTCGGCAAGGCCTTCGGCGTCATGGGCGGCTATATTACCGGTTCTACGGCGGTTTGCGACTTCATCCGTTCCTTCGCTTCCGGCTTCATCTTCACGACGGCCCTGCCGCCGTCGCTTGCCGCCGGCGCGATTGCGTCGATCCAGCATCTGAAGGCAAGCCCCTTCGAGCGCGCCCGCCATCAGGACCGGGTGCGCAAGCTTCGCGGCCTTCTCGATGCGCGCGGTATTCCGCACATGGACAACCCAAGCCACATCGTGCCTGTCATGGTGGGCGATGCCGCCAAGTGCAAATGGATTTCGGATATCCTGCTCGACAATCACGGTGTCTATGTGCAGCCGATCAACTATCCGACCGTGCCGCGCAAGACCGAGCGCCTGCGTATTACGCCGACACCGCTGCACAGCGATGCCGATATCGAGCATCTGGTCGGCGCGCTGCACCAGCTCTGGTCGCATTGTGCGCTGGCGCGGGCGGTGGCGTGAGGCCGCAGTTTAGATAAGAGAAGACCGGGCCGCGTTTACGCGGCCTTTTCTTTGGTGGCGATCAATTCGCGGGCGTGACGACGGGCCTCCTCATCCGCTGCGAACACATCTTCAATCGTGGTGGCGGAGCGGCCGTCATGCATGCGGTCCATGACTGTTTCGACGATCTCGGCCATATCGAGAAAACCGATGTTACCCGCAACGAAAGCGTGAAAGGCGGTCTCTTCGGCGGCATTCAGGGCGGCGCCCTGCAGACCGCCGCGCTCCAGCGCGGTGCGGGCCAGACGGATCGCCGGGAAACGGGCTTCATCCGGCGCTTCGAAATCGAGCCGCGCCAGTTTTGCGAAATCCAGCCGCTCGACACTCAGATTGCCGCGCTGCGGATAGGTGAGGGCATAAGAAATAGCAGTGCGCATGTCGGGAGAGCCGAGCTGGGCGATATAGGAGCCGTCGGTGTAACCCACCATCGAATGGATGATCGACTGCGGGTGGACGATCACCTCCACCTGATCGGGTCTCAGATCGAAGAGATATTTCGCCTCGATCATTTCCAGCCCTTTGTTGAACATGGAGGCGCTGCCGATGGAGACCTTCAGTCCCATCGACCAGTTGGGATGGGCGCGGGCGATATCCGCCGTGACATTGGCCATCTCCTCGCGTGACCAGGTGCGGAATGGGCCGCCGGATGCGGTCAGCACGATGCGTTCCACGGCCTGCTTATGTTCGCCCGTCAGGCATTGGAAGATTGCGCTGTGCTCGCTGTCGACCGGGATCAGCCTGCCGCCGCCCTGCTTGACCGTGCGCAGAAAAACATCGCCAGCCGAAACCAGGCATTCCTTGTTGGCGAGCGCTATGTCTGCGCCACGTCGCGCGGCTGTAAGAGTAGGTGCAAGGCCGGGGGTTCCGGCAATCGCCGCCATCACCCAGCCGGCATCCGTCGACGCGGCCTCTTCGAGGCCGGATTTGCCCGCCGCAACCTCGATGCCGGTGCCGGCAAGGGCCGATTTCAGCGCTTCGTATTTGTCGTCCTCGGCGGTAACCGCCAGCCGCGCGCCGAATTCCCGCGCCTGTTCCGCCAGAAGCGCGATGTTGCCCGCGCCGGTCAAAGCCGTGATCTCGAACGCGTCGCGGCCACCCAGCTGACGGACAACATCCAGCGTATTGGTGCCGATCGAACCGGTCGAACCCAATATTGTCAGCTTGCGTGGCATTTCACTGGCATTCGTCATTTTCAGTCCGTCGGTCGTTTCCGGTTGGCACCTCTCGGTGCACGTCGTTTTCCCGAAAACGCTATGCACTTTCGAGCAACATTCCTTAGCCTCTACCCGCGAAAACCAGCCATAACAAGGACAAAGCCCGGGCTATTGTTTTTGCGGAAGGCAAAGCCATATGCAAGAAAAACAATGAGAGGATATCGATGCGACGTTTTCTGGTTTCCAGCGGGTGGATTTTTGCGGCAAGCCTTGTGCTGGTCCTTGTCTTCATTCCTTTTGATCCGCGGCTTTCCGAAAGCGCGCAGGCGCTGCCAGGGGGCGTGGTTTCCTTCAATCGCGCCATTACCGATTTCGGAACCTTCCGCTGGATGCTCTATTCCACCGGCCTTCTGGCGATATTGGCCTATGTCGCCGCACGGGTTTTAAAGGCGCAGACCTATAATGGACGGCTGAGGACGGCATGGCGGCTTCTTACTTATTTCTTCCTGACGATCGGAACGGCGAGCATTCTCGTCCATACGCTGAAATTCCTGATAGGACGGGCACGGCCTGAGCTTCTGCTGGAAATGGGCGCTTATAGCCTCACCCCATTTACCGGCGACAATCTCTATGAAAGTTTCCCCTCAGGCCATTCGACCGCCGCCGGGGCGTTTTTCGGCGCTTTCGCCATGTTGATGCCGCGCTTCCGCTGGGCGTTTCTCCTCCTTGCCCTTGTCATCGGTGTTTCGCGTGTCATCGTCGGCGCACATTATCCAAGCGATGTCGCCGCCGGGCTTTTGCTCGGCATGTGGACGGCCATGGCCTTCGCCTTTATCTTTGCCCGGTCCGAAATGCTGTTCCGGTTCGATGCGCAGGGCTGGCCGCAGCCGAAGAATGCAAACCTCCCGGCGGCGGATACACGATAAGGACCTCAAGCGGGATGTAGGGGGAAGGTGATGGAAGAAGCGACAATCGCTCCGGAAAATGACGGCAGGGCCATTCAGCACATCCGCACGTCCGTCGCCGTGGCCGGCGGCGGGCCGGCTGGCATGATGCTTGGCCTGCTGCTTGCGCGCAGCGGTATCGATGTCGTCGTCGTCGAGAAACACGGGGATTTTCTCCGCGATTTTCGCGGCGACACCATCCACCCTTCGACGCTTGAATTGATGGAGCAACTCGGTTTCATCGATGAGTTCCTGAGCCTGCCGCATACACGTGCGCCAAGGCTGAATGCGGTTATCGGCGGCGAGCGTATCACGATAGCGGATTTTTCCCGCCTGCCGGTTCGCCACCGCTTCATCGCCTTTATGCCGCAATGGGATTTTCTCAATTTCATCGTCGGCAAGGCGGGGCAGTACGAAAATTTCCGATTGCTGATGAATGCGCCGGTGACCGGACTGATCGAGCGCGGCGGGCATGTCGGCGGTCTCACGGTCAGCACACCGGAAGGCATCATCGAGATCGAAGCCGATCTGGTGGTGGGGGCGGATGGGCGTAACTCCACCGTCCGCGAGGCGGCGGGGCTGGAAGTGCAGCGCTTCGGCATTCCGACGGAGGTGCTGTGGATGCGCCTTTCGAAACAGCCCGACGATCCGACGGAAACCATGGGGCATGCCGGCTCGCGACAGGGTTTCGTCATGATCAACCGGGGCGATTACTGGCAATGCGGTTATGTGGTGCGAAAGGGATTTTTCGCCGACATAAAGCTGCAGGGAATTGAAGCCTTCAGGGACAGGGTTGCGGAAATCTGCCCTTTCCCACGCGAAAGGCTTGATGAGCTCAAGAGCTGGGACGACGTGCATCTCCTCACCGTCCGTATCGACCGGCTGAAGTGCTGGTGGAAACCCGGCCTGATCTGCATCGGTGATGCGGCTCACGCCATGTCCCCCGTCGGCGGTGTCGGCATTAATCTGGCCATTCAGGATGCGGTTGCGGCGGCCAATATATTGGTGCCGGTGCTCGTGTCCGGCCGGGCCATTGCCGATGACGATCTCGCCGCGATTGAAAAGCGACGATCCTTCCCGACCAAGGCCACGCAATTTCTGCAGCGGATGATGCGTATCGGCGGCAAGAAGGGCCGGGCCGATGCGGAAAAACCGAAAGGACCGCCAGCCTTTGTGCTGGCCATCATGCGGTTTCCGCTTCTTTCCCATTTGACCGGTCGGCTGGTGGGGCTGGGTTTCCGCCGGGAAAAGATCGAGACGATGTGATGCCGCTCAGGCAGTGCCGGCGGCTTCTTTCTCATATTTCAGCCCGATAACGGCGGATCCGATCAACCCCGGCTCGATGCGGCAGATGGCGGGCACGACCAGAGGGCGGTCGAAGCGCCTCAGAATGCGGCTCCTTACCACCTCGTCCAGAGCGGCGAGAAGCGCCTTCGAATTCGAAAGTCCGCCACCGACCGGCACGATGGTTGCGCCGGTAACGTTGATCACCATTGCCAGAGGCGAGGCGAGAATATCGATAAGGACATCGATGGTTCTGGCGGCCTTTGTATCGCCCGCCTGCCAGGCCGAAATAATATCCTCGCTGGTCATCGCCTGCTGGTGAAGATGCGAATGCAGTTTTTCCATGCCGCGGGCGCTGCCTATTGCATCGACACAGCCGGTAAGCCCGCAACCGCATTCGAAACGCGGCAGCGAAACCGGCGGATTTCCGGCCAATGTCGCGGCCACCGGCCCATGTCCCCATTCGCCGGCGAAACCGCCGTCGCTGTTGATGAGCTTGCCGTCGATCACCAGCCCGCCGCCGACACCCGTACCGAGGATGACGCCGAAGACCACGCGATGACCCCGTCCGGAACCGATTTCCGATTCGGCGATCACGAAGCAATCCGCATCGTTCGATACGATGACGGGAAGGTTCAGCGCCTTTTCCAGCTCGTCCTTCAAGACCCTGCCATGGATGCTCTGAATATTGGCGACAGTGGCTTTGCCGGTGTCGGGATCGATGACGCCGGCAATCGACAGCGACACGCAGGCGGGTGTGCCGCCGCTATTGTCGATGACGGATTTCAGGCCGGCGGCGAAGTCTTCGAAACTGGTCTTGGGCGTCGGGATACGCGGCACGGGCCGAATATCGTCGGGAGCGTAGGCAATAGCGCCCTTGATGGTCGTTCCGCCTATATCGAAACAAACGATCATGATTCAGGCTCCGGAACGGGTGGCATCGTGGATTTTTTGTGCACCGATCCATGTCGAATGCATCTGAAGGTCGGGCGTCAGCATGACGAAATCCGCATCAAAGCCGGGCAGGAGCTTACCCTTGCCGGAAGCGCCGATTGCCTCGGCGGGATAGGCGGACGCCATTCTCAAGGCTTCTTCCAGCGGTGTGTCCAGCTTTTCATGCATGAAGCGGATGCAGGAGAGCATATCGATATCCGCCCCCGCCAGCGTGCCGTCGGCCAGCGTCAGTCTGCCGCCGTTGCGATAGACGCGCCTGCCGTTCAGTTCGAAACCGTCATCATCCGTGCCGATGGTGGACATGGCGTCGGTGACAAGGAAAATGCGGCCGGGATTATTCTTGGCGCGAAGCGCAATGCCGATCGCTGCAGGATCGACATGGAAACCGTCGGCGATCAGCCCGCAATCCAGCTTGCCGTTCGAAAGTGCCGCGCCCACCAGTCCCGGCTCGCGATGGCCGAGCGGGCTCATGGCGTTGAAGAGATGTGTCACCATGGATGCGCCGGCCTCGGCATAGGCTGTCGCGACGCTGAGGCCCACATCGGTATGGCCGAGGCTTACGACGATGCCGGCTTTGTGCAGCGCTGTGACCTGCGCCTCGGTTACGTTTTCCGGGGCGATGGTTGTCAACACAAAAGGAAGCTTCGCCTTGCAGCCCGTCAGAACCGCAAGATCGGCCGTTTCCATCTTTCGGATCAGCGCCGGATCATGGGTGCCCTTGCGTGCGACGGAAAGATGCGGCCCTTCGAAATGCAGGCCGAGAAAGCCGGGCACCCCTGCCTTGTGGGCGGCGATGCCTGCTTCGGCGGCTTTGGCCGTGATATCCGGCCGGTCGGTGATGAGTGTGACCATCAGCGCCGTGGTGCCGAATTGCGCATGGGCCGAGCAGATGCGGGCAATGCCTTCCACGTCCGGCTCGTTGTTGAACATCACGCCGCCGCCGCCATTGACCTGAAGGTCGATGAAGCCTGGCGCAATGAACAGTCCTTCCGCATCGATGATTTCGGCGTCTGCGGGCACGGATACGCGGTCGACGATGTCGGCAACCTGGCCGTCACCGGTCACGAGCGCTTTGCCATCGTGCCACGCGGCGCCATCGAAAATGCGGGCGCCGACAAATGCCTTGCTGCTGCTCATTGGGTTTCCGTCACCTTCTTCAATGCCACGGGCGCATCCGGGTTGAAGCCGCGGGCGCGCGACAATTGCTCGATGAAGCCGTAAAACGGCGCGATCAGCAACAGGGCGTCGGTCAGCGGGTGATTGGTTTCCACAAACGGCAGGGGCTTGGCCGGGCTGCCTTTTGCGGAGGTGACGAAAACACTTGCGCCCTTGCCGGCGAGACCGGCTGCGATATCCGTCACGGAGGTTTCGGCGCGGTCACGCGCGGCAAAAGCGATGACGGGAAATTTCGGTGCGACCAGCGAAACGGGGCCGTGCATGACTTCCGCCGATGAATAGGCCTCTGCGTGGAGTTCGCAGGTTTCCTTGCATTTCAGCGCGGCTTCCGCGGCAATGGCCAGCGCCGGACCGCGGCCCAGCATATAGAGCGATTCCTCACCCTTGACCGCTTCGCCGATCTGGCTCCAGTCGAGCGCGATGGCCCTGGCGAAATTCTGCGGCAGGGCGCTGACGGCTTTGGCCAGCAGGCTGTCTTCCGTCCATTCTGCAAGGATTGCGAGGCCGGCGACGATGGAGTTGACGAAAGATTTGGTTGCGGCCACCGCTTTTTCAGGGCCTGCCTGGATATTGATGGCGTGATTGGCCGCATCGCCGAGCGGGGAGGGCAGGGTGTTGACAAGCGAGAAGGTGAGCGCGCCGCCCTTGCGGGCGCTTTCCGCCAGAGCGACGATGTCAGGGCTTTTGCCGGATTGCGAGACGGCGAAGGCCGCCGCCCGGTCCAGCCGCAGTTTCGTCTGGTAGATCGAGGCGAGCGAGGGGCCGAGCGAAGCGACGGGAAGCCCGGTCTGCAATTCGATCGCATATTTCAGGAAATGCGCGGCGTGGTCGGAGGAGCCGCGTGCAATGGTGACGATAACGGCCGGGTCACGGGCCTTCAGGTGAGCGCCGGCTTCGTGGAAGTCGGCATTGGCATTGTCCAGCAGGCGGGCGACTGCATCGGGAATCTCATCGATTTCCTGGCGCATCAGGGTTGTCATCGTTTCGTGTCCTTGATCAAGAGATTTGTCACTCGGGCCCCATCGTCAGCTCGGCGACGAGGTCATAGGCGTCGCTGCGGTACAGCGCGCGGGATATTTCCATGAGGCGCCCGCTTTCCAGATAGGCCATTCGCTGAACGGAAAGCGCTGCCGAGCCTGGCGGAACCCCAAGCAGCAATGTTTCCTCATCGGTGAGGTTACGGGCGGAGATGCGCTGAATGGCGCGCACCGGGCGAATGCCGTTTTTCTCAAGCTCCAGATAAAGCGAGTTTTCCACCAGTTGCGGGTCAGGCAGGATATCGCCCGGCAGGCTGGTGACTTCGAGTGCGATTGGTTGGTCATTGGCAAGACGCAGACGTGTGAGCCGCGCCACCATGGCGGATTGGGAAAGGCCGAGCGCCATCATCTCGTCGCCGGTCGGGTGGAACAGGCCTCTGTCCAGCCAGCGGGTGCTCGCCGTCATCCCGCGTCGGCGCATGTCCTCGGTAAACGAGGTGAGTTTGGTCAGAGGCTGCTGCATGCGGGTGATGGGCTTGACGACGAAAGTACCCGAACCATGCCGGCGAACGAGAAGGCCGTCGCGGACGAGATCGTCCACCGCCTTGCGTACCGTGACGCGGCTGACGCAGGCGCTTTCGGCGATATCCCGCTCCGGCGGCAAGGCGTCGCCGTGCTTCAGGCGGCCGCCATTGATGGCGTCTTCAATCGTCTGGCGCAGTTTCAGGTAAAGCGGGCCGCCGCCTGATTGCAGGTCGTCCAGATTAAGCGCTGCCCCGTTCATCCATAACCTCTGTCACGATCCATGTGGTCGGCGATATGGCCGGCTCTGGCTATATCATATGCCGCGCAATCGGCAATACCAAAATAGAACCATTGCTAGATTTGTACGATTAATCGGTGGTTTTTTCGATATTTTGCCGAATAATAAGGCTTCATGCTTGATATTTTCGCATTAACCAAAAAAATTTTCTCGATAACGGAATTGCTCTGGACGATTGGCATTTTTTTGGTATTGTTTTTTGCGTCGGTGGTCGGCGGCGATCCGTTTCGCATCCGTCGCGCAGGGAAAATCGGTTTCCGACTCGCGGCAGCGTTTGCGAAATCGAATTTAGCTTGACCGTTGTGAAAATTAATTTCATCGTGGCAGGAAATTATCGCAGATAACTGGATGGCCAGCACAGAAATGGTCGCTTCTGCGAAAATGAATTACGAATGAACAGGGAACAAAGTTCATGAAGGTGGGAATTATCGGACTCGGATTCCGTCTCGGTTATCTGGGCTACGTTTTTCATGAGATCGACAAGGATTTCGAGATCGTCGGTTACGTCGATCCCGCGCCGGCGGGCCTGCCGGGCCTGCAGGAAAAGGGCATTTCGGCCGGTAAGGCTTACGATAGTCCCGAGGCGCTGATCGCAAACGAAAAATTCGATCTCTTGATGATCGGCTCACCGAACCACATGCATCTGGAGCATATTCGTATCGGGCTTGAGGCAGGCTGCACCATCTTCTCGGAAAAACCCATCGTCGTCAGCATTGAGGAAAGCCTCGAGCTTGCCCGGCTGCTTAACAAGCACGGTCACGAGCGGCTGCTCGTCGGTCTGGTTTTGCGTTATTCCCCGCTCTACCGCGATCTGCGCGCCGCGCAGGCGGAAGGCAAGCTGGGCGATGTCGTTTCCATCGAGGCCTCGGAGCATATCCCGCCCTATCACGGCGCATTCTTCATGCGCGACTGGCGGCGTTACGAGAATTATTCCGGCTCTTTCATGCTGGAAAAATGCTGCCACGACCTCGATCTCTATAATGGCGTGGTCGGTGCGCGGCCGCGTTTCGTCTCGAGCTTCGGCGGGCGCAAGAGCTTCACGCCGGCAAACGCGCCGCAGCATGACGGCATCAACGACATGGAAGTTTACCATCGCAAGCCGAGTGGCTGGATGGGCTCCGACAAGGTCTTCGACAGCGACGGCGACATCATCGATTACCAGACGGCGATCGTCGAATATGAGAACGGCGCATCGCTCGCCTTCCATACCAATCTCAACGTTCCCGACGATTTCCGCCGTTTCTGCGTCATCGGCGCCAAGGGCATGGCCGAGGGCGATTTCGTGCGTGGCTTCCTGAACGTGCACAATGCCCGGACCAATGAAAAGACCGTGGCCAAGACCTATTCGGCGGCGACCGCGCTCTCGCAGCATTACGGTGCAGACGAGCAGATGGCCGAGGACGTCATCGCCCATATCGTCAAGGGTGCGGCCCTTCCGGTTTCCGCGCTCGATGCGATCGAGGCCGGTATTCTGGCGCTTGCCATGGACGAAGCGCGCCATGGCCGTAAAGTGATCGATCTCAAGCCGGTGTGGGAGGAATACGATCTGGCGCTGCACGGGCAGCCGAAATCCCCCGCTGTGAAATCGGCTTGAGGGGGCGGCGCGATGGATGCGAAACGCAGCGCGGTCGTCTTTGCCTGGCTTCTTCTTCTGCCGGCGCTTTTATACATCACGGTTATCGTTGCTTATCCGCTCGTCGATACCTTCATCCTGTCCTTTACCGATGCGTCGCTTAGAAAAACGACGAATTGGGTCGGCTTCATCAATTACGAGAAGATTTTCAACGCGACTTTTGCCGATGTCATCACGCGGACCTTTATCTGGACGTTCTTTTCCGTCTCGATAAAGATGATCATCGGCACATTCGGTGCGGTCTTGCTGAATTCGGCCGTACCCGGCCGGGCGCTGTTCCGTATCCTGACCATGCCGCCATGGATCGTGCCGATGGCTATCGGCATCTTCATGTGGGGCTGGATGTATAACGGCCAGTTCGGCATGATTTCCGGGGTGCTCCAGAACCTCGGCCTGGTGGATGGTCCGGTTGCGTTCCTCGCCTATGGCAGAACGGCCTTCTGGGCAACGATCGTCACCGACGTCTGGATTGGCGTGCCGATGGTGACGCTTTATCTGCTGGCGGCCATTCAGGCCATTCCGCAGGATCTCTACGAGGCCGCGTGGACAGACGGGGCAAGCCGCTTCTACCGCTTCCGCCGTATCACGCTGCCGCTGATGCTGCCGGCCATGATTACCATGTCGATGATCTCGCTGATTTCGACCTTCAATTCCTTCGATATCATCTGGATCCTGACGCAGGGCGGTCCGACCGGCCAGACGACGACCATGATCATCGACACGTACAAGACGGCGATCGGCTCCTATAAATATGGTGAAGGTGCGGCCCGCGCCGTGCTGATCTGCATCTTCCTGTCGATCTTCACCTATTTCTACTTCCGCATCACCAGCCGCATCTCGCAGGAGGCCAGCCGATGAGCGACAAGAATGCGATGATCAACCGCTACAGGTGGTATGAAATCGTCGGGATCTATTGCGGCATCGCCGTATTCCTGACCTTCGTGCTGGCGCCCTTCGTGGAAGGATTTCTGGTTTCGCTGAAACCGCTCAGCCTGCTTTTCTCCTCGCCCTACAAGTTCTGGCCGGAAAACGGTTCCTTCGAGGCCTATCGGACCATGTGGGTCAGCGTTCCGGGCTTTGCCCGCTACGTTTTCAACTCCTTCTTCATCTCCACCATTTCGACCATTATCGTCCTCATCCTGGTGGTGCCGGCCTCCTATGCTTTCGCCCGTTTCGAGTTTCGCGGACGTGGGCAGTTGCTCGGCGCATTTCTGGCGATCAACATGTTTTCGGGCGCGGTGCTTCTGATCCCGCTTTACCGGCTGATGCGCAACATGGGTGTGCTGAACACCTATCTGGCGATGATCATTCCCGGCGCGGCCTTCCTGATCCCCACCGCCATCTGGCTGTTGCGCACCTATATGCTGCGTATCCCGCGGGAACTGGAAGAGGCGGCCTATGTGGACGGTGCGAGCTATTTCTATACCTTCCGCCGGGTGATCCTGCCGCTGGCGATGCCGGGCATCGCCGTCGTCTCCATCACCACCTTCATCGGCGCCTATGCCCAGCAGTTCATCTTCGCGCTCACTTTCAATTCCAAGACCGAATATATGCCGCTGCCCATCGGCCTCTTCGCCTATTTCGGTCGCCAGGAAGTCATCTGGAATGAGTTGATGGCGGCCAGCTTCGTCGGCATTGCGCCGGCCATGGTCGTGATCTTCTTCATGCAACGATATCTCGTCAGCGGGCTCACCGCCGGCGCGGTGAAATAAACAACAACCGGAACGACCACCAAAACGGGAGACTAATTATGGCACTGAAACATTACGGATTGGCGCTTTGCGCATTCGCATTTGCCGGTTCCACTGCCCTTACCACGGTGACGGCACATGCCGCCGACAAGGAGATCAGCTGGATCTATTGCGGCGACAAGATGGACCCCATCCATGAAAAATACATCAAGGAATGGGAAGGCAAGAATGCCGGCTTCAAGGTTGTTCCTGAGGTCGTTGGCTGGGCGCAGTGCCAGGACAAGGCAACGACGCTCGCTGCCGCCGGCACCCCGGTCGCCATGGCCTATGTCGGTTCGCGCACGCTGAAGCAGTTCGCGCAGAACGATCTCATCGTTCCGGTGCCGATGACGGAAGACGAAAAGAAGACCTATTACCCCAACATCGTCGACACGGTTACCTTCGAGGACACGCAGTGGGGCGTGCCGGTCGCATTCTCGACCAAGGCGCTCTACTGGAACAAGGATCTGTTCAAGCAGGCCGGTCTCGACCCGGAAGTGCCGCCGAAGACCTGGGCTGAAGAAATCGCCTTCGCCAAGCAGATCAAGGAAAAGACCGGCATTGCCGGTTATGGTCTGCCCGCCAAGACCTTCGACAACACCATGCACCAGTTCATGCACTGGGTTTATACCAACAACGGCAAGGTGATCGACGGCGACAAGATCACCGTCGACAGCCCGCAGGTCGTTGCAGCCCTCACGGCTTACAAGGACATCACGCCTTATTCCGTCGAAGGTCCGACGGCCTATGAGCAGAACGAAATCCGCGCCATCTTCCTCGATGGCAAGGTCGGCATGATCCAGGCCGGTTCGGGCGCCGCCACGCGCCTGCAGGAAACCAAGATCAACTGGGGCATCGCCACGCTGCCGCTCGGCCCGGAAGCAAAG
The DNA here is from genome assembly GCF_001526505.1 of Agrobacterium sp. D14. Lineage (NCBI taxonomy): Bacteria > Pseudomonadati > Pseudomonadota > Alphaproteobacteria > Hyphomicrobiales > Rhizobiaceae > Agrobacterium > Agrobacterium sp. D14. Next base: position 319,325 of record NZ_ASXX01000042.1, read on the forward strand.
GGGCCCGGCACGCTGCTCATCACCGACAGTCTTGCGATCTTCAAGGGAACCGGCGTGGAAGAAAAGGCGACCGAATTCGCCAAATTCATCACCTCTCCCGGCCCGCAGGGCGAATACGAACTGCAGGGCGGCGCGGGCCTCACCCCGCTGCGTCCGTCGCCGAAGGTCGATGAATTCATCGCCAAGGATCCCTTCTGGAAGCCGCTGATCGACGGTATCGCCTATGGCGGCCCCGAGCCGCTCTTCACCGACTACAAGGGTTTCCAGGACACGATGATCGAGATGGTGCAGTCTGTCGTCACTGGCAAGGCAACACCGGAAGATGCCGCGAAGAAAGCGGCTTCGGCTCTCGAGCAGTATAAATAATCTTTCATGAGCACGGATGCGGGCGCTGGCCGTCCGCATCCGGCAAGTTTCGCCGTGGGAATGCCTTGCGTCTTCCGGGATGCTCTTTCCCCTGTTTTCAACGGTTCCGATCCGGTGTGGCTTTGCCCCTGTTTCGGAACATCTCTGAACGTGGCCAGATGTCGGCCGCTGACGGGAGAGGCAAGTCTTGGGTCAGCTTTATCTCAACAACGTCCGCAAGAACTATGGACATTTCGAAGTCATCAAGGGCGTTCAGCTCGACATCAGGGATGGCGAGTTCGTCGTTTTTGTCGGTCCCTCGGGATGTGGCAAATCCACATTGCTGCGCATGATCGCGGGCCTTGAGGATATTTCCGGTGGCGATGTCGTCATCAATGGCGTGAAGGTCAATGACTTGCCGCCGGTCAAACGCGGCATCGCCATGGTGTTCCAGTCCTATGCGCTTTATCCGCACATGACGGTTTTTGAAAACATCGCTTTTCCGCTGCGCGTCGAGAAGATGGAGGAGGACAAGATCAAGCAGAAGGTCGAGGGCGTCGCCAAGATTCTCCAGCTCGATCAGCGTCTGCAGCAGCGCCCCGGCATGTTGTCCGGCGGTCAGCGCCAGCGCGTGGCGATCGGCCGCGCCATCGTTCGCGAACCGAAGATATTCCTGTTCGACGAGCCGCTTTCCAACCTCGATGCAGCACTTCGCGCCGATATGCGCATCGAGCTCACTAATCTTCACCGGACGCTGAAGGCGACGATGATCTATGTCACCCACGATCAGGTGGAAGCCATGACCATGGCCGACCGCATCGTGGTGCTGAATGCCGGCGAAATCGCCCAGGTCGGCGCGCCGCTCGAGCTTTATCACAAGCCGGCTAACCTCTTCGTGGCAGGTTTCATCGGCAACCCGAAAATGAATTTCCTGAAGGTCACCTGCAAATCCGTCAGCGCCGAGGGTGTGACGGTGGAATATGAGGGCCAGACGATCACCGTGCCCGTGGAGCCCCGTGCCGGTCTTGAAGGCGCGCAGCTGACGCTCGGCATCCGCCCGGAACATACCGGCCTCGAAACGGCCGACCTCAATGTCACGGTCGCACCCAGCGTGATCGAGCGGCTCGGGGTCAATACCATCGCCTATGGCGTCGCGCCGACGGGTGAGAATTATTGCGCGCTGCTTTCCGGCTCCGCACCTGTGGTCGTGGATGAGCCCATCGTCACCGGTATCAAGGCATCGGATTGCCATCTGTTTGACGAAAGCGGCATTGCGCTGGAGCGGCGCGTCGATCTTTCAGTCCTCAAGCTGATCCAATAAGGCGCAGGAGCCGGGCCATGTTATCTGTTTTTCCATGCCCGGCTGTTCCTGACGCGATCCGTCTCCGGCAGCATTTTTCCGTACCTTCCAGACGAAAAAACAACGCCGGGCTTTCGGCCCGGCGTGCGAAGCTTTTCCAGATGTCTTCTGGATCACGGCATGGGGTTGGGCATGTAGCCGGTGAAACCGCTGATCTTCCAGCGCCCCTGATGCAGCCGGCAATAATAGAGCGTCTGCCATTTCATGACGTCGAAGCTGCCATCGGCCTTGCGAAGCCCACCGTCGAACTTCTTGCGCACCAGCGCGGTCTCACCTTCCACTTCGATTTCTTCCAGCGTGGTGGTCGCAAAGATCGCATCGCGCGGGTCCTCTGCAAATTGCTGGGTTTGAAAATCCTGCGCCTGCCGCAGCCACTCGTCGCGATAGGCGCTGAGCGAAGGGAAGGACAGGCGCCAATTGTCCGGGTTCGCATCCCGGTTGGCGTTGATGCCGAGAAAGCCGTCCTCAACGAAATCCTCCGCGACCTTCGACCAGTCGGCGGCAAGGAACGCGTCGATGTCCCGCGTTACCAGCATCTCCCAAATGGAATGGCGGGCGATGTCTGTTTCGGGAAAGGGGTTTTTGAAGGGATCACGCATGGTTTGGGTCCATTATTGAAATTATTTTCAAGATTCGGAGATTTCTCTGGTGTTGATTGTTGGCATATGCTCATCTCTCAATCAACAGAGAAAATAATTTTCAAATCAAAGGTATGCGCGGTGTCGTCAGCTAGACGAAACATCCTCGATTCATGGATCTATGCGGTTGACGGGCGCGCTTTCTTAGGGTGCATCGGAAACGGGGCCAAGCCTTAAGTTTTGGCGGAACGGAGACCGGTGAACATGGATATTTTCGCAAGAATACAGGAAGACAGGGGACAGTTCTCGCAGTCGGAGCGGCGGATTGCCGATATTCTGGTTTCGGACTTCGAATTCGCCGTCAATGCCTCGATCATCGAGCTGGCGGCCCGCGCCGAAGTGTCTCCGCCAACCGTGACGCGGTTCTGCCGCCGGCTGGGGTGCCAGAGCTTTTCGGATTTCAAGGTCAGCCTCGCCAAGACGGCCTATGTGGGTATTCGATACCTCACCTCCGAACCGTCTAGCACGGGTCCTTCGGATGTTGCGGAGGAGGTGCTCGCCAAGGCGCAGGAAGCGCTTTTCCTGTTGCACAGGACGCTCGATCCCGCCCTTGCCGATGAAGCGGCGATCAGGATCGCCAATAGCGGCATGATCTATGCTTTCGGCGCGGGCGGCAACTCCTCGATGATCGCTTCGGAAATCCAGAACCGGCTGTTCCGCCTGGGTTTGCGCGTTTCGACCAGCGCCGATCACAGCATGCAGCTGATGATGACGGCTGCGGCGCGCAAGGAAGATGTCATCATCGGTTCGTCCTTTTCCGGCCGCAACATGGAACTGGTGAAATGTTTCAGGCTGGCGCGGGAAATGGGGGTCACCACCATTGCGCTTACCCAGAGCGATACGCCAGTCGCCTCGGCTGCCGACATGGTGGTGGCCGTCAATGTGCCCGAAGGAAACAATATCTTCCGCCCCACTTCATCGCGCTACGCCTATCTGGCCGCCGTCGATGTTCTGGCGACGCTTGCTGCCTATCATCAACGTCAACGATCGATGGTGACGTTACGTCACATCAAGCAGCAGCTCGTGGAACATCGTGACCCGGATGACAAGCAATTGCTCGGTGACTGAGGCGGGCTGACGAAAAATACAGGCTGCTTTGCCTGAGACCCGCTTTGCGGTGGGTCGGAAAGCTTCAAGGGAGTTGTAGGAGATGAAGGACAGGAAAGACCAGCTCGCCGTCGTTACCGGCGCGGCAGGTGATATTGGCCGGGCAATTGCCACGGCGCTCGCTGAAAACCATGCAAAGGTCGTGTTGGTCGATATCGACCCCGGCGCCCTTTCGAGCGCGCTATCCCTGCTTTCCAGTCCCCGCTTCGTCGCGAAAACCTGCGATGTCACCGATCCGCAGGACCTCGCAAGGCTGGCCGCCGAGGTTGCGGAGCTGGGCGATGTTGTAACCCTCGTCAACAATGCGGGTGCGGCAAGAGCGGTCAGCCTGCACGACACGACTGCCGATATATGGCGCAGGGACAATGCCCTCAATCTGGAAGCGCCGTTTCTCTGCTTCAGGGCTTTCGAAGAGGCGTTGAAGAAAACCCAGGGGTCGGTGGTCAATATCACCTCCGTGAACGGTATGGCGGTCTTCGGCCATCCGGCCTACAGCGCGGCGAAGGCCGGGTTGATCCATCTGACCAAGCTGATCGCCGTGGAATACGGCAAATTCGGCATCCGTTCCAACGCCGTTGCGCCGGGCACCGTGCGCACCCAGGCATGGGAGGCGCGGGCCGCCGCCAATCCTCAGGTCTTCGAAGAGGCGAAGCACTGGTATCCGCTGCAACGCATCGTGCGGCCCGAAGATGTGGCCAACGCCGTCGCCTTTCTGGCCGGCCCACAGGCGGAGGCGATCAGCGGCGTGTGCCTGCCGGTCGATTGCGGACTGACGGCGGGGCAGGCGCCGCTGGCCCGGACCTTCTCGCAATCCGAACATTACTGACCGAAGCCCTCCAGAGGGCTCAATGCGCAATAAAGGGGAGCATCATGGCGCTCGCACATTATCGTCTCGAAAATTCCTGGCATCCGCTCAAAGATTCCGCCTCGGGCGGTTTTACCTTCACTCTGGTCAATCTTTCCCGCGAGCCGCTGAAGGATTTTCGCATCGTCTACACGTCGTTGACGCGGACGGTAGACAAGCCCGCTTGCGACAATGCCGTTTATCTGCGCCGCAACGCCAATTTCCATGAATTCGCACCGCCGGCGGGCTTCGTGCTCGAGCCGGGGAAATCCTGGCGCTTCACTGTCGATGGCCTGCTGCGGCCGGCCCGGCATCGCACGGATGGCGCGAAATCCGCCTATGTCAGCCTTGCCGACGGAACGCATCGCGCCGTCGATGTCGGTGACCTGATGCTGGATGGGCGTCACAGCGAGCCGGCACCGGTGCTGCTTCCCGAAGGCAAGCTCGATCTGCCCTTTTCCATCCAGCCCTGGCCCGCTGAAATCGACGCCGAACCGGGCGAGGGTTTTCCCGTCGCGCTCTTCCCAGCGGAAGATGCGGGTGCAGAAGAAGTGCTTGCGGTGGAAACCGTGCTTTCGCTGTTCCGCCGGCTCTTTGCCGTCGGGCACGTGCCCTTCAGCCTTGCGCCGGTTCATGAGGGAAAACCGCTTCGTTTCAAGCGGCATAGCGGGCTGGAAGCGGAAGGTTATCGCCTCACTTTCTCAAAAGAAGCGGTGGTTGTGGAATATTCGGCCGCTGCCGGTCTGCAATATGGCCTGACGGTTCTGGCGCAGCTGCTGCATGGCGCGCGCATCGATCCCCAATTCCGCTTCCCTGCCTCCGGCACCATCAGCGATGCGCCCCGTTATAGCTGGCGCGGCTGCCATCTCGATGTCTCCCGGCAATTCTATCCGACAGGCGATGTCCTGCGGCTTATCGATATTCTCGCATGGCTGCGCATGAACCGCTTCCATTGGCACCTGACGGATGACGAGGCATGGCGGCTCGAAATCAAGGCCTATCCGCTGCTGACCACCATTGGCGCCACGCGCGGCCCGGATGCGCCGCTTCTGCCGCAGCTCGGTAACGGGGCTGAGCCGGTGTCGGGCTATTACACGCAGGATGAGGTGCGCATGGTCGTCGCGCATGCGGCGGCATTGAACGTCGAAATCGTGCCGGAAGTCGATATTCCCGGCCACAGCACGGCGGCTCTCGTGGCCTATCCGGAGCTGACGGACGGGCAGGAAGCGCCGGACAGCTACCGTTCGGTGCAGGGATATCCGAACAATGCGCTCAACCCGGCCATCGAGCCGACCTATGAATTCCTCGGCAAGATATTCGACGAGATTGTGGAGCTGTTCCCGTCGCGGCTGATCCATATTGGCGGCGATGAGGTTGCGGATGGGTCGTGGCTGGCTTCGCCGCTTGCCAAGGCGCTGATGGAAAAGGAAGGGCTCGACGGCACCTTCGGCATCCAGTCCTATTTCATGAAGCGCATTCAGGGGATGCTGCATGAGCGCGGCCGCCAGCTTGCCGGCTGGGATGAGGTTTCCCACGGCGGCGGTGTCGATCCAGCCGGAACATTGCTGATGGCGTGGCAGAAGCCGGAAGTCGGGCTTGAGCTTGCAAAGCAGGGCTATGACGTGGTGATGACGCCGGGTCAGGCCTATTATCTCGACATGGTGCAGGATGAAGCATGGCAGGAGCCGGGCGCAAGCTGGGCCGGCACCGTTCCGCCTTCGCATACTTATGCCTATGAGGCTGTCGGCGAATTTCCCGAGGAGTTGAAGGAGCGGATGAAGGGCGTTCAGGCCTGCATCTGGTCCGAACATTTCCTCAATCGTGCCTATTTCAACCATCTGGTTTTCCCCCGTCTGCCGGCGATTGCCGAGGCGGCGTGGACGCCAAAGGCGCAAAAGGACTGGCTGCGTTTTACGGCCATCGTCCCCTTGAGCCCGGTCTATTGAGGGGAAACCGACATGCGTATTGCCGTTGGTGGAATTCATACCGAATGCAGCACCTATTCCCCGGTGCTGATGGGCGAGCAGGATTTTCGCGTCTTTCGCGGCGCGGAACTGCTGGAGGCCGAGTATTTCAATTTCCTCGGTGAAGGCGGGGCGGAGGTGTTGCCGCTTCTGCATGCGCGGGCGGTGCCGGGCGGCCCGGTGTCGCGCGTGACCTATGAGGCGTTCAAGGCGGAGTTTCTCGAACGCCTTAAGGCCTGCCTGCCGCTGGACGGGCTTTATCTCGCCATGCACGGCGCGATGAATGTCGAAGGCATGGACGATGCGGAAGGTGACTGGATTTCAAGCGCCCGCGCGGTCGTCGGGCCGGATGTCGTGGTCTCTGCGAGCTATGACTTGCATGGCAATGTCAGCCAGACGATCATCGATCAGCTTGACATATTTGCCGGCTATCGAACTGCGCCGCATATCGATGTGCGCGAGACGATGGTGCGGGCGTGGACGATGCTGCTGAAGGCCCTGAAGACGGGCGAAAAGCCCGGCGTGGCTTGGGCGAAAATTCCGGTTCTGCTGCCGGGTGAGAAGACTTCCACGGAAGACGAACCCACCAAAAGCCTTTATGCCGTTCTGCCGGATCACGATGCGCGGCCCGGCATTTGGGATGCGAATTTCATGATCGGCTACGTCTGGGCGGACGAACCCCGGGCGACGGCCTGCGCCGTGGTGACGGGAACGGACAAAGCGGCCGCACAGGCGGTCGCGACCGAGATCGCGCAATCCTACTGGAATGCCCGGCAGGATTTTCGTTTCGGCCCCGTGACCGAGCCGCTCGAGGCCATTCTGGATATCGCCGAAAACACGGCAACGCGACCGATCATCTTGGCCGACTCCGGCGATAACCCGACCGGCGGCGGGGTTGGCGATCGCGCCGATGTTCTGGTCGCACTGATTGCGCGCAACTGGCAGGGTGCGCTGCTGGGCGGCATCACCGACAGGCCGGCGGTTGAAGCCTGTTTTGCGGCCGGCGAAGGTGCCGCGCTTTCCCTGAAGATCGGCGGCAGGCTCGATCCGCAGAGCCCGTCCGTGACCGTCGAAGCCCGTGTTGTGAAACTGGACGATCCAGGTGCTGCGGACCAGCGGCAGGCGGTGGTCGCCATCGGCGGCATCACGGTCATTCTGGCGGCGCGGCGCAGGCCTTATCACATGATTTCCGATTTCACCCGTCTCGGCTTTAATCCAAAGGAGGTGCGGCTGCTGGTCGTCAAGTCCGGTTATCTTTCACCGGAGCTTGCGCCTATCGCCAATCCCAACCTCATGGCGCTGACGGAAGGGGTCATCAATCAGGATATCGAAAATCTTCCCAATCGCCGCCGGGACGGCGATTTTTACCCATGGAAGCCGCATTTCGATTATACCCCTCAGCCCATCCTTTCGGCCCGCTGGCGATGACAGCGGTTCGGTAGCTTTTACCCAGCGATCCGGCGGTGCCGGATCATCTCAGGCGAATATCCATGCCGTCGGCTCTTTCCATCGTCATCAACAATCCGTCGATCCGCATCGGGGCGCTCGCCATCCTGTTCTTCGGGTTTTCGAATGCGGCGACCGCTCCCTATCAGGCGGTCATCGGTATTCGCGAAATCGGGCTGAGCAACAGCGTCTATTCGCTGCTGATGCTGTTTGCCGCCGTCATCAATGTCAGCGCCAGCGTGTTGATGGGCATTGTCGCAGACAGGCTGGGTGAATATCGCAAGCCAATGCTCTATATCGCGCTCTTCGGTGTCAGCGGTTATCTGCTGGTCTATCTGGCCGGCAACGCCACCGCCTTCGTTGCCGCGAAGCTTGTGCTTCTGCCGATTTTCGGAGCGATGAATTCGTTGATCTTCGCCCATGTGCGCGCCGATGCGCGCAACCTTTCGACGGGTGAAATGATCGCGGTGAATTCGATCATGCGGGCAACCATCTCGCTTTCCTGGGTGCTGGTGCCGGGCATTGTCGGTGTTTTTCTGGTGAATTCCGGCAATATGCTGATGCGTTCCTGTTTTCGGGCATCTGCGCGCTTGTCTGCTTTCTGCTTGTCGCCTTCTGCCTGCCGCGGGCCGCCACGCCGGCTTCGGCAAATATTGAAGCGCGGTTTGGCCTGCGTGCCTCGCTTGCGGAAATCGGATCGCGGCGGGTGCTGCTCCGGATCATCGCCATCGCGCTCATCTGCTCGATGCTGCATCTCAACGATTCCGTGCGCTCGCTCATCATAACCGGACAGGCCAAGGGCACGGTGGCGGATATCGGCATTGTTGCGGGTATCGTCGCTGCGCTGGAAATCGTCTTCATTCTCCTGTGGGGCTGGATCGAGAAGAAGGTTCCGCAGACGCTGACACTTGCGGCGGGAGCGGGGCTTTACGCCATCTATCTCATTCTGCAGGGGCTTGCTTCGGCGCCGTGGCATATCTACGCCCAAACGGTCATCAGTGCGCTAGGCGCTGCCGCGATCATCAGCATCCCGATTACCTATCTGCAGGAACTGATCGCGGACCGGCCGGGACTCGGAAGCTCGCTGATTGCGGTCAATATCTTCCTCGGCGCTGGTCTGGGTGCGTTGATTTTTGCCGTTGGAACCCTGGTCTCCAGCTATTCGGGAACCTCCATATTGGGGGCGATCGTGGGGCTCGGCGGCGTTTATATGCTTTACGCGCTTGATGGAAAGGGCCGCCGCAGGTAACGGCCACTCAAATGAAAGAGGTTACGATGATTCTCGAAATTTGCGTGGACGATGTCGCCGGTCTGGAAGCGGCGGTCAGCGGCGGGGCCGATCGGATCGAGCTCTGCGCGGCGCTTTCGGGCGGCGGTGTAACGCCATCGGCGGGTTTTATGCAGCGCGCGGCGTCCTGCGGGTTGCCGGTGAGCGTCATGATCAGGCCCCGCGCCGGTGATTTCGTCTTCACGCACGACGAAGCGGATGTGATGAAACGCGATATCGACGCGGCACGTGCCGCCGGTCTTTCCGGCGTGGTGCTCGGCGCATCGCGTGGCGATGGTTCGCTTGATATCGGCTTGCTTGAAGAACTGCGCAGTCATGCCGACGGGCTGGATGTGACGCTGCACCGGGCTTTCGATGTCGTGCCTGACATGGAAGAGGCGCTGGAAGCTGCCATCGCATTGGGGTTCCCAAGAATTCTCACCTCAGGCGGCGCGCGTTCGGCGCTTGAGGGGATTGAGGCTCTAGCCCACCTATCCGAGATGGCCGCAGGCCGGATCGTCATCATGCCCGGTGCCGGCGTGCGTCCGCAGAGCGTTCAGACCTTGCTGGATCGCTTTCCGATCACGGAAATCCACGCATCCTGTTCCGCCGTTCCATCCTTTGATCCCGACAGCAGGGTGGCGAAGCTCGGTTTCACGGGCGCAGGGCGCAAGGTTACCGATGAGGCGGCGGTTCGCGAGTTGAAGACGATCCTCACCGCTCATCGTAAAGACGGCGTAGCGCCCTAGCCGTTCCGGCCGCGCCATCGAGATCGAGCGTGATCGTGCCGGGCGCCGGCAAGGACAATGCCGCCTTGATGGCATCGGCCATCGCTTGCGCTGAAATATCGTTCTCCTCCAGCACATGCGCCAGCCCCAGCCGTGCCAGCCGTTCGGCGCGGGCGCTCTGTTCGGTTTCGCCTCCGGCTGCGAAGGGGATCAGAAGCGAGCGGCATTTTGCCTGAAGAATATCGCAGACGGTGTTGTAACCGGCCTGTGAAATCGAAAGCCGCGCGCCGGCGAGCAAACTTGCGAAATCCTTGCGGAAACGGAAGACGGACACATTGCCCGCCGCCCGCGCCGAGATCGCATCGAAATCCGCCTGCGGCATGTTGGGACCGGTCACGAGGCACCAGTTCTTGATGCTACCCAAGAGGGGGGCAGCCTCGAGAGCAGCGCGTATGAGTGCGGCCCCAACGGCGCCGCCGCCTGCGGAAACCACGATATCGAATTTTTCCGCCGGTTCCGGCGGCGGAAGGGGGGCGACGAGGCCGGTATAGACGATGCGCTGGCTGATCTCGCCGGCAAGCGGAAAGGTGTCTTCCAGCCGGGCGAAATCCGGATCGCCATGGACGAGCACCGCATCGAAATGTTTCTTCACCAGCGACACGGTCTCTTCGTCTCGGCCCGGTTTGGTCTTTTCCTGCAAGATATCGCGCAGCGACGCCATGACGAGCGGGCGTGGTTCGCTGTCTTCTATCTCATCGAGAAGCGGCAACAATTCGAAACGCACCTGCCTGCGACCGAAGGGGAATGCCTCGATGATAACGATATCGGGTTTGGCGCCGTGATAGGCGCCGATCAGCATGTCGGTTCTCAGCCTCTTGAAGTCGTCATCCACCGGTTTGCCGGAACTGTCGACCAGGCCGGCAAAGCTGCCGTCGCTGACGGCGATGGGCGGCAATTCGACATGGCGGATGCCCTCGCCCGGAAAGCCCGGAACCGGCGTGCCGCCCGTGACCAGCACGACATCGAAACCGTTCGCCTGAAGGGCGTTGGCAATGCGGCTGGCGCGGGCGATATGGCCGATGCCGAGAAGGTGCTGGACGTAGAAGAAGACGCAGGGGCGTTTTTCCGTATCGGTCATGGCGTTTTTTCCCACTCGGTCTCGAACAGGGCCTTCAGCTCGACAATGCTGGTGCGATGGTCGAAGGCGGTGCGCACACGGTTTTCGGCGGCACTGCCAAGACGCTGGCGCAATTGCGGATCGGTGATGGCCGTGCGCAGGGCCTCTGCGAAGGCTGCCGGATTTTCCGGTTCCGTCAGCAGGCCGTTTTCGCCGCTGACGAAGAACTCCGGAATGCCGGAAATATTGGTGGAGATGCAGGTCAGCGCCTGGCTCGCGGCCTCGACCAGCACATTTGGCAGGCCGTCGCGGTCGCCATCGCTGGTGATGCGGCAGGCAAGGGCGAAGAGGTCCGCTTCCCGGTAGTTCTCCAGCACCTGCTTCTGGTCCATGGCGCCGGTCCAGACGATCCTGTCGGCGACGCCGAGTTCGTCTGCGAGTCTCTTCAGCGCAGCCAGTTCATCGCCGCCGCCGATATGGGTGAAGCGCCAGTGGATATCCTGCGGCAGCGAGGCGAGCGCACGCAGGAGAATATCGATGCCCTTTTTCTTGACCGCCCGGCCGACGCTCAAAATCCTGACCGGATCATCGGCATCTGAACCGTCTCTTGCCGGTCGTGGCGTGTCGAAATGCGGGAAACGGGTGAGATCGAGGCCATGATAACTCAGATGCACATTCTGCCTTGACCCGGAAAGGGTCTGCAGATGCTGGAAGCCGCCAGCAGTGCAGGTCACGGCCCAGCGGGCGCTTTGCAGCTTGGCGGCAAGGTCGCGGTCGTTCGAGGTCCAGATGTCCTTGGCGTGGGCCGAAATCGTCCAGGGCGTGCCGGTAATGAGGTGGGTATAGGCGGCGACCGAGGCGGGCGTGTGGATGAAATGGACATGCAGCCATTCGGCATCCGCCGGCCATTCATGCGCGAGCACGGCAGCCTGCCCGAAACGGCGGAAGCGATTGCGGCTGAGATCATGTGGCAGATCGCTGAAAAACCGACGGAGCGCCTTGGTGAAACCCGGCTTTTTTCGGCACGCCCACAATGCCTTTAGAACGCGCAGCGGCTCCTCGTGCAGATATTCCGGCAGGTAGGTGACGGGTGCGCGAATTTCATCGTGAACGGGGTGGCGCTTCTTGTCCGTCGGCCGGCGCATCGACATGAGTTCGAGTTTCAGCCCGGCCTTTTCCAGTCCTAGAAGCTCCTGGGCGATGAAAGTCTCGGACAGGCGCGGATAGCCCTTGAGGAGCACCACGATTTTTTTTGTATCGGTCACGTTGCGCGTGTCTCTTTTGAAGCGGTGTTTGTCGGGGAACCGGTCACGCGGTTAGCGTGATCGGCGCCTTGTCGCCCTCGGGCGGCAGCCATTCGGCTATCCGGCGCGATATGTTTTCCAGACCGTCCAGCTTCAGTCCGCGCGCATTGACGGAGGGCGGCGCCCGGTTCGGCAGCGACTTCAGAGCTGCCGCCATTTTTGCCGGGTTTTCGGCATCTTCCGGCAGAAGCATGTCGAAAAGGCCAAGCTCCGACGCGCGGCTGGCGCGGATAAGCTGCTCTTCGCGCGGCACCGTGCGCGGCACGACGAGGGCGGGTTTGTCGAAGGACAATATCTCGCAGACGGTGTTGTATCCGCCCATGGAGACGACGGCCTGCGCGCCGGCGACGAGATCTTCCATGCGGTTGTCGAATTCGATGATTTCGATATGCGGAATATCGGCAACACTGCTCATGAAGCGCTGACGCTGATCCGCCGGCATATAGGGGCCGAGCACCACAAGCGCCTTGTGCGTCAGTTCGCTGTCATGGCGATAGGCGTTGATGACGTCGTCGATCAATTCGCTGCCATCGCCGCCGCCGCCGGTGGTGACGAGAAGGTAATCGCCTTCCGGCCGATGCGATACGGTTTCGGCCTGCGTCTTCGATCTTTGCAGGAAACCGACGAAATCCATCTTGTCGCGAACGGTGTGCGGAACGTCGAGCCCCGTCAGCGGATCGTGGAAATCGGGTGGGCCATAAATCCAGACGTGGTCATAGAACTGGCCGATCTTGGTCATGACATTGTTGCGCTTCCATTCCGCTTCGAGCAGCTGCGGCGCATCCATGACGTCGCGCAGGCCGATGACGAGCTTGGTGCCCTGTCCCTTGAGATAGGCGAGCGTTTCCTCCACCTCGCCGCGCAGGCCCATGGGCTCCTTGTCGACGATGAAGATATCCGGCTGGAAGCTTTCGGCCGTGTGGTAGATGATGGAGCGGCGCATCTTCAAGGTTTCCTGAAGATCGATATGCCTGTCCATGGACGTATATTCGCCGTTGCGCAGCTTGATGACGCTCGGGATTTTCACGAAATCGACGCGGGCGCGGTAATCGAAAGCGCCGGCAATCGTCGCGCCAGAAATGATGAGGACGTTGAGGCCGCGATAATCCTCCACCAGAGCATGCGCGATGGTGCGACAACGCCGCAGATGCCCGAGCCCGAAGGAATCGTGGCTGTACATGAGGATACGCGCGTCGTTCAAACGGGAGGTCATGGGCCACACCTCTTTTTGCCTTTCACAAAAAAGGCGATGGCGGAAGGGCAGTTTATCAAAGGGTGTTCCATTTTATCTGAAGGGATCCGCAGCATCACGTAGTCCGTCGCCGAAGAAATTAAAGGCCAGAATGACGAGAACGACCGGGATCGTCGGGATGAGAAGCCATGGATATAGCGCAATGACGCTGACGCTGCGCGCCTCCGTGAGCAGAATTCCCCAACTTGTGATCGGTGGCCTGAGACCGAGGCCGAGGAAGCTCAGCGCGGTTTCGCCGAGAATCATGCCGGGGATCGTCAGCGTGGCCGATGCGATCAAGTGTGACATGAAGCCGGGAATAAGGTGTCTGCCGATGATGCGCGGCGTGCTGGCACCCATTAATTGTGCAGACAAAACATAGTCTTCTTCGCGAAGGGCCAGAAGTTTCGAGCGCACGGCGCGCGCAAGGCCCGTCCAGTCCAGCATGCCGAGAATGATGGTGATGCCAAGATAGACAAGGATGGGGCTCCAGGTCACCGGCATGATCGCCGCAAGCGCCAGCCAGAGCGGAATGCTCGGGATGGATTGCAGGACCTCGATGATGCGCTGGACAATCAGATCGAATGTGCCGCCGCGATAACCTGCCAGACCGCCGATCACAATGCCGAGAACGAAGCTCATGGCGACGCCGAGAAGGCCGATGGTCAGCGAAATGCGTGCGCCATAGATGATGCGGGACAGCACGTCTCGCCCGAGACGATCCGTACCGAGCAGGAACAATTCACCGCCCTCCGCCGGGCAGACGAGATGGGTTCTGCCCTCGAACATGCCCCAGAAGCGATAGGTATCGCCCTTGCAGAAGAAACGCAGCGGCTGGATATCCGTCGGCACATCCCGGTAGACCCGTCTCAGATTGTCCATGTCGAGCGTCATTTCCCGGCCATAAACGAAGGGGCCGACAAATTTTCCGTCATTGAACAGGTGAATGGCCTGCGGCGGGGCGTAGATATGCTCGATATTGCGGGTGTGGAGATTATAGGGTGCCAGGAACTCGCAGATCAGGATCGAAAGATAAAGCACCACCAGAAAGGCGCCGGACCACACCGCGATCTTGTGCTGACGGAACTGCCACCACATGAGGCGCAGCTGCGAGGCCTTGCTGAAGGCCGCCATTCCTGACGTGTTGGGTTCGATCAGCGACGGGTCGAAGGGCGCGGTCGAGACGTAATGGGGCAGCGCTTCGCCGGGTTTCGGAATGGATGAAGTCATTTGACGTTACCACCTCCGAAGCGGATTCGCGGATCGAGTATGGCAAGGGCGATATCCGACACCAGAACGCCGATCACCGTCAGGAATGCGAGGAACATCAGGAACGAACCGGCGAGATACATGTCCTGGCTCTGCAACGCCCGGATGAGCATGGGACCGGTGGTTTCGAGCGACAGGACGACAGCGGTGATTTCCGCGCCGGAGATGATCGCGGGCAGGATCGAGCCGATGTCCGAGATGAAGAAATTCAGTGCCATGCGCAGCGGATATTTGGTGAGCACCTTGAAGGGGTGCAGCCCCTTGGCGCGGGCGGTGACCACATATTGTTTCTGCAATTCATCGAGCAGATTGGCGCGCAGGCGGCGGATCATGCCGGCGGTGCCCGCCGTTCCGATGATGAGGACGGGGATCCAGATGTGTTCGAGGATCGACTTGAACTTCGCCCAGCTCATCGCCTGGTTCAGATATTCCCGATCCATCAGATGGCCGATGGAGATGCCGAACCAGATATTGGCGAAATACATCAGGATCAGCGCCAGCATGAAGTTGGGAATGGCGATGCCGAGCAGGCCGAGGAAGGTGAGCCCGTAATCGCCCCAGCTGTATTTATGCGTGGCGGAGTAGATGCCGATCGGGAAGGCGAGGAGCCATGTGACGATGATGGTGACGAAGGAGACCAGAACCGTCAGCCACAGGCGGTCTCCCACCACATCGCTGACCGGCAGCTGATATTCGAAGGAATAACCGAAATCGCCAACCAGCATCCCTGTCGCCCAGCGGAAATAGCGGATCGGGGCCGGTTGGTCGAAACCGTAGCGGACACGCAGCTCCTCGATTTCGGCAAGGTTCGCCGTCTCGCCCATGGCGCGCAGCTCGGCGACATAGCTTTCGAAATAATCGCCCGGCGGCAGCTCGATGATGGTGAAGACCAGCATCGAGATCAGGATCAGTGTCGGGATCATGACGAGGATGCGCTTTAAAATATACCGCAGCATATCAGGCGTCTCCGTCATACCAGAAGCTATCCGGCATATAGACGCCGAGATAGGATGTGGGTTCGTAACCGAAAAGCGCCTTGTCCGGCACGTTTCGCATGCGTTTGACATGAACGACGGGTTGCAGCGCGCCGTTGACGATGCCGATGGAAAACACCTGCTGCGTATAGATACCCAGCATTTCCAGCCAGATGGCTTCGCGCTCCTGTTCGGTGACGCTTCTGCGCCATTTTTTCAGGAGATCGAGCAGATGCGCCGCCTCCGGCAGATCGGGCTCCTTGCCCTCGCGGCCGCCCGAAAGATAATGCACGCCCCAGACCGGCCATTGCAGCTGGTCATCGCCGGTGGGTGCTAGGCCGGAAGGCAGCATGTCCGGCGTCGGCACGCCATTGTCCATGCCCATCCATACCGACATCAGCACCTCGCCGCCCATGGCGCGCTTGCGGAAGACATCGCGCTGGGTGGGGCGGACGGAAACGGCAATGCCGATATGCCGCCAGTGATCCGTCACCAGTTCCATCACGTCGGTTTCAAGCGTGCTTTCGCCTGTCGTTTCGACGATGATATAGGCCGGGCGGCCATCCGGCAGGAGCCGAAGGCCGGCATTGTCGCGCTTGTCGAGACCGGCTTCATCAAGCAGCCTGTTGGCCGCCGCCCGGTCGAAAGCGCTCCAGGCGTCCGCAAATTCCTGCCGGTAAAGCGGGCTTTCCGGCAGAACGGTATCGGCGCTTTCCTTTGCCAGCCCGTAAAAGCAGACCATGTTGATTTCGTGCCGGTTTATCGCAAGCGACAGCGCCCGGCGCACGCGCACGTCCTGAAAAGCGCTGCGCCAAACCGGGTCGGCACAATTGAGGTTGGGCAGCAGCGCGATGCGCGAACCCTGAGAGCGCTTGTAGAGGTTCACCTTCAGGGGAAAACGTTTTTCGGCATCCTTCAGAAAGGTGTAATCGGCGAAATCGAGGCCGAAATATTGCAGATCGCTATCGCCGGACGCCGTCTTGGCCGAGATGATATCGGACGAAGTGACGTTGAGCAGGAAACGATCGAGATAGGGCAGTTGCAGGCCGTTTTCGTCGACCCGGTGATAATAGGGGTTACGCTCGAAGACGAATTGTTCGGCCGGCGGCGCGGTGGTGTTGCGCCAGGCATCCAGCGTCGGCAGATCGGGATTTTCAGGCCGAACCTGTCGCGACATCTTGATATGCAGCCCGCTCCAGTCATCCGTCTTGTTTTTCTTGATCAGCTTGGCGAGCTTTTCCGCCGTCTGATATTTGACGTGGAACTGTTTCATATAGGCGGCGGGCAGGAACAGCCGGGCCGGTGAGGCCGCTGCGAGCTTCGCCAGAAAATCCGGGTTCGGACCGTCCCAGGTGTAGCGCACCGTCAGCCCGTCGATGACTTCGATAAGCGGCGGCTTGCTGTTGACCAGAAGTTCGATCGGCGGGCCGCCCTTGTGGATTTCCCTGTTGAGGGCGACGTCCTCCCAGAAATAGCGGAAATCCTCGGAGGTGAAGTCGCTGCCGTCGGACCATTTGTGGCCTTCGCGCAGCTTGAAGGTGAAGATGCGTTCTTCCTGAACGTCGTAGCTTTCGAGAATATCCGGATGAAGCTCGAATTTCTCGTCATAACCGACAAGGCGGGCATAGCTGCTGATCGGCATCAGGCGAATGTCGCGCTGGCCGCCAATGAGCATACGCACCGAGCCGCCATGTTTTCCCGGCTCCCGGCCAAGCGCTTTCATGTCGATGACGCGCGGGTTTTTCGGCAGGCGTTCGGCCACGTCGGGCAATTCACCCTTTTCCCGTTTTTCCTTGAAATAGGCGGGGTCGGTATAGCCGGCCCGCGCATAGGCCGGCAGGAAGACGGAGGCCAAGAGGGCAAGGGTGGTGCGACGCGTGATCAAGGGCGAAGCTCCCGGATATCGGCATTGCCGTTTGCAAGCACGAAATGGCCTTCGCCGAGATCGGCGGAAATCATGTCGCCATCACCCTCGTCGCGGAACTGTTTGCCCCAGTCGAATTTGCCCGTCGCGCTGATCTTGCCGATGGTGCGGAAATCGAGCGGACGGTCGAGATCGGGGAAAGGCACGGCCGCCAGCAGGGATTTCGTATAGGGATGAACCGGAGAGCGCATCAGGATTTCGCGCGGCGCCAGCTCCACGATACGACCCTCGCACATCACGGCCACGCGGTCGGCCATATAGTCCACCACCGCCAGATTATGCGAAATGAAGAGATAGGTCAGCCCGAGATCCTGCTGCAAATCCTTCAGCAGATTGAGGATTTGCGCCTGCACGGAGACATCGAGGGCGGAAACGGGTTCGTCGCAGATGAGAAGTTCCGGACCGAGCGCCAATGCCCTGGCGATGCCGATACGCTGCCTCTGTCCGCCCGAGAAACTGTGCGGGTAACGGTTGAGCGCGCTTTCTCCGAGCCCAATGGCCCTGACGAGATTGCGTACTTTCTCCGCGCGGTATTTCGCGTCGCCCCGTCCGTGGATTTCCAGCGGCTCGCTCAGGATGTTGCCCACGGTCATGCGTGGAGACAGCGACGATATCGGGTCCTGGAAGACCATCTGTATCTTCGACCGCAGCTCTTTCAGGTTTCCATCCCTGGCATTGAGGACGTCGATGTCGCCCTCAGGCCGGTGAAAGGTCACCGAGCCTTCATCCGGGCGAACGGCGCGCATGAGGATTTTGCTGACGGTGGTTTTGCCGCTGCCGCTTTCGCCCACCAGCCCGAGGCATTCTCCGCGGCGAATTTCAAAACTGACGCTGTTGACCGCCTTGGTGGCATTGGCGTCGCCTTTGCGGAACCAGCTGGACTTCCGGGTCGTGAACGTCTTGCTGATATTGTCCACGGTCAGAAGCGGGCCGGGGGTTTTGTTCACTGCGGCGTTTTTTTTGCCGACGAGGCTTTCGTGGTCAATGTTGATTTCGCGAAGCGCCTTCAGCCTTTCGCCGGGCTTCATGTCGAAATGCGGCACGGCGGCCATCAGGCCCTTGAGATATGGGTGGCTCGGCGACTTGAAAATGTCGTCGACCGTGCCGGCCTCCATGATCTCGCCCTGATAGATCACAGCAACTTCATCGGCGATGTTTGCCACCACGCCGAGATCGTGGGTGATGAGCAGCATGCTCATGTTCAGACGGCTCTGCAGATCACGCAGCAGCTTGAGGATCTGCGCCTGTATGGTCACGTCGAGCGCCGTCGTCGGCTCGTCGGCGATCAGCAGCGCCGGGCGACAGATCAGTGCCATGGCGATCATGGCGCGCTGGCGCATGCCGCCCGACAGCTCGAAGGGATACATGTTCACGACCTTCTTGGGTTTGGAAAACCCTACAAGGTCGAGTGTTTCATGCATTTTTTCCGCGCGTTCGGCCGGTGACAGGATGCTGTGAATCCTGAGCGCCTCATCGATCTGGTTGCCGATAGTGTGCAGCGGCGAGAAAGACGTCATCGGCTCCTGAAAGATCAGGCCGATGCGATTTCCGCGTATCGAACGGATTTCCCGGCCGTCCTTCGGCAATTGCAGCAGATCGATGGGGCCGGCTGCGGCATTTTCCGGATCGGTGAACAGCACGCGGCCATTCACACGCGCCGTCTTGGGATGGATGCCCATGATGGTCTGGCCGATGACGGATTTTCCAGAGCCAGACTCGCCGACAAGAGCAGTGACTTTTCCCGGAAGAATACGAAGGCTCGCGCCCCTGACGGCATCGATGGTGCCGCCCATGAGAGAAAACGAGACCCGCAGATTTTCAATACGGAGCAAATCTGCGCCTGCGCTCATGCCAAAGGGTTCCTTGCCGTCTCTTTATCTTTGCCTTGTGACAATTTGCTCAGGAGGGCTTAAATCCACGTTATCGCAGGGTTTGTTGTCTGTCTATGCCTCTGAAACATCGAATTGTTTAGCGAATTCAAAGCCGGCTTCCGAAACACGACGGCTTGCCTGACGCCTTTTGTTTGGCGATATGTTAACGAGCGTTTCTGGATGAGGATCCATGTCCGACAAGAAATATTACGATGCCCAGCTGGATAAGGCCCGGCAGTTGCAAAATGGCGGTCAGTATGCGGAAGCCAATGCGCTTCTCTTATCGCTGGTTGCAGCAAAGGACGGCCACCTGATGGGGGAGCAAACAGTGCTCGGCCTGCCGCGCCGGCTGCATGCGGCACGGCTGCGCCTCGCCAAGGCCGAAGGCGATATGGTCGCCAAGATCGGTTATCAATATACGCTTGTTCCACCCCCGCAGGTGCTGGAGAAATATGCGCGGTTTTCCACGGAAGAACGTCGCACGATCAGCCTCAAAAGCCGTGAAGATGTGCCAAGGCTCATCCACCAGATATGGATCGGGGAAAAAGCCCCGCCGGTATCGGTTGAGGCATGGGCCGCCCACGCTTCGAACCATGGTTACGACTATCGGCTCTGGCGGGAGGCCGATCTTGAGCGGGAAGGCGTGTTTTCGAACGGCGTCTTCAAAACCATGCTCGACAAGGGCGACTATCCAGGCGCGGTGGATGTGGCCCGTTATATCCTGCTGGGGCGGTTTGGCGGTATCTATCTCGATTGCGACTGGTATCCGGCGCGGGACGATGTGAGTTTCGATACATTCCTGCCTCTGGCGGGGCTGACGGTGTTTGACGAAAAAACGCCGCGTGACACGGGGCAGGGCAGCATGCTGCTTGCCAATTCCTTCATCGCTGCGCCTGTCGGACATCCGGTTTTCAGCAGGATGCTGAATGCCTTTCCCGGGATTATCGAAGACATGCCGCGCGCCCCTGCCTGGTGGTCGACCGGCCCCTTGATCTTCACCATCATCGCCCGGGCGGGGAGCATCAGCCTTGCGCCAGCGGGGTTCGTTGCCGCGTCCCTTCCCGACCGCGCGCCTTTTGAGACGGTGGAAGCGGTCAGGCGGAAACTTTCCACTGAGGCGAGCGGATTGCTGATCGCCTGGAAATCATGGTGAGATGTCGTCGACAAGGTCTTTCGAAGAACGCCAGCGGGCGGCGGGATGTTTGGCGGTCACCTCGAAAAGCCGTCTCAGGAAGCGCCAGACATTGTCGTCATGGACGAGATGGTGGGTGAGGATGCCGGTCGTGCCGCCGTTTTCGGCGCTCGTCAGGATGCGGGCGGCGGTCTCCGCAAAGAGCACGTTGTCGTCACGGCCACCGCGGCTGCCGTGCCAGTCGATCACATCGACATGGGTGTTCAGGCAGGGCGGCAGGGTGCTTTTCTCCGGGCCGAAAACGGACAGGGCGCGATATCCGAGGCCCGCCAGTGCCTTCACGATACCGACATCTATGCGGTTCCACGGCGGCACGAGCATCGGCACCAAACGCCCGCCATGCAGGTCGTGGAGTTTATCCAGTCCGGATTGCAATTCATCGAGAACGACAGCGGGATCGCGATGCGATCCGAGTTCCTGTTTCTTTTCCTTCTCGCCAGCATAATTCGTATGGGACCAGCCATGCACGGCGACCTGGGCAATGTCCGACACATCCAGATGCCGTGCGAGCTTATCGGTCGTCATCTCGGGGATGACCGCGAGCGTGACCGGAGCGGAAAAGCCGCCGCAAAGATCGAGCAACGTGTCGAGCGCGGGCGTCGGCTCCACCGCATCGTCGTCCCGGAGCCAGAGATCGGCGGATATGCCGCGCCGCCCGCATTCGTCCAGTGCCGCAACGAGTTTTTCCAGACTCATGATGTTCGCGCCTTTGCTTGCAGCAGGATATGGTTCAGTTCTTTTGCGGCGTTTTCCAGAGACCGTTCGTTCCTCACGAATTGCCGGGCCGCCCGTGCCAGTTCTTCGCGCTGTCTGTCATCGCCGAGCAGGGTTTTAATCGCGTCGGCATAGGCAGCTCTATCATTTTCTGGTGTCAGTAATCCTGTGGCGCCGGATTTTACCACCTCGGGGACGCCAGCCACTTCTTCGGCCACAACGGGCAGGCCGGCGGCCTGCGCCTCGAGATAGGCGAGACCATAGGCCTCGCCATGGCCTGGCCAGACATAGAGAGAGGCTTTTGAAAGGAGCATGGCGATATCGGCCGCGGTTTTTTCCCCGTGCCAGACGAGACGGTGGTTGGGAAACGCGCTGAACATGGCCTGTACGGCCGTGCGTTCCGGTCCGTCGCCGACGATATCCAGCGTCCAGTCGAGATCATGCGGCAACAGGGCGAGCGCTTCGGAAAGGGCGCGATAGCTGTCGAGCTTGTCACCCGCCCGCATCATGGCGACGGTGATGAGCCTTGCGGGTGTCGGCTGGGGCGTGTTCTTGAGAAAGGCCTCGGCATCGATGAAAGGCGGTAGCATGGCCCAGCGAAGGGCGGGCGAGGCCCGCACAAGCCCTTCACGATCCCGTGCGGTGAAGCAGATATTGATGGCGGCGGCGTTCAATGCGGCCAGCAACCCATCCTGAACTGCCTGCCATCCCATCCCATTCCGTTTCGGCGAATAGGACGCTTCAGCGCTGACATAGGGGATGTCGAAACGTTTGCTCAGTTCCGGTCCGAGCAAGTCCGGCGCCTTGTAATAGGGGTGGTAACAAAACCAGAGATCCGGCACGCCATCCCGTCGCCAGCGCCGTGTGACGATCTCGATTTCGCGCTCGGCCTCATCGGCGAGCAAGGTCCTTGCCGGGTCATCCGGCTGTTTCAGGAAGCTGCGCAGTTCCGAAGCGACGGAAACATCGTGACCGCCCATCGTGATCGCCGCCATTAGCAAACGGGCCATCAGCCGGTCGCCGGAGGGAACGGGATGGTTGGGAGATTTGAGCGGCGCATAAAAGGCGATCTTCATGGCGATGGTTGTGCGTTGGCGGTGGCTTGGGCGTCAACCGGAATTTGAAAGGGCCGAGCCTTGACAGGTCCGTCATTCTTGCCCAACTGAAAGGCATCTTTTGCACATGCGCGGAGCGTGACACGCTTTGACTTCCCCAGACATTTCCCGGAACCTGCTTTCCAGCATTGAAAACAAAAGCGCCAAAGCGGGGGTGATCGGCCTCGGCTATGTCGGTCTGCCGCTTGCCATGACGATCGCCAGGGGCGGTTTCAAGGTTGTCGGTTTCGATATCGATCCCGATAAAATTACCGCGATCGAGGCCGGGCGCAGCTATATCGAGGCCGTTTCCGACGAGGTGCTGGCGAGTGTGAGAGAGGATGACGGCTTTGTCGCCACCTCGGATTTCTCCAGGCTGGCCGAATGCGATGTCATCGCCATCTGCGTGCCGACACCCCTGACGAAATATCGCGAGCCGGACCTTTCCTATGTCGAAAAGACCTGCCGCGATATTGCCGCCCATCTGCGCAAGGGACAACTCGTGGTTCTGGAATCGACCACCTATCCCGGCACGACTGACGGGGTGGTGAAGACCATTCTGGAAAGCACGGGGCTCGTCTCCGGCGTCGATTTCTTCATCGGCTTTTCACCTGAACGGGAAGATCCTGGCAATCGCGATTTCGAGACCTCGACCATTCCGAAGGTTGTCGCCGGCGATGGCGAGGCGGCCGGAAAGCTGATGGCGGCATTTTACGGTTCGGTGGTCAAAAAGATCGTCCCCGTCTCGACAAATGCCACGGCCGAGGCGGTCAAAATCACCGAAAACGTCTTCCGCGCGGTCAATATCGCGCTCGTCAACGAACTCAAGGTCGTCTACGAGGCGATGGGTATCGATATATGGGAAGTGATCGATGCGGCGAAGACCAAGCCGTTTGGTTTCATGCCCTTTTATCCCGGCCCGGGCCTTGGCGGCCATTGCATACCGATCGATCCTTTTTACCTCACCTGGAAGTCGCGCGAATATGAATTGCCGACGCGGTTCATCGAACTGGCCGGCGAGATCAATACCGGCATGCCACGTCACGTCATCGGGCGGGTTGCAGAGGCGCTCGATATTCATTCCGGCAAGGCGCTCAGCCGCTCGAAGGTGCTGGTCGTCGGCCTCGCCTATAAAAAGAATGTGCCGGATATTCGCGAAAGCCCCTCGCTGAAGCTCATCGAGCTTATTCAGGAGCGCGGCGGCGAAGCGGCCTATTTCGATCCCCACGTGGCCGAAATCCCGAAAACCCGGGAATATAGCCATCTGATGGGCATGAAATCCGTGCCGTGGGACAGGCAGGCGATAGGCGCCTTCGACGCCGTTCTCGTTGCGACCGATCATGACAATGTGGATTATGCCGCTCTAAGCGAATGGGCGCCGCTTATCATCGACACGCGCAATGTTTTCGCGCGTCGGGATATAGCCGCAAAACACATCATCAAGGCCTGATAACATGAGCAGACTCGATAGTTTCATTCGCCGGCTGACCGCGCAGCGGGATATCCTCAATCATGTCGCGGCCGATCTCGATCTGCCGGCTGAAGGCGCGCTTATGGAAATCGGCCTTGGCAACGGGCGCACCTTCAATCACCTGCGGGAGCTGTTCCCCAACCGCCGCATCATCGCTTTCGACAGGGCCATGGGTGCGCATGCCTCCTCCGTTCCGGCGCAGGAGGATCTGGTGATCGGTGAAATATCGCAAACCGCTCCGGCTTTCATCGGCTCGGAAGCGGCGTTCGTGCATGCCGATATCGGCACGGGCTATCCGGAAAAGGATGCGGTCACCCTCACATGGTTGCCCGATCTTGCGGCGGGCATGCTGGCGAAAGGCGGTCTCGCGGTCAGCGGTCTGCCTCTGGATCATCCCATGTTGAAGCCGCTGCCGGTGCCGGCAAGCGTGCCGACGGACCGTTATTTTCTCTATCGCAAGATTTGAGATCGGACGCCCCGATGGGTGTGTTGGCGCTATTTCATAAATAGCGCTCGCTCTCTTCTTTCGAGAGCAGGAAGACCTTCATTTGCGAGTTGCGGCCGCGGATGGCGATTTCTTCGCTTCTGAGATCGGCAATCTCCTGTCCCGCCTGAATGATGGCCGGTTCGGAAACAACGATGGCTGCGCCGAATTCCTTGGCCTTGGATTCGAGCCTGCTTGCCACGTTGACGGTATCGCCGATGGCCGTCAGGGTTTTGGCCGCGCCATATCCCATGACGCCGACGATGCTCGGACCGGAATGAATGCCGACGACGACTTCCAGACGGACGGCGAATTGTTTCTCCAGCCCCTCGTTCAGAATTGCTATATCCCGCAATATGGTCGCGGCCGCTTTCATGGCGTTGCGGCAGGCATGTTCCGCGTCCTCGCCAAGTCCGAAAAGCGCCATGGCGCCATCGCCGATGAATTTGTCGAGATGGCCTCCCGCCTGCTCTACGGCCTGGCCGACGATGGTGAAATAGCGGTTCAGAAGGAAGACGACATCATAGGGCAGCTTCGCTTCGGAAAGCGTGGTGAAGTTGCGCAGATCGCAAAAGAGGATGGCAATTTCTTCTTCCCGGCCGGGCCGGGCCGGTTGTGCGTCGGCCGGCAGGTCGCTTTGCTGGGGCGGTGAAACGAGAAGCGCGATATCAATATCGCTGGTGGGGCGTAGCTGGCAGCCGAGCCGGACATCGGAATCGGCATGGATGCGCCTCAATGTGGTTTGCTCGATGTCTCCCGGTGGCGGTAGCGGGCCTTTGCTGTTCAGAACCTTGACCCGACAGGTTGAGCAGCGCCCCTTGCCGCCGCAGACGGAGTAATGCGGAATTCCCGCAAGGCGGCTCGCTTCCAGAATGCTGAGACCGGCCGGTACATGTGCCTGCGCGCCATGTTCATAGCGGATTTCGATTGCCGTCAATCGTTGCCGAAAGCTGCGTACGCCACGCATGGCGAAAACCAGCATTACCGCGCTGACGAACAACGTCTCCGCTGTGCCGGTGATGAAACGGATCTGTGTTTCCATTTCCCGCTGCAGTGGCAGCTCGTCCTTTTGAATCGTATTGTCGGCAAGTCCGGGTGGGAGCGCGTATTTTTCATCGATTTCCGCCAGCCAGCGGCCGGCATCACTGAAGCCCAGCAGCGCCAGCAGCGGTAGCATCACGGCCACCGTCATGAACAGCCCGGCTATCCGCGGATACCAGTCCCGGTAACGCAGCCAGAAATAGAGGCCAATGCATCCGTGGACCCAGATCACGATCAAGGCGAGGCTCTGCCAGGCGCCCTGTATCGGGTTGTTGATCCACAGCCTGCGGATGACCGAATAATAGCCGACATCGATGCCATAAAGCATATGCGACACGCGGATATTGACGGCGTGGCCGATGATCAGGAACGGGATCGACAGGCCGAAGATGACCTGAAGCGCTTCGCGGAGCGGCATGCGCAGCGTTCTGCGCAGATAGAGCGAGCGCAGAACAAGACAGACATGCACCAGAACAGAACCGTAAAAAAGCAGGCTGCTGACAGGGTTGAGCCAGATCAGGCTGAACCATTTTCGCGCCCGTTCGGCGGTATCGATGGAGATGAGTGCGAGGGAGTGATTGAAAAGATGGGAAAATACGAAAGCAAATATGATGAGGCCGGATAAAATCCGGGCGCGTCTCAAATTGGTCTCCGAAAAGAAACGGATCATGCAAATCCCATCATGTGGTCATTCAGCGCAGAATCATCATGTAGTATGTGGTGGCACCCTTATTGCAGGCCGTCTCGTGGCAATATCGTGGAGCAATCCATCGGAAACGGTCAATTGTGCGTGTTCGAACGCCCGCATGGCAAGGGATGTCGAAATCAGGGTTTCGAAAACGCGGTCGGACAGGTCGACTTCGCCGGAGCCAGATTGCGTCAGAGCTCGATGATCTGGCCGTCCATGGCCGCGAAGGCCCCACTGAACTGGGCTTTCGCCTGTTTTTCGATATTGTCCAGTTCTTCGTCGCTGCGGCTTGGGGCGTGGTGGATGAAGCCGACATTTTTTGCGCCGGCGCGTTTGGCGAGGCGGATCGCCTGTTGCCAGGATGAGTGGCCATAGCCGCGATAAAGGCTCATTTCCTCATCGGTGAACATGGCGTCATAGAGGAAAAGGTCGACGTCCCTGATCAGGTCGAGCACGGTTTCGTCCATATCGCCCGGCTCATGTTCGGTGTCGGTGATGATGGCGAGGGACCTTCCTTCCCAGTCCAGCCGATATCCGATGGCGTTGCCGGGATGGTTGAGCATTCCGGTTCTGATCGAAAGGCCGGGATGCACATCGAGCGCGTCGCCCGGCATGAAGTCCCGCGTGTCGATTTTTGCGCAGCAGATTTCCAGCGGCACGGGGAACCACGGCGGGCTCATGAAGTCCTTGAGCATTTCCCGGGTGGTCATGGTGCCAGCGAGGTGGCCCGACCAGATGGCGACATCGTTGGAGCTGTTATAAAAGGGCTTGAAATAGGGGAAGCCGACAATGTGGTCGTAATGACAATGCGAGAAGAACAGGTTGACGTCGGTAATGCCTTCCGCCCGCAGGGCGAGGCCAGCGGGATGCAAGCCCGAACCCGCATCGAACAAAAGAACGTGATCGCCGCATCTTACCTCGATGCAGATGGTATTTCCGCCGTATTTTCGGAAGTTTTCACCTGAAACAGGAAGCGTTCCCCGCGCACCCCAGATCTTTACCCGAAAATTTCTATTACTTTCCCGACTTGCTGTGTCGGAATCGAACGCCATGACACACCCCAATAACAACGGAATCTTGCACGCTTTCCTCCCATGAAGCCCGTTGTCTCTATAGATTCTTATATCCGCTCGTTTCTGGCGGACGCCTTTACCCCTTATTCAGTCAGCATTTCATTTATATTGCAATAGTACGACATTTATTTTTCCAATATCGCCATTCAAGGTAGCAAGGAATTGTCGTTTATGTCCGGGCGCCTGCCCGCGCTTTGCTCAGTTCCGCCGTCGTCTGGGTAAGGCGTTCGGCCAGAACGCGCATGACCTTGATGGTGATGTCGGGGAAATCGGACATGAGCTTGAAGAACTGTTCCTTGCCGATGCGCAGGGCTTCCACATTGGTGGAGGCGCGAACGGTCGCGGTTCTGACGCTGTCGCAGAGGATTGCGATTTCGCCGACAATGGCATTGCCGGTCATTTCGGCCACTTTCAGCGTGCCCGAAGGGGAATCGACCAGAACATCGACTTTTCCGGTCAAGACGACATAGGCCGCATCGCCGACATCTCCCTGATGAAACAGCACGTCGCCAGCATGATAGGACACCCGGTCGGATGCGAATGCCAGTAGTTTGAGCTTTGACGGTTCCATTTCCGAAAAAAACGGCACCCGTTTCAGCATCTGAATTTCGTCTTTAAACAGCATTGACTTACCCTGTTCTTGTTCCACCTCGGTCACCTTCTTGGATTTATGTTGCGACCATGTCCTTGAATGTACCGTTTTCCTCGGCGAGAGTCTCGTAACTTCCGTCGGCGGTGATCAGGCCCTGATGAACAACGATCACCCGCTCGAACATGCGGGAGAGCGTCGCATTCGACAGGACCCATATGATCGACGGGCTATTGTTGTTCTGTTTCAGGAGTGTGATGACCCGCTCGACAATTTCCTCCTGCTGTCGGGGATCGAGGCCGGGAAGAGGGCGGTTGAAGACGTAATAATCGGATTTGCGGATCAGCGCCCGTGCCAGATTGAGCTTCTGGCGCTGGAGCGGGCCAAGCCGTTTGCCGCCCGCGCCGAGGTTGAAGTCCAGGCCCACCGCCAGCACGCGTTCATAGACACCCTGCTTGCGCATGACATCGGCGACGATGCGGGTGATGCGCCGCGAGGCGTCGGTGTAGCGATGGCTGACCTTGCCGAACAGGATATTGTCCAGCAGGCTGGTGGCGCTCATATATTTGGTCGGATCGTAGATTTCGATCACGTTTTTCAGGCTGTCGGGCAGGTTCTCATGGAACATGTGTCGGACTTCGACGATCCGGTTCATGATCTCCGGCGATAGCAGACCGAAACGCTGGCGAGGCTCGATGTAGAAGAAGCTGAGCCGCAGCATTGCGCGCTTTTCGCTTTCATTGGCCTCGTCGAAACTCCGGCTCTGAAGGCGTTGCAGCATCTGCTGATAGACCGGAATGTCGTCGGGCGTCATGAAGGTGAGCTGCTGGAAGAAGGGGTGGTCTCCCGGCAGGTCGGCGAAGATTTCCACGATGTTTTCGGCAATCGTGTAACCCATCTCGAACAGGGTTTTCACGAGGCCGGTTTCGCGCATCAGGGAGCGGAAATAGTCGCTTTCGATGACGGTTCGGATCGTCTGGGAAGAATCCCGCATGGTGCCGAACAGCAGGTTTTCGCCGACCGTCGCCTCGCTGTTATAGCTCTCCAGTTCAAAGGGCGCGATGAGGCCGCTCAGATTTTCCTTTTCGAGCTCCGCACGCAGCACATGCCGCAGTTCAACGATGCGTGCGGCAAGATGCAGGTCGGTCAAAGGGTCGATCGACGAACGCAGCGCAAATTCCAGAATATCCTGCGACAGTTCCACGCTGTCGAGGACGGCCAGAATGGCCTGGATGAGATTTTCCGGCCTGCCGTCGCCGGCCGGGCTCGAAGCGTAATCGATCCATTCGCTGTTGATATCGATCAGCGGATTGCCCGCCATCTTGGCTTCGCGGATTTCCCACTTGCGATGTTCCAGCGCTGCCCCCTCATAGTTCCTGTCCGCAAGCGGGGCGTGTTTGAGGCCGTAAAGCAAATTGTCCTTCAGGCTGGCGTGGAAGAAATAGCTGTCCGAGGATACATAGGAAATACGCCGCCCGGTCAGCGATTCCGGCAGTTCCAATATGTCGACGTCGTTGATGCTGATCTTGCCCGAGGTTGGCCAGAGCGTGCGGCCGATTGCATCCGCCAGCGCCTCGGCGCCCGAGCCGCCGACGATGGCGATCACCTCGCCGGGTTCGACCTTCAGCGATGCCTGTTCCAGAAGCCGGCTGCCGCTATCGTCCTCCAGCGTCAGATTGGCGACGACGATCGGGGCGCTGATCGCCGCGACTGCGCCGGGAGACAGTTTCTGCACCTTCTCGTCGATCATGTTCGGGGCATCGAACTGCTCGAAGACCTGCTCGTATTTCACCTGCACGTCCTGACGCGCCTGATCCCAGTCGATCAGTTCCTTCAGCGGTCCGGGCAGTTCCTTATAGGCATTGATGACGGCTACCAGCTGCCCGACATCGAGGCTGCCCTTCAGTGTGAGATAACCGCCGAGCGCATAAAAGAAGAAGGGAGTGAGCTGTGCGAGGAAGTTATTGATGAACTTGACCAGAAACTTCCACTGGTAGAGATCGTAGCGGATCTTGAAGATGTCGCCGAGCCGGTGCGAGGCATCCGCCCGCTCGTAATTGGACGTGTCATAGGCATGGATGGTGCCGATACCGTCAACCATTTCGCCGATTCGTCCGGCAAGCTGGCGGGCGCTCAGCTGCCGCTGGCGGCCAAGCTCGATGAGGCGGCGGCGCATTTTGGGAATGATGCCCACCTGTATGGCGGCCATGAAAGCCGCAATCAGGCCGAGCCAGAAATTCTGCACGAGAATGAAGAAGAGCGCGGAGAGCGCCTGGCCGCCGAGAAGGGCCGGCTGCACGAAGGCGTCGCCGGTAAAGCCGCCGAGCGGCTCCACCTCGTCCTTCACCATGCTGGAGATTTCCGCACCTTTGACCCGCTTGAAATGGGAGGGTGGGAACCGCAGGATCTTGTCGATGAGCTCGAAACGGATGCGCCGCAGAAGCCGCTCGCCAAGGCGGCCCTTATAGGTATTGATGTAATATTTGAAGAGCCCGTTGATGATGACAAGCGCAAGGAACGTCAGGCTGAGCGCCATCAGCATCGACATGCGGTTGAGCTCAAGCCCGGGGAATAATGTCACGGTGCCCCAGTAGGGAATATCGACCGTGAGATGCATGAAAAGCTGCGTCGCATTCGCCCCTTCGAAACCATCCCCCTGAATTGGGCCGTTGACGATCTGCTTGGGCAGATCGAAGGCGAGGAAATAGGGGATCATCGACAGGGCCACGATCAGCAGAATGAAAAGCTGCTGCCGCCTCGTGTGCGACCAGATATAACGCGTAAGGCTTTGTTCCATATAAAACTTCTATGACCTGTCGGGCGTGGCCCGGCGTGTTGGTTTGCGCGGTGTCTAGACGATCCGGTGGCCGGGTGGCGCAACCTCCTCCTGCAAATAGGTATGGGACTCGCTATTTATCAGTATATTCAAGCGGTTTCGAGCAAAATAGCGGCCCCGCCGGGACTTGCCCGTCATCCCGGTGTTCGTTTTTGCAATGTGCGGGCGGCAATGGATATAAATGCGACTATATTTTTAGACTTCTCTAATGTTGTTGTTTTTATTGTAGATCAGGCGGTAAGACGCTTCGATACAATGATCCCGTAATGGTTGAGCCAGACACTGGCGCAATGATGGCAAGGTCGATGGCGATAGATATTTCAGAGCGTACAGGCAGCGATCCGTTTCTTGATGCATTGTCGCTTTCCGGCATTGCCTCGAATGGGGCGGTTGCGCATCCGGTCTCTTTTGATGGGCTCACCGGGATTTTCCATCCGGCGCGCAAGGATGTCAGACAGCGCCATGCCGTTCTTTTCGTCAGCCCATGGGGCATGGAGGAGCTGTGCAGCCGCAAGTTTCAACGGGTACTGGCCGAGCGGCTGGCCGCTTGCGGTGTCGCCAGCCTGCGATTCGACTATCTGGGCGCGGGTGACGCCTTCGACCCTGATGATGCGGGCCGTGCAGCGGACTGGATTTCCGACGCGCGCGCGGCGCTCAACTGTCTGAAGCGTCTTTCCGGCTGCGCCGAAGTGGTCGTTGTCGCTCAGGGCCTCGGCTGCCTGATTGCTGCACAGGCGTTTGCCGATGTGGCTGAAGTGGGTTCCATGGCTCTTCTGGCGCCTGTCGTTTCCGGCCGCGCCTATCTGCGTGAGCTGGCGATGTGGTCCTCCATGATCGACGATGGTCTCGGTCTTCGGCCCGCGCAACGGATGACGGAGGCGGGATCGATTGCCGGCATGGCCATGCCTGCCGGTGTTGCGGATGCGATCAGGAAGGCCAATCTTTCAAATCTGACCGCTGCTCCGGCGCGCAGCATTCTGGCGCTTTCCCGGCCGGGCCGCGTAACCGATGCCGATTTCGCCAGGCATCTCATCGCGATCGGCGGTGCGGTGGAGGAGGCGGAGTTTTCAGGTTACGACGATCTCGTCTCCAGCCCTACGCTCTCGAAAATATCCGACGATGTGGTCAACCGGCTGGTCGATTGGGTGCTCTCCCAGACCCATGCCGAGAGTCAGGTGACTCCCCAGGAGGATTTCACAGTCAATGCCCCGCAGCGTGGGTGCGGTTTTGTCGAGCAGCCGGTGCAATTTGGAGAAGGCGGGCGGCTTTTCGGTATTTTTTGCGGGCCTGACGACCGGGAGGTGGTTTCTTCGGTTCTTCTGCTTGGCGCGGCCTATGACCGGCATGCGGGCTGGGGCAGGCTTTCCGTGCAGATGGCCCGTACATTGGCGCGCGAGGGGGTGGCATCGCTTCGCTTCGACGCGGCCAATATTGCCGACAGTCCTCCGGTCAAAAACGTGCCCGAGCAGGTTCTTTACGATGCCGCGCAGAATGACGACGTGGCTGCCGCACTCGATTTTCTCGGCAAGCGTGGGAAGGGGCCTTTCATTGCGGCGGGCCGGTGCAGCGGCGCTTATCTTGCCTTCAACGGTGCAATCGCCGATGAGCGGATCGACGCCGTGGTCGCGGTCAATCCGGTCGTCTTCCATTGGCGTAAAGGCCGCTCGGTAGATGAGGCCTTGCACAAACGCCCGCGTTCCTTCGGGGAATACAGCCAGCGCTTTCGACAGGGCGCGACATTCAAGCGTCTCATCAGCGGCGATGTCGATGTGGCAAGTGCGGGGCTGAATATCGTCAAGGCGACGATCAAGAGGCTTTCGACAAAAACGGCGAGGCTGTTCCGCAGGGGCAGCGAGGAAGGACGTGCCGTCTATGGTGCGTTCGACAAATTGAAGGCGAATGATACCGTCGTTCATCTGCTCTACAGCGACAACGACGATGGTCTGGAACATTTCCAATATTACTTCGATGCCAATGGCGAAGGACTGGCCGCCTATAAGAACGTGTCGCTGACCATTATTCCCGATGCCGATCACAATCTTTCAACGCCGGAAGCCAGACAAATCTATATCGACGCGGTGAAGCGGCTGGCTCTCGCGCATTTGCGGTAAAAATGCCTGGCTGTCGTGCTTTAGAAGGAAAATCGCCGGCTGGAACCCAGTGACACGACCTCTCCGGAAGGAGGAGCTTCCGTCGCCGGGGTTTCCGGCAGGAGGCTGATTTTTCTTGTTTCGCCGGGGCCGAGATGGAACCAGTTTTCCGAGGCGTGATAACCCTGCACCTCGACATGGACGGACTGCGCCAGCCGGTCCGTGCCGATTTCAAGAGACCAGTTGCCGCTCGTTTCACCGATCGCGACCTGAAGGTTCGCGGCGTGCAGCGCCTTTTTCCGGCCGAGAGGGAAATGGAATGCGTCGGCGATGACATGTCCCGTCGCAACGTCGCGAAGCCGGGCGACCGTCACATCATGGGATGGAGGGCCGAAACGATAGGCATAGGTCGTATCGAAAAAGGCGCCGAACAAATCTGTTGCGGCAATGGTCTGGCTCTGTCGCGGCGAAAGCGTGAGCGGTCGTTTGGCGTGGACGACGGGTTGCACACCTTCGCGCAGGCAGGTCAGCTCCAGCATGGCTTCGAGGCCGCCGCCGGTCTCGTTGACGAGGTGTATATCCAGCCCGTTCGTGCCCTCATCGGAAAAAGTAACCTGGATGGGGCGGAACGCCCTTTTCAACGCGTGCCAGACGGATTTGGGCCTGCCGGTCGCATCGATGACACCCCAGCCTGCGCCGGGAACGAGATCCTGCAGGGTCCAGACCAGAGCGCCCTGACAGGAGGAACCGCTGCGCCGCCATTCGGCGAAAGTCGCCTCCATGACCTCGGCCGTGGCAGCCCGGGACATGTCGAGATAAAGGCTGCCGTCTTCGCGACGCAGAACATCCGGTTCGACGTCGTAGAGCAGGTTCAGATAGTGGTCACGAACATCCTCGAAATCCCAGGATGCCCCGCGATCGCGCGGTGCGCGTGCCTTCCATCGCGGATCGTGCACGGCCACGCCAGGTAGATATCTGTCCAGCGTCTCCTGTTCGGGAATATTGGCGAAGGCGAGGCACTCGGCGGCGAAGCGCAGATCGGCGCGGCGCGCATCTTCCTGCGGGCGGCAATAGGCGCCCACGCCGTAATAATGGCCGACCCCGACGTTGGGAAAGAAGGGCAATGCACCGCCGGAGGGGGAATTGGCGACATAGGCTGTGTCCGGGCGTTTCTCGGCAAGGAGTTCCGGCAGAACCTCCTCGGTAAGCGTTCCCTTCCATATCTGTTCCGGCAGACCGAGCATCGCGCCCTGCTGGTACATTTCACTGCCGCCGCAGAAGACGGTGAGCGATGGAGAAAGCGCGGTGGCTTCGAGGAACTGCGAGATTTCCGTGACGATATGCTGGCGCAGGCTCTCGTCCTTTGCCGGGTAATCGAAATTGGCGAGCATGGCGTCCTGCCAGACCATGATGCCGAGTTCGTCGCAAAGCGCGAAAAATTCCGGCGTCTCATAAGCCATGGTGCCGCCGATGCGGATCATGTTCATGCCGGCTTCCGCGGCTTTTCTAAGCCATGGCTCGTAGTCCGCCCCCGTTCCCGGCAGGCGCACAATATCGGCCGTCGTCCAGACCGCGCCGCGGCAGAAGACCGGCTGACCGTTCACCTTGAGGCCGAAACCATTACCGTCTTCGCCATGATCGATCTCGACCCGCCGGAAGCCGGTACGCCCCAGCCTATGTTGTTCGCCGTCCAGTTCCAAAAGCGTGTCGTGCAGCGCAGGCCTGCCATGGGTATGCGGCCACCATGGTTCGACTTCGGGTATGTGGAGCTCGCCGGAAAACTTGCCGTTCTCATCCCTGGAAAGATCGGCGCTATAACCCGCGCAG
Organism: Agrobacterium sp. D14; assembly: GCF_001526505.1. Lineage (NCBI taxonomy): Bacteria > Pseudomonadati > Pseudomonadota > Alphaproteobacteria > Hyphomicrobiales > Rhizobiaceae > Agrobacterium > Agrobacterium sp. D14. Next base: position 353,813 of record NZ_ASXX01000042.1, read on the forward strand.
CCAAGCCGTGCCGATTTTATGGGCCGCTTGGTTTCCAGCGAGATGGCGAGTGTTCCCGTTCCTGCCTCGTCCAGCGAAGATCGGAGTGTGCAAAGCACCGCTTCCTTTCTAATCAGACTGATGGGCCGCCACGGACCGGCGGCGTGGATTTCCGGGCACCATCCGGGCATGTAACCGAGTGCGGTGGTACGGATCAGCCGCAACCCCTGCGTATTCATCATCTGCGGCCGCCAGCGGGCGCGGGGACCGGTTTTTTCAAGTCTTGGCGCAAGCGCCCGAAAGCAGATGCAAAGCTCGTCCGCGCCCGTGAGTTCAACAGGCACTTCCAGCCTTTCGAACATGCTCTGGCTCGCGGCGATGAGCTCGCCGTTGAAGAAGATTTCGGCAATGGTGGAGAGACCGTCGAAGCGCAAGGTGGCGCGTTCGCGCGTATCGGAAATCATCGTCAGCCGATACCAGGCGTCCCTGTCATTGAGAGGCGCCGGGTCAAGGCGGTCGAATTTTCCAGCCGCTTCCAGAGCCTGCGCCACGGTGCCGGGAACGGAGACGTGAAGGCTTTCGAGCGATGCGGGAATATCGGATGGCGTCTCACAGGCATCGGCGGGCGTCAGCGTCAGCGTCCAGCCTTCGCTCAGCAATTCCTCGCTTTCGCCGGGAAGATAAGTCCTCACGCGGCCTCGCTGGCATCAGTGAGTTTAGTCGCAAGCGCTTCCATCACGCCATCCCACGCATCCGCTGCTGGATCGAGCACGGTGGCCAGCGCATCAAATTTGCGGCGGGTGACGGCGCGGGCAAGTTGGAACTGCACGGTCTTGGCAACCTCGGAAATCTTGAGCGCGTGGTTTCTTGCTTCAGAAAAACCGTCCGCGTCCAGCCATTCGAAGTGGCTTGCCGCCAGTTCGAAATTGGCGCCCAGCTGGCGCAGCGTGTTGAAGGCATATTTGTGGAAAAAGCCGAAGGGTCGGTCGGCGACCTTTTCCACCTGCGCCGGAAAAACGCCGGCAAAAGCACGGACCGGGTTGGCGGAGGGCCGTCTGGAAAAATGAAACTTCAGGAGCCGTTCGGCCGTCTTGCGAATATGTGCGGGCGAGGGGCTACTATCCGCGAATTTCGCAAATTCGGTATAGGGCAGGAAAGGCGGGTCGGTCTCGGCCAGATGATGCTGGAACAGGCCGTCAAAATCTTCGCCTGCAAGGTGGAAGAAGCCGGCATTGTGGAAATAGTCGAGTTCACGCTTCGCGAGATCGAGCCGGTTGATGGCGATGGTGGTCTTGCCATGTTCCTTCCGGTAGCCCACCCCATGGGTATCAGGCATATAGAAGCTGTCCATCTCGATCAGGCAGATGCGGCCGCGTGCGAGCTGCGCCTCTATGTGGCTTTCCACGCTGTCGAAGATCGCAAGTTCGGTGGCGCGAACGCCATAAAGCGCCTCGAGGTCTTCCAGCGGCACCTTGAAGAAGGTGAACTGGTCGCCTTCGAAATCCTGCGTGAGCGTGAAACCGAACATGGCTTCCGGCGGCAGACCTTTCGAGGCCAGCACCTCGATCCACAAATCGATGTAGCAATTGGTTTCCGGCCACATTCTCTCGGAGGAATGGAGCGGATGCTGCACATAGTTTTTGGGATCGAGACCGGGAAAAATCTGCCGCATGAATGATCAGCCCCAGAGCGTTTCCACGACCTTCGCAGGCCATTTCTTCACATCGAGACCATGATGCGCAAACAGCGCCAGCGCGATGCGCTCAAGGCCGAAACCGACGCAGGCGGTATGGGCGACATCGCCATTGTCGAGGTTGAGGCCCCATTTCTGGCCGAAGGCATCCTGATGGTAGTTGAAGCTCATGCAGGCCGTCGGGCTGGTCGTGGATGTGACCGGGATCAAGAGTTCGAATTTCAGGTTCTGGTCGCGCTGGTTGTTGGCCAGCATCTTGCCGGCGCGGCCGAAGAAGGGATCGTTGGCGACATCGATGGTGACGTCGAGCCCGACCGCTTTCATCATCTCCACGCCGCGATCCATCCAGGTCTGGCGGAATTCGGTGACGTCGGACTCGGTGCCCATGCAAACATATTCGCGCATGCGGAAAAGCTGCTGGCGGGCCGGGTCCTTGGAAGGTTCATGACGGAAGCAATAGGACTGGATGTCATAGAGACCGCCGCCGGCAGGTAGCGCGCCGCGCTTGGCAATCGTCGGATAAAGCGGGTAGCAGGCCGCCGGTGTCAGCACGATGTCTGTCGCTTTCTGGTCTTTGGTCCAGTCGCCGCCCTCATCCATGGTTTTCAGCAGGCTGACATGGTCGAGCTCACAGCCGCAGAAGGAATGGACCGTGCCGGCGAGCTGCGGGAAGCTCTTCATATAACCGCTCTTTTCGAAATAGGCGCGGTTGATGCCGGGCGGAAAGCGGATCGCTTCGGCGCCGTCAGCGCCGCCCGTGCGGTCGATCAGCCGCTCGAAGGCGGCAATGACATCCTCGAACTGGCCGCTGCGTCCATAAAGACCGTCCACACCGGTTTCAATCAGCAGGCCTTCTTCGAACAGTCGATCGAGAAACGAGGTTTGCATGTCCATGGTCTTATCCCAAGAGGCTGGTGTCCTGCTTGTGAACCAGCAGGAGATTGGCGGAATTGCCGAGAATGCGGTCGTTGGAAATCATCAGACGGGCGGAGTGCGCGTCGCGCAGGTGCCGGCCGAGGCTGTAGGGCGTGCCGTTCTTGTAACCCATGATGCCGCAGACCAGCATGGCATGATCGATGATCTCGAGAATGGTTTCCGAAGAGCAGATTTTCACATTGTTCATGGCGACGGCAAAAGCCATGGACATCAGTTTTTCGGGGTCGCTCTTAGTGTCCTCGTAAGCCTTGATACCGGCGATGATGTTGGATTTCACGACCTGCAGCTTGGTGGAGACCTCGGCAAGGCGGATCGCGCCGGGAGGAGCGGTGCCGGGCGATTTGCGCGCCGCGGCTCTGACGAAAGACTGGGCGCGCAGCACGGCATCCGAGGCGATGCCGTACCAGACGGCGCTCCACAGGAGATGCGAGCTTGCAAGCATGGATTGTGCGGCGATTTCCGCAAAAGGCTTCGGGAATATCTGCGCCGCCGGCGCTTCGCCGCGGAACAGGAAGCCGTCCGAACAGGTGCCGCGCATGCCGAGCGTATCCCACACATGGGTCTTTTCGAGCGTGTACTGGTTTTTCAGAAAGACCGTCATCACCTGATCGGCGGGCGCGGCATCCTTGTGGGCACGCGAGGTGATGAGGATCGCATCGGCATTGCTGCCATAGGAAATGACGGTGGCGTCTTTTTCCAGCCGGCAGAAATCGCCTTCGACCTCGATTGCACAGATGGAGTTGCGCAGATTGCCGCCAATGCCGCCTTCGGTGGTGGCGGAGCCAAGGAGAAGCTGTTCGCTGGCGATGCGGCTCATGAAGCCGGCATGCCATGCGCTCGTCTCGCCGTGTTCCACCAGGCTGGATGCCTTGATATGGTGCATGGCGAAAATCATCGCGGTTGCCGAACAGGCCTGACCGAGCCGGGCGCAGATATCGGCGATTTCCTGTAGGGAAGCGCTTTCGCCGCCCAGCGAAGAGGGGACCTGGATGCCGAGCAGGCGTTCCTGTCGCAAGGCGTCGACGGCTTCCTGTGGGAAGCGGCCGGTGACATCCACCTCATCCGCGTGTTTGGCGGCAATTGCCGCGACACGGCCTGCGCGCGCGGACAGCGTTTCATCCTGCGGCGCTACGGTGACGTTCATCAGGCTGCCTCTTTACCATCCAGAATGAGCTTAACGGTGTCTTCAATGGCCCTGATGCTCGCAAATGACTTGCGGTTCAGCAGATTGTCGGGGAATTCGATATCGAATGCTTCTTCGATGCCGAGCATCAATTGCACGGATGCAAAGGAAGAAAGGCCCGCCGCGTAAAGATCGGCTTCATCTGCAATCGTATCGACGGGGGTTGGAAGCTGGCCGAATTTTGCCAGTATTTCACGTATAGTCGCATTCATTCCGACGTATCTCCCATGAATTTCACATCAGGATGGTTTGTGCTTATGGTTACGTTGCAAACGATAATATTCGCCTAAACCGTTAGGTTAATTACAACTAACGGCAGCATGCGCCATTCCCGCACCTTTGCCAAGCATGGATCGCCGGTCTTGACAAAAGCCTGAGGGTGTTTTTTGCTGGGGCCATTCACCAGGGGTGTCCCGTCAAGGGGCTGAGATTCTGCTTTCATGCGCAGTGACCCGTTGAACCTGATCCAGTTCATACTGGCGTAGGGACGGTGCAAAGACCTGATGTCGGGCGGCGCATGGCGCCGCGTTTCGGCACACAGGTATTTTCCATCATTCCGGCTCGAACTGGGTCTCCACTGTCAAACTTTGGAGCCTCAAGATGAATATCGCTGCCAAGACTATACCGCTTACGGTCACCACCGGACCGCATGCCGCCTCCACGAAAATCCATAAGCCCGGAATTTTGCATCCGAATATCCGCGTGCCGATGCGCGAGATCGCGGTGCACCCGACGGCGGGCGAGCCGCCGGTGACGGTCTATGATTCCTCCGGCCCTTATACCGATCATGCTCATACAGTCCTGATCGAAAAGGGTCTGCCGCGTCTGCGTCATGACTGGATCGTCGCGCGCGGTGATGTCGAGGCTTACGAGGGACGGCACGTCAAACCGGAAGATAATGGTTTTGCCACCGGTGAGCGCCTGACGCCTGAATTTGGTGTACGTCATCAGCCGCTGAAAGCGACGGCGGGCAAGGCGGTGACGCAACTTGCCTATGCGCGGGCGGGCATTATCACGCCCGAAATGGAATTCATCGCCATTCGCGAAAATCTCGGGCGCGAGGCAGCGAAGGAGAAGCTCGCGCGTGACGGTGAGAGTTTCGGCGCGCATATTCCTGATTATGTCACGGCGGAATTTGTGCGTCAGGAAGTGGCGTCGGGCCGCGCCATCATTCCAGCCAATATCAACCACCCTGAACTTGAGCCGATGATCATCGGCCGTAATTTTCTGGTGAAGATCAACGCCAATATCGGCAATTCCGCCGTCACCTCCTCAATGGCGGAAGAGGTTGAGAAGATGGTCTGGGCTATCCGCTGGGGTGCGGATACCGTCATGGACCTTTCGACCGGCCGCAACATCCACAATATCCGCGAATGGATCATCCGTAATTCGCCGGTGCCGATCGGCACCGTGCCGCTTTATCAGGCGCTGGAGAAGGTGAACGGCATCGCCGAAGACCTCAATTGGGAGGTGTTCCGCGATACGCTGATCGAGCAGGCGGAGCAGGGCGTGGATTATTTCACCATCCATGCCGGCGTGCGGCTGCATTACATACCCCTCACCGTCAACCGCGTCACCGGCATCGTCTCACGCGGCGGCTCGATCATGGCCAAGTGGTGTCTGCATCACCACAAGGAAAGTTTCCTCTATGAGCATTTCGACGAGATTTGCGACATCTGCCGTGCTTACGACGTCTCCTTCTCGCTGGGCGATGGCCTGCGTCCCGGCTCGATCGCTGACGCGAATGATGCGGCGCAGTTTGCGGAGCTGGAAACGCTGGGTGAGTTGACGCAGATCGCCTGGGCGAAGGATTGCCAGGTGATGATCGAAGGCCCCGGCCATGTGCCGATGCACAAGATCAAGGAGAATATGGACAAGCAGTTGAAGACCTGCGGTGAGGCGCCCTTCTATACGCTCGGGCCGCTCACCACCGATATTGCGCCGGGTTACGACCATATCACCTCCGGCATCGGTGCGGCGATGATCGGCTGGTTCGGCACAGCGATGCTCTGCTACGTCACGCCGAAGGAACATCTCGGCCTGCCGGATCGCAACGACGTGAAGGTCGGCGTCATCACCTACAAGATCGCCGCCCACGCCGCCGATCTCGCCAAGGGCCATCCGGCGGCACAGGTGCGGGACGATGCGCTGTCGCGCGCGCGGTTCGAGTTCCGTTGGGAGGATCAGTTCAACCTGTCGCTGGACCCGGATACGGCGCGCTCCTTCCATGACGAGACCTTGCCGAAGGAAGCGCACAAGGTCGCGCATTTCTGCTCCATGTGCGGGCCGAAATTCTGCTCGATGCGGATTTCCCACGATATCCGCGCCGAGGCGCAGAAGGAGGGACTGGAGGCGATGGCCGCACGCTTCAAGGAAGGCGGTGAGCTTTACATGCCGCTCGCGACACCTGCAGATGCCGAATAGCGTGCGCGTTCTGGTCAAGGGAACGGGGGTCGCCGGTTTGACGGCGGCCTTCGAACTGGCGCGAAACGGCGTTACCGTCGATATTTGCGAGCGCAATGCCGAACCCTCTCGCGGCGCATCCTGGTATGCGGGCGGCATGCTGGCGCCCTGGTGCGAGCGTGAAAGCGCTGAAGCGGCGGTTCTGACGCTCGGTCAGGCGGCGCTCGACTGGTGGGATGAAGCGACACCCGGCCTTGTCGTGCGGCACGGTACGCTGGTTGTCGCGCCGGCCCGCGACAAGGCGGAGCTTTCGCGTTTCGCATCGCGGACCGCTGGCTATCGCGGGTGGATGAGGGCGAAATCGCCACGCTGGAGCCAGATCTTGCCGGACGGTTTCGATCCGGGCTTTATTTTCCGGGCGAGGGGCATCTCGATCCGCGTCTTGCACTGAAATCGCTGCATGAACGGCTTTGCACCATGGGTGTGCAGTTCCATATGGGTATCCCGCTGGATGAAGAGCCGTTCGACCGGGTGGTGGATTGCACTGGTTCTGCGGCGATCGGCGGGATTTCCGATCTTCGCGGTGTGCGGGGAGAGATGCTCTATCTCGCCACGCGGGAGGTTTCCCTGTCTCGCCCCGTCCGGCTGCTGCATCCGCGCATTCCGCTTTACATCGTGCCGCGCGAGCCCGGCCGTTTCATGGTGGGCGCGACGATGATCGAGACGGAAGATGCGGGCGCCATTTCCGCCCGCTCGATGATGGAGTTCCTGAATGCCGCCTATGCCGTGCATCCGGCTTTCGCGGAAGCGGAAATCATCGAGACAGGTACGGGCGTGCGCCCCGCCTATCCCGACAATCTGCCGAAGGTCACGCAGGATGGCGGGACAATTTTCATCAACGGCGCGCACCGGCACGGCTTTCTGCTGTCGCCGGCGATGGCGCGGCAGGCGGCTGAAATCGTCTGCCAAACTCTCTCTCAAAAGGAACGGGATCATGAAACTTATGGTGAATGGCGACGAGCTTGATCTCGCCGCCGAGACGCTGGCCGGCCTGCTCGCCAGCCTCGAATATGAGGGTGAGTGGCTGGCGACGGCGGTAAACGGCGATCTGGTGCATTCGGAAGAGCGCGCCGATTATAAGCTGAAGGCTTTCGACCGTATCGAAATCCTCTCGCCGATGCAGGGAGGCTGAAACCATGCTGATGCTTTATGGTCGCGAGGTCTCGTCCCGTCTCCTGCTCGGCACGGCGCGCTATCCGTCCCCTGCCGTGCTTGCCGATGCCGTGCGGGCGAGCAACACGGATGTTCTGACGATTTCACTGCGCCGGGAAACGGCGGCTGGCAAAAAGGGCGGTCAGTTTTTCGAGCTTATCCGTGAGCTGGATCGCCAGATTCTGCCCAATACCGCCGGTTGCCACACGGTCAAGGAAGCGGTGCTGACGGCAAAGATGGCCCGCGATGTGTTCCGCACTAACTGGATCAAGCTGGAGGTCATCGGTCATCACGACACGCTGCAGCCCGATGTCTTCGCACTTGTCGAGGCGGCGAAAATCCTCTGCGACGATGGTTTCGAGGTCTTTCCCTATACGACTGACGATCTGGTCGTCGCCGAGAAGCTGCTGGAGGCAGGCTGCAAGGTGCTGATGCCCTGGTGCGCGCCAATCGGCAGCGCCATGGGGCCGCTCAATCTGACGGCACTGAAATCCATGCGGGCGCGTTTCCCGGATGTGCCGCTGATTGTCGATGCCGGTATCGGCCGCCCGTCGCATGCGGTCACGGTGATGGAACTCGGTTACGATGCCGTTCTGCTCAACACGGCGGTGGCGGGTGCGGGAGACCCGGTCGGCATGGCGGAGGCTTTCGCCCGGGCGATAGAAGCCGGCCATCAGGCGTATCTCTCCGGGCCGCTGGAGCCGAGGGACATGGCCGTTCCCTCGACGCCGGTGATCGGAACGGCTGTTTTTTCCTGATCGCGGCTTGTCGTCGACATCAGGCACGTCACGTTTTGCGTTGACAGTGCCTGATGGTGGCGGGATACCGGGAGAAAAGGGAAACGGCATGGCGGCACTCACCAATCTTCTGACGGATATCGGCGGCGTTTCGGTCGGCAATGTCACCGATCTTGCCCTCGGCTCCGGTGTTACGGCGATTGTTTTCGAAAAGCCCGCCATCGCTTCCGGTTCTGTTTTGGGTGGTGCGCCGGGCGGGCGCGATACCGGCCTGCTCGACCCGACGATGACGGTGGAAACGGTGGATGCCTTCGTGCTGTCAGGCGGTTCTGCCTTCGGACTGGATGCGGCGGGCGGCGTTCAGGCCGGGCTGCGCGAAATCGGACGCGGCCTGCAGGTGGGCTCCACCCGCGTTCCCATCGTGCCGCAGGCGATCCTGATGGATCTGCTAAATGGCGGCGACAAGGACTGGGGACTGCATTCGCCCTATCGCGAGATGGGATATGCGGCCTTCAAGGCGGCGCGCGCGGCGCCCTTCGCGCTTGGAACGGTCGGTGCGGGCACCGGGGCGACAACGGCCACCTTCAAGGGCGGGCTCGGTTCGGCAAGTGCTGTCAGTTCCGGCGGTTATAAAGTGGCGGCCATCGTTGCCGTCAATGCGCTCGGCTCGGCAACCGTTGGAACGAGCCGCCATTTCTGGTCCGCGCCGTTTGAAGTGCAGGGTGAATACGGCGATTGCGGTTTTCCCGATCGTTTCGAGCCGGATCATACCGCGCTGCGCCTCAAGGGGGTCAATCTCACGGCAACGACCATCGGTGCGGTGGTGACGGATGCCGCGCTGACCAAGGCGCAGGCGCATCGCCTTTCCATCATGGCGCATGACGGGCTGGCGCGCGCCGTTCTGCCCGCCCATCTGCCAAGCGACGGCGACACCATGTTCGCGGCCTCGACCGGTGAAAGGCCGCTTGAGGGCGGCGTTCATTTCGCCGAGCTCTGCCATCTGGCGACCATCGTGATGGCGCGCGCGGTCGCACGTGGGGTCTATGAGGCGACGGCCTTGCCGGTGCATGGAGCGCAAAAAGCCTATCGCGATTTTCATGGACGGAGCCTTTGAACGATGAGTGAGGCCCTCCCGCCACTGAAGCCTGTTCTTCGAATCGACTTTCCGCCCGAAGAACGTCTCGGCCATGGCAAGATTGAATTGATGGAGCTGATTGCCGAGACCGGCTCCATCTCCGCCGCTGGGCGGGCGATGGACATGTCCTATCGCCGCGCATGGCTGCTGGTGGATGCGCTGAACCATATGTTTAGGCAACCGGTTATCGAATCGCAGCGTGGCGGCAAACAGGGCGGCGGTGCGGCGCTGACCGCTTTCGGCACTGAGGTGCTGGAGCGTTATCGGGGCATGGAAAAACGGATGAACGAGGCCTTGCGCGCGGATATCGACTGGCTGGAGGCCAACCGCAATCCCGATGCGGCTCTCAATAGGGATCGAGAGCCGCCGACTTTATGATCGCGTGCACCGGTTTTCCGGGCTCCAGCTGCAGCCTCTCGCGTGACAGATCGGTGATGCGCGACTGGATGATGTCGCCGCCGCAATCTACATGAACCGTGACCATGCCGTCTTCGCTGGCAGAAACAGTCGTGATATAGCCCGCGAGAATGTTGAGCGCGCTTAAGCCTTCGGGTTCTACGGTTGCCAGCATCACGTCGCGCGCCGGTATGAGCACCCGTGCGGGGCTGCCGGCCGTTCCCCTTTTTGCCGGAACATGCAGCAGCATGGTCTTCAGCCTCACGGCGGCAAGGCCATGCCGCTCGTCAAAGCTTTCAATGTGCCCGGAAAGAATGCTGCCTGCTTCGCGTCGTTCGAGATGCGTGCTGAAGTCCGGTCTGGAAAGCACGTCGGCCGCTTTTCCCTGCGCCTCCACCTTGCCGTCCTTCATCACCACGATGCGGTCGGCGAGGCGGGCGACCTCCTGAATAGAATGGCTGACATAGACGATCGGAATTTTTGTCTCGTCGCGCAGTCGTTCGAGATAGGGAATGATTTCGGCTTTTCGCTCCTCGTCGAGCGAGGCGAGGGGCTCGTCCATCAGCAGTAGCCTGGGTGATGAGAGGAGCGCGCGGCCAATCGCGACACGCTGTTTTTCGCCGCCGGAAAGCTTGTCCGGCCGGCGCTGCAGGAGATGGCCGATGCCGAGCATGTCGACGATGCGGTCTTCATTCGCGTTCCCGGTTTTGTTCACGGCGAACCAGCGGCCGTAATGCAGGTTCTGCGCCACGCTGAGATGTGGGAAGAGCCGCGCTTCCTGAAAAACATAACCGAAACGGCGTTTATGAGCCGGCAGGAACAGCCGTGTTCCGCTATCGGCCAGCACTTCGCCATCGAGCAAAACCTGTCCCTCATCCGGCCGCAGCAGGCCTGCTATGATGCGGATCATCGAAGTTTTGCCGGAGCCGGAGCGCCCGAACAGCGCGGTGACGCCGCCTTCGGAGGCGAATGACGCATCGAGTTCGAAAGAACCGAGGCGATGGCGGGTGGCGACCGAAAGCGTCATTCCATGCTCACCCGTCTGCCGACGATGCGGGCCAGAAACTCCGAGACGAGCAAAGCGAGCATGGAAATCACGACGGAGACAATGGTTAGCCGCAACGCACCGGCATCGCCGCCCGGAACCTGGGTGAAGGTATAGATGGCGGCGGACAAAGTCTGGGTCTCGCCGGGAATATTGGACACGAAGGTGATGGTCGCGCCGAACTCGCCCATGGCCTTGGCGAAAGCCAGGATCATGCCGGCGATGATGCCGGGCAGGGTCAAGGGCAGGGTGACGGTGAGGAACACCCAGAACGGGCTTGCCCCCAATGTTCCCGCCGCCTCTTCCAGCTTGCGGTCCACCGCTTCTATGGAGAGGCGGATGGAGCGCACCATCAGCGGAAAGGCCATGACGGCGCAGGCGAGCGCCGCCCCTGTCCAGCGGAAGGAAAAGACGATGCCGAACCAGCTATCGAGAAATTGCCCGATCGCGCCCCTGCGGCCGAACAGGACGAGCAGCAGAAAGCCGGTGACGACGGGCGGCAGGATGAGCGGCAGATGGACGATGCCATTGAGGAGAGACTTGCCCCAGAAGCGACCGCGCGCCAGCGCCACGGCGACCAGAATGCCGAAAGGCAGGCTGGCAAGCATGGCGATGGACGACACCCACAGGCTGAGCCTGATCGCCGTCCATTCTTCAGGGCTGAGTGTCCACCAATGCAATGCCATATCCTGCAATCGTCATCTCTCGCGGCCCATCGGTTGGGGCCACGAAAGGCAGTTTATTTCAAAACGGTAAAGCCTTGCTTTTCGAAGAAGGGCGTTGCCTTGGCCGATTTCAGGAAATCCAGATAGGCTTTTGCTGCCGGGGACTTGGCTTCCGAAAGAATGGCGACCGGGTAGATGATCGGCGGATGGCTGTCTTCCGGGAAGGTGCCGACGATCTTCACGCCCGGGTCGGCGGCGGCGTCGGTCTGGTAGACGATGCCATAGGGTGCTTCGCCGCGCGAGACGAGCAGCAGGGCGGCACGCACGCTTTCCGCGCCGGCGACCTTCTGTTCGACCGAGGACCAGACGCCGAGTTTTTCCAGAGCGGCCTTGCCGTATTTGCCCGCCGGCACGGAATCGACCGCACCCATGGCCAGACGGCCATCGCCCACCAGAGCGGCAAGATCGAAGCCCTGCTTGATCTCGACCGGCTTTGCCTTGTCTGCGGGAGCGACGAGAACGATGCGGTTGCCGAGAAGATTGGAGCGGCTGTCAGCGTTGATCAGCTTCTTTTCGGCGACATAGTCCATCCATGCAAGGTCGGCGGAAACGAAGATATCCGCCGGTGCGCCCTGCTCGATCTGCTTGGCCAGCGCCGAGCTTGCTGCATAAGAAACGGTTGCTTCGTTACCGCTTTCCTTTGCCCATTCGGCGTTGAGAGCATCGAGCGCGTTTTTCATGCTTGCGGCGGCAAACACCGTGACTTTTTCGGCGGCATAGGCCGGAACGGCCGCAAAGGAGGCCGCCATCCAGAAGGATGTGGCTGCGGCAATGGTCTTGAAGAAGCTGCGACGCAAAAGTCTCATGGTCTGTTACCCCCGGTTCGAGATATTCTAATGAATATATCGATAGGCCTATAGGGCAATCATTATATTTTCAAGGATATATCGATGGAATGGGGAAAAGAGGCTGCCGGGGTGTCTGTTTAGAGGGGTGGTTAAGCTCGAAAAGCTCTCCTCGTCATGCTCGGGCTTGTCTCGCGCATCTGCAACGTCTCAATTTTATTGAATGTGATTAGATCCTTGGGGCAAGCCCAAGGATGACGTCGTTCCCTTGAAGCGGCTCCGTGTCCGATCAAAAACGCTCGCCGGCGAAATGGGCGATCTGTGCGCCTGCCTCGTAATAGGCTTCCTTCACCGCCCGGAAAGTCTGCGCTTTCGGTTCCGTCAAAGGCAGCGGCAATTCGGCTTCAGCAATTTCACCGAGAATATGCTGCGCAATGACCTTGCCAAAGGCCGTGCCCGGCGCGATGCCGCGGCCGTTATAACCTGAAAAGCCGACGACATTTTCAGCGAATTTGTGAAACCGTGGAACGGCATTGTCCGTCATGCCGATCTGACCGTACCATTCACATTCGAATTCCGTATCGCCGAGTTGCGGGAAAAGCCGCTTCAGCGAGCGCTTCGCCCAGGCACGATGAATGGCGGCGCCGGTGCCGCGCAGGGCGCCGACGCTGCCGAAGACCAGTCGGCCGGCTTTGTCCATGCGGAAGGATGAGAGAATCTCCTTCGTATCCCAGCAGCCTTCACGGCTGGGCAGGATGCTCTTTTGCAGATTGTCGCCGAGCGGTCTCGTCGCGAAATTGAAATAGGGCAGGTAGACCTGTTCATCGCGAACGATCTGCCATGGGCCGGTGCTATAGGCTTCGGTGGCCACGACGATCCAGTTGGCGGTTACAGACCCTTGCGGCGTCTTCACCACCCATTTTCCGTTGCTGCGTTCGGTCGCTACCACGGGGCTTTCGGTATGCAGACGCACGCCTGCTTTCTGGGCGGCTGCGGCAAGGCCTCGAACATAGGCGAGCGGCTGTATCGTACCGGCGCGTGTATCCAGAAGCGCACCGGAATAGCCCGTACTGCCGGTGCGTCTCGCTGTCTCCTCGGCATCGAGGATGCGGACGGGTGCGCCTCTCTCTGCCCATTGTTCGCAGCGCTCACGGATTTCGGCGAGCCCTTTTTCTCCGACGGCGCAATGGAGCGTGCCGTTTTTTTCGATCTCGCAGGGAATTGCGTGTTTTTCCACCAGTTCGCGCACGAGAAGCGGGGCATTGCCCAGAAGATCGAGAAGTCGCTCGCCGTAAACCTCGCCGAGCACGCCGGGCAGTTCTTTCGGCATGACCCACATGCCGCCATTGATGAGGCCGACATTCCGGCCTGCGCCGCCGAAGCCGATTTCCCTTGCTTCGAGAAGAACGACATCCACACCGCGTTCGGCAAGATGAAGGGCGGCGGACTGGCCGGTGAAGCCACCTCCGACGACGACGACATCAGCGGCCGCTGCGCCCTGCAAGGCGGGCGTTACGGGCGGCTGCGGCGCGGTCTTTTCCCAGAGGCCGTGCGAGCGAGGGTCATTATACATCGTTCCACCATGTTCCGGGCCAGTTCATTTGTTCTTCGTATGAGTGGCAAGCCCTTGTTTATAAGACTTTACAAGCGGTCTTTCCTGTTGAATATCGACATATCGTCAAGAGTTCATTCCGTGAGGGAATATGGTCCTGCCGCCACGCCGTTTTCTGCCATCGCTTTCGCTGCTGGCGGCTTTCGAAGCCGCTTCCCGGACGGGCAGCGTCACCGCTGCGGCGAGGGAACTGGGGCTGACGCAGGGCGCGGTCAGCCGTCAAATCCTGGCGCTCGAAGAGCAGCTCGGCGTGGCGCTGTTCCTGCGCGAGCGGCAGACGATCCGGCTGACGAGGGCGGGGGAGGGCTATGCGCGGGAAATCCGCGAGGCCTTGCGGCGCATATCGACGGCCTCGCTCAACCTGCGTGCCAATCCGGATGGCGGCACGCTCAACCTCGGGGTTCTGCCGAGCTTCGGCACGCGCTGGCTTGTGCCGCGCCTTCCCGATTTCATCGCCAGACACCCCGGCGTTTCGGTCAATCTTCTGACGCGGTCATCGTTGTTCGATTTCCGCACCGATACAGTCGATGCGGCGATCCATTTCGGATTGCCGCATTGGCCGGGCACCGAGCTGGTTTTCCTGATGCATGAAAAGGTCATTCCGGTATGCAGCCCCGCCTTCAAGGCGCGACACGGACTTTCAAGGCCGGACGATCTGCTGCATGTCCCGTTGCTGCACATGACGACCCGACCGGATGCCTGGGAACAATGGTTTCGCAGCCACAACGTTGGTTTCGACAATGTGCATGGCATGCTTTTCGATCAGTTCACGACGATTGCCGAGGCCGCGAGCGCAGGGGTCGGGGCGTCGCTCATTCCTTCTTTCATGATCGAGGAGGAGTTGCGAAGCGGTCGTCTGGTCGCGGCTGTTGCGGGGGAAGTGGAGAGCGAGGAAGCCTATTATCTCGCCTGCATGCCGGATCGCGCCGGTTATGCGCCGCTCGAGAGTTTCCGGCACTGGATCGTTGCCGAGGCTGCAAGCGGGGCGAACGGCAGGACCAGGGAGTTTTCGGCGTAAACCGGTGAGCGGTCTTGCAAGACGGACGCTGCTCAGCCAATAGTGCGCCATGACGCGTGGCGCGAGCAGCCATGCACCGAAAGTTCAAATACGGGAGATGTCCGTGAAGCCCATTTTCGTTCAGCTTCAATGTGAGCCCGGCAAGACCTATGATGTCGCCGACGCCATCTATAAAACGGAACTGGTTTCCGAGCTTTATTCCACCAGCGGTGAATATGATCTGCTGCTGAAAATCTATCTGCCGCAGGAAGAAGATATCGGCAAGTTCATCAACCAGAACATCGTCAATATTCCGGGAATCGTGCGTTCGCTGACGACGCTGACCTTTACTGCATTCTGACCCGCAATTCGAACCTTCGATTACGCGCTCGGCCCTCATTCCTGTGCTTGTCACAGGAATCCAGTCGACGCGCGTCTGCGCGGAGGGAGAGGCCTTTCAGCCCAAGGACTTGGTCTGGCTAGATTCCTGTGACGAGCACAGGAATGAGGGAAGAGTTGGGTGCGTCAGGAAGACCGCGTACGTGGCGTTCGGCCCTAATCCTGATTTTCAGGCGCTTTTTTAGCTTAGTGCATCAGAGCTTTTGATACACCCTGAATGGCTGGTGCCAGGCGGGTAGATGGCTTGTCAACCGAGAAAAAGCGCGCCATCGGGCCGCTGTTCGGGGTCCGATATTTGGCGCGCTCTGGTTTTGACGGTTCTGTGAGCGGGCGAAAGTTTTCCCGCATCAGGCGACCGCGGCCAGATTCCGGTTGCGCACGAGATCGCGGATCGCAATCCGCACGTCGTCGGCGCTGTCGAACTTCTGTTCGTCCAGGTCGTGAACGTGGAACTTCACCGCGATGAACTTCAACCGGTCATTATCCGGGATGACGATGCCGACGGGCTCGCCAGCGAATTCAATAACTTGCTTCTGCATAGATATACTCCCGCTGTGGCTACTTCGCACAGCATGTTGTCGAACTGATTTTCAGGAAATTGAGACCGTTAAGTCACATTCGACAGCAGCGGGAACACGTGGATTTAAATCCAGCGTTCCAGGACTCAAAACCAAGGATTGCGTTGATGTTGATATGTTTTGACATGACACACTCCCTGTATTGGTGTTGGCCCGGAATCAGGAGACTCGTTCTCCAGTTCCACACTGATAATCCAGACCAGCACTAAAATCAATGCTGATTGTTATAGGTAGAATATTTTTCTTTATGATGACAGGAGAGGGGCGGAAATGTGAAATTTTTGTTTTCGTTGGCCGCCGCCGCGAAAAGCCCGCTGTAGCAGGCTTTTTATGTATTTTTTAATCGCCGCCAGTGGCTGGCGGTGGGTAAATATGATCGCTTCCGTTGAAGTCGGAGACGGAATAACAGCCATCGCGGGTTTTTTCGGCCGCATTTCTGCCAATTGCCGCTTTGCCGTGGCCGCCGGGAATGTCGAGAACATAGGTCGGCTGGCAAAGGCCGGAGACATGCCCCCGCAAAGCGGAAACGATTCGCTGCCCCTCTTCTATCGTCAGCCGGAAGTGGCTCGTGCCAGGCGCAAGATCGGGATGATGCAGGTAATAAGGCTTGATACGGGCCTCGACAAAGGCGCGCATCAACTCGGCAAGAACCGCCGGGTCGTCATTGACGCCTTTCAAAAGGACCGTCTGGCTGACCATGGCGATGCCGGCGTCGATCAGGCGCGCCGAAGCCTGTCTTGCGGCTTCGCTGAGTTCCCGGGAATGATTCGCATGCAGGGCCACATAGGTGGTTTTGCCGCTGGCCTTCAGCGCATCGATCAGCGCCGCGTCGATACGGTCGGGATCGACCACCGGCACGCGGGTGTGGAAGCGGACGATCTTGACATGCGGTATGTCTTTCAGGCGCGTCATCAGGTCGGACAAGCGCCGCGGGGAAAGCACCAGCGGATCGCCACCGGTCAGGATGACCTCCCAGATGGCGGGATTGGCCTTTATATAGCCGAATGCGGCGTCAAGTTCCGCCGGGCTCATCATGCCGTTGCCCTGCGGCCCGACCATCTCCCGGCGGAAACAGAAGCGACAATAAACGGGGCAGACATGCACTGCCTTCAAAAGCACCCGATCGGGATAACGGTGGACGATGCCGTGGACGGGGCTGTGCGCGTCGTCGCCAATCGGATCGTCCCGTTCTTCAGGAAGGTGAACGAGTTCGGCCGGATCAGGAACGAATTGCCGGGCGATGGGATCCTGCGGGTCGCGGCTGTCGATCAGCCCGGCAATCGATGGCGTGATGGCGAGCGCGTAATGTTGCGTCACCGTGCGCAGTGTCTCGAGCGTTTCGGCTTCGATAAGCCCCGCTTCGAGAAGTGCTTCGGCTGTCTTGATGGTCTCAAGCCCTGTCATCGTCCATATTCCGCGACTGGGGCCCACATGACGAGATCGATACGGGGCGCGCCGGTTGCCAGCATCACCAGCCGGTCGAAACCGAGCGCTATGCCGCTTGCCGGTGGCATGATTGCCAGCGCGGCCAGAAAATCCTCGTCCAGCGGATAGGTTTCGCCGTAAACCCGCTGCTTCTCGGTCATTTCCATTTCGAAACGCCGCCTCTGCTCGGTGGCGTCCGTCAATTCGCCGAAGGCATTGGCGAGTTCAACGCCGCAGGCATATAGCTCGAAACGCTCCGCCACCCGCGCATCCTTGGGTGACTTGCGGGCAAGGGCCGCCTCACAGGTCGGATATTCATCGAGAATGGTCGCCCTGCCGAAACCCAGTTCCGGCTCCACCCGCTCCACGATGACGCGGCTGAACATATCCGCCCAGGTATCGTCATCGGCCACGCGGATGCCGGCATCGGTGAGGTTCGCCGCAAGATGGCGAGCGTCGGTTTCGCCGTTTCGGCTGACGGTGGCCAGCAGGTCGACGCCCGCATATCGCTCGAAGGCTTCGGCGACACTTACCCGTTCCGGCTCGAGGAAGGGATCAACGTTGCGGCCGCGATAGGTGAAATTCTTCGTCTTTGTGGTTTCGGCTGCCAGCGCCAGAAGATTGGCGCTGTCCCTCATCAGGCTCTCATAGGTTTCGTCGACCCGGTACCATTCCAGCATGGTGAATTCCGGATGATGCAGGGGGCCTCGTTCCCGGTTTCTGTAAACATGGGCAAAACAGGTGATGCGTTTTTCGCCGGCGGCGAGCAGCTTCTTGCAGGCGAATTCAGGCGAGGTGTGGAGATAAAGCGGCACGGCGTCGCCGGCCGGCGTCAGGCCCTGTGTGGCGAAAGCATGCAGATGCGCTTCGTTGCCGGGGGAAATCTGCAATGCAGCAGTGTCGACCTCAAGAAAATCGGCGCTGGCGAAATAGCCGCGAAAAGCCGACTGGATCGCATTGCGCCCAATGAGAAATGCGCGGCGGTCGGCGTGGACGTCCGGCGTCCACCATGGCGACATTGTTTCGTTGCTTGCGCGCATTCTCTGTTCGTTTCCGTCTTCTCTGCGGCGCCCAATTGCGGATAAACGGCCCGCAAAACGCCTTATCGCGTCATTTAAAGCTATTCCGGGCGGAAAACCGCTAGGCACTCTTCCGCGAATTGCTGTAGAAGGCTGGCAATTCGTGCGGATTTAAGGTAGTTGCGCCCCAGAAAAAAGACAAAACGTCTGCCGGGGCCGGTGCTGCCGCGCAGTCCTTTACGACGCATTTCATCGAGTTACAAGGAAGTCATATGGTCAAGGTTATCGCCTCATCCGTCCGCAAGGGCAATGTTCTCGACGTGGACGGCAAGCTTTACGTCGTTCTTACCGCGCAGAACTTTCACCCCGGCAAGGGCACGCCGGTCACGCAGGTGGACATGCGTCGCATCGTTGACGGCGTGAAGGTCTCCGAGCGCTGGCGCACCACCGAGCAGGTCGAGCGCGCTTTCGTTGAAGACCTGAACTTCCAGTTCCTTTATGAAGATGGCGAAGGTTTCCACTTCATGAACCCGGAAAACTACGATCAGGTTGTGGTCGACGCCGAAACCATGGGCGATCAGAAGGCCTATCTGCAGGAAGGCATGACCTGCATTCTTTCCATTCATGAAGGCAATCCGCTGGCCGTCGAACTGCCGCGCCACGTCACGCTGGAAATCACCGAAACCGAACCGGTCGTTAAGGGCCAGACGGCTTCTTCTTCCTACAAGCCGGCCATTCTTTCCAACGGCATCCGCACCATGGTGCCGCCGCATATCGATGCCGGTATCCGCGTGGTCATCGCGACGGAAGACAATTCCTACGTCGAGCGCGCCAAGAACTGAGCCCGACGGCCGGTTAGACAAAAGCACCGGGAGACCGGTGCTTTTTTGTGTCACGAATAATAAAAAAGCCCGCGTCGAGACGCGGGCTTTTTCTTTGCCTTGCGGCGTATTTTACATGGCCTTTGCCGCGGTCCGGGTCGGGCCGGGCGCCTTCTTCGGAGCCGTGGTCTGGCCAACGGCGTAACCGCCGCCGAGCGCCACGTTCAGCGAGACATAATCCTGCGCGGTCTGCTGAACAGCCTGTGCAAGGCTTGCCTGCGCAGTGGAAACCTGGCGCTGCGCATCGAGAACGTCGAGCAGCGAGGAGGCGCCGTCGCGGTAGCTGGCCGTCGAAAGCTGCAACGCTTCCTGATAGGACGCCACGGTCTTGCGCAATGCATCGGCCGTGCGCTGATCGCGGGTGACGGCGGCCAGAGCATTTTCGACTTCTTCCACAGCGGTCAGCACCGTCTGCTTCCAGACGAGATATTCTTCACGGGCCTGGGAATTCGCCAGATCGATATTGGCGCGGATGCTGCCGCCATCGAGAATCGGCAGAACGAGGCTCGGACCGAAGGACCAGCTATTGGCGGTTCCCCTGCCGCCGCCGCTCAGGAAATTGTAGCTTGGCGTGATCGAGCCGCCGAGCTCGATGCTGGGATAAAGCTGCGCTTCCGCGACACCGATTGAGGCAACTGCGGCGGCGAGGTTGCGTTCGGCGACACGAATGTCCGGACGGTTGCGGATGAGATCGGCCGGAATGCCGGTGCGCGGAATGCTGCGGGCAACCGGCTGGCGTGCGCCCTTCTGCAATTCGGAAATCAGAGATGAGGCCGGCAGGCCGAGAAGCGTGGCGATGCGATGCGCCGCCTTGCGGAAGTTGGTTTCGAGGCCCGGAATGTCTGACAGCGTCGAGTTGACCAGGCCTTCGGACTGGACGACATCGAGACGGGAGGCCGCGCCCGCTTCAAGCTGCAGCTTGGTCAGGTCCAGCGTTTCGCGGCGGGAAGCCAGGTTCTGACGGGCAATCGCCAGGCGCTCCTGATAATAACGAACATCGATATAGGCTGCGGCGACCGAGGAAATCAGCGTCAGGCGCTGAACATCGACGGTGGAGTAAGCGGCATCGAGCGATGCATTGGCGCTTTCCGTGGCGCGGCGATAGCGGCCGAAGAGGTCAAGCAGCCAGGAGACGCTGAGACTGCCTGAGGACACGTTGGTGACGGGAACATCACGGTAGCTGCCCTTGGTCTCGCTGGTCGTGTGGCTGCCGTTTGCCGTCAGGCTCGGCAGACCGCCCGCGCCGGCCGAGATAACCTGGGCTTCCGCCTGATTGATGCGCTCGATCGCCTGCATCACGGTCAGGTTCTGGCTGAGGCCAGTGGAAACGTAACCATTGAGGCGGCTATCGTTAAAGGCTGTCCACCA
Organism: Agrobacterium sp. D14; assembly: GCF_001526505.1. NCBI lineage: Bacteria > Pseudomonadati > Pseudomonadota > Alphaproteobacteria > Hyphomicrobiales > Rhizobiaceae > Agrobacterium > Agrobacterium sp. D14. Next base: position 374,321 of record NZ_ASXX01000042.1, read on the forward strand.
CGCAACGCTGCTGATGTCGCCATTACTGGTTTTTCCGGCTTCCGCAAACTTTCCCGGCAATTGGATTTCCGGCGTCTTGTGGTCGGGCCCGACAACACAGCCTGAGAGCAGCAGCATTGTCAGGGGAAGAGTAGCGCGAATAGACAGCATGTAATTTTCCCAATTCTCTGGTTGGCTTACCGAGCGCGGCTTGCTGACAAATGGGCTGCGCGGTCGATATGCCGTAGAAACGTGCATTTGCCAAATCGGCAACATTTCTAGCAGCGTATTAACGGTTGGCACAGCCCATTTTTGTTTTGTTAACGCCTTGAAAGGCGACGAATGATGACGAAAAAGGACGGAACGAAGAAAATTCCTAGGAGTGTTGCAGAAAGCATACCACCCAGCACCCCGATACCGATTGCATTTTGCGCGGCGGAACCCGCTCCGGTTGCGATTGCGAGAGGCACGACACCCAGGATGAAGGCCAGCGACGTCATGATGATCGGACGCAGGCGCAGCTTCGCCGCCTCCAATGTCGCTTCCATCAGGCTTAGTCCATGCTCCTGTCTTTCCTTGGCGAATTCGACGATCAGAATCGCGTTTTTCGCTGCAAGGCCGATGGTCGTCAGCAGGCCCACCTTGAAGTAGACGTCGTTCGACTGGCCGAAGAAATGCGCCGCGGTCAATGCACCGAGGACGCCCACCGGCACGGCCATGATGACCGAGAAGGGGATCGACCAGCTTTCATAAAGGGCGGCAAGGCAAAGGAACACGATCAGAACCGACAGCGCATAAAGCATCGGAGCCTGTGAACCGGAAAGGCGTTCCTGATAGGAAATGCCCTGCCATGCCACGGTGTAGCCGCCCGGCAGGCTTGCCGTCAGCCGTTCCATCTCGTCCATGGCGTCACCGGACGCGACGCCCGCGCCGGCGGTACCTTCAAGCGAGATCGCGCCCGTGCCGTTGAAACGGGCGAGAGACGGCGGAGCATTGATCCATTTCACCTCGCTGAAGGAGGAGAAAGGCACCATCTCGCCGCTGGTATTGCGGGCATACCAGAACTTCAGGTCGTCCGGCTGCATGCGGTAGGGCGCGTCGCCCTGAACATAAACGGGCTTGAGCTCGCCGTTCAGCGTGAAGTCGTTGACATCCCGGCCGGCAAAGATCGTCGACAGCATGAGGTTCACGGAGGAGAGATCGACGCCCATGGCGCCCATCTTTTCCTGATCGAGAATGATCTTCATCTGCGTTTCGTTGTCCTGGCTGTCGCTTCTGAGCGAGCTGACCTTCGGATTGCTGGTCGCAAGCGCGATCAGCTCCTTGGACGTGGCGGTCAGTGCCTCGGTGCCGTTGCGGCCGCTATCCACGAGATACATCGAGAAACCGCTCGATGTGCCCATGCCCTGAATTGCCGGCGGCAGAAGCGGGAACACCTGCGCGTCGCGGAAACCGAAGAAGGTGCCCATTGCACGCTGCACGATGGCGCCGGCGTGTTGGTCGGGGGCCGTTCTCTCGGCGAAATCCTTGAGCTTGGTGAAGACGATAGCGTTGTTCTGGCCCGAACCGCTGAAGCTGAAGCCGAGAACGCCGAAAACCGATTCGACATTGGCGGCTTCCTTTTCACGGAAGTAGCTTTCGACCTGCTTTACCACCTCATTGGTGCGTTCGATGTTCGAGCCGGTCGGCGTCTGGATGATCGTCAGCAGTACGCCCTGATCTTCCTGCGGCAGGAATGAGCTGGGCAGCTTGCTGAAGAACCAGGCGCAGCCGCCGATCACGATCGCGAAAATAATCATCACGCGCAGGGGCCGCTTCAGCAGATAACCGATAGAGGAGACGTAACCATCCGTCGTCTTGCCGAAGCCGCGGTTGAACCAGGCGCCCGGTCCGCGCTGCTTCTTGTGATGGTCGATCGGCTTCAGCATCGTGGCGCACAGCGCCGGCGTCAGAACGATGGCGACCACCGCCGAAAGCAGCATGGCCGAAACGATGGTGACCGAGAACTGACGGTAGATGATGCCCGTCGATCCACCGAAGAAGGCCATCGGAATGAACACGGCGGTGAGCACGAGCGCGATACCGATGATCGCACCGGTGATCTCGCCCATCGACTTCTCGGTCGCCTCGACCGGCGACAGGCCTTCTTCCGACATGATTCGTTCGACATTTTCGACGACGACGATGGCGTCGTCGACGAGAAGGCCGATGGCCAGAACCATGGCGAACATGGTGAGCGTGTTGATGGAATATCCTGTCAGCGCAAGGACGCCGAACGTGCCGAGAAGTACGACGGGAACCGCGATCATCGGAATGAAGGTGGCCCGCAGGTTTTGCAGGAACACCAGAAGCACGACGAAAACGAGGATGATCGCCTCGATCAGCGTGTGCACCACTTTCTCGATCGACAGCTTCACGAAGGGTGTCGTGTCATAGGGATATTCGATCGAAACCCCCTCGGGCAGCGAGCCTTCGACAGCGGAAAGCGCCGACTTTACGCGCGCCGCCGTATCGAGCGCGTTGGCACCCGTGGCAAGGTTGACCGCAAAACCGGCAGAGGGACGGCCGTTTGAACGGGAATCGCCGCCATAGGTTTCCTGGCCGATTTCAATGCGGGCCACGTCGCTCAGGCGAACGGTTGCGCCGTCCTTTTCGACTTTCAGGATGACCGATTCGAAATCGGCGACGGTGGTGAGCTGGCTCTGCGCCGTCACCGTCACGTTGAGCTGCTGACCCTTGACTGCGGGCACCGCGCCAAGCGAACCGACCGAAACCTGGGTGTTCTGGCTCTCGATGGCGCTGGTCACGTCGGCCGTGGTCAGCTGGTATTTATTGAGCTTGAACGGATCCAGCCAGATGCGCATCGCATATTCGGAGCCGAAGACGTTGATGCTGCCCACGCCTTCGAGGCGCTTGATCTGGTCTTCGACACGCGAGGAGAACACGTCGCCGAGATCGGCGGAGTTGCGCTTGCCATCGGTCGAGATCAGTGCGCCAACCATCAGAATACTGGATGTGGATCGACTGACCTGAAGACCCTGCTGCTGCACGGTGTCAGGCAGTTGCGACTGGACGAGCTGCAGCTTGTTCTGCACCTGAACCTGCGCGATGTCCGGCAGGATGGTATTGCCGAAGGTCAGCGTCACTTCGGCGCTGCCCGTCGAGGACGACGATGTCATATAGGTGAGGTCGTCAAGGCCGGTCATACCGTCCTCGATGATGGTCGTCACCGATTTTTCGACTGTCTCGGCGCTCGCGCCATTATAGGTCGCGCTGACGCGTACCGTCGTCGGTGCGATATCGGGATATTGCGAAATGGAAAGCGTCCAGATCGCAAGGGCGCCGCCCAGCATGATGACGATGGCGATAACCCATGCAAACACGGGGCGCCGGATGAAGAAATGGGCCATGGCAGTCCTGCCTTACCTTTTACGAGCTTCGACCGAGGGTTTCGTGCTCATGCTTATTTCGAGGGGGCGGCGGCAGGCTGAGCTTGCTGCGGCAGAACGACGATACCGCGATCGTCGATGGTCACTTCAACCGGTGCGACTGTCGCACCGTCGGCAATCCACTGGAAACCGTCGACGATGAGCTTGTCGCCATCCTTGACGTTCTCCGTCACCAGCCAGGCATTGCCCGACTGCTGGCTGGACGGGAAAGTGCGGGTTTCCACCTTGTTTTCCGCCGTCACGAATTTCGCTGTCAGTTCGCCATTGGCGTTCCGGCTCGCGGCGCGCTGCGGAATGCGGAAGCCTTTTTCCTTGCCGATGGTCAGCGTGGCGCGGACATAGGTGCCGGGAAGCAGAAGATCGTCCGGGTTTTCGAAGAGGGCGCGGATGGAGAAGGTGCCCGTGGTTTCGCTCACGGCCATGTCCGACATGTCGATCTTGCCGTCATGCTTGTATTCCGTGCCGTCTTCCAGCGTCAGGTGAATGCCGGTCTCCTTCGTGTCGCCGCCGAGCTGGCCCGACGAGATCGCCTTTTTCAGACGCAGAAGATTGATGCTCGATTCCATCAGATCGATATAGATCGGATCGATGCGTCGCAGCGTCGTCAAAGCCGTTGTCTGGTTGGCCGTCACCACGTTGCCGATGCTGAAAGCGGTTGCGCTGGTGATGCCGTCGAAGGGGGCGCGGACCTTGGTGAGATCGAGGTTGATTTCCGCCGTTTCCAGCGCCGCCTTGGTCTGGGCCACATCGGCTTGCGCCTGTAGCAGCGTCACCTTGGCGTTTTCATATTCGATCTGCGTCGCGCCGCTGTTGACCAGCCGCTCGTAGCGGGCAAGGTTCGCCTGGGCGCTCGGAATGCTTGCTTCCGCCTTCGCCACGTTTGCCTTGGCCTGCGCTACTTCCGCCAGATAGGTATTGTCCTCGATCTGGTAGAGAATATCACCCTGCTTGACCTCGCTGCCTTCCTTGAAGGGAATTTCGCGGATGATGCCGGTGACACGCGGGCGGATTTCTGCTGTCTGGAACGCGCTGGCGCGGCCGGGCAGAACGGTGGTCAAGGGATATTCGCTGGTCTTCATCAGGATGATGCTGACCGGGGACGGCGGACGCTCGGCGCTCTGGGCGGCGTTCTGGCTGCTCTCGCCGCCATCGCTGCAACCTGCCAGAAGCGCGGTCACACACAGAGAAGCAAATAGGGGTAAAATACGTCGGCTCATTGTTCTTCCCTGCGTATCGATCGCATTCAACTATAAGCGCAATGTCGCTCGGCGGATGCGCGTCCGGAAACAGACACGACAGGCGAAGGCCTTGGAAGGACCCGATTCGCTCATTCTGTCCGGACCGCCAAGCGCATAGAAGCGCAGGCTTTTGCGCTTCGCAAGCAATTGCGAGAAGGTGACGTAAATTGGGAATCGTCACTTAGCAAGCGGATTGCGCAATCCCGCATCGATTAAATCGACGAGTTGATCGCAACGTGTTGCTAAATTGCCGATGTCTTCCCGTGCCAGGAGGACGGGATGGATTACGCTTGTAAGCGCGTGGAGCACGGTTTCCGCCAGGGGAGAAATCTCGGCCGGCGCGTAGATTCGCGCGTCGATACCGTCGCGGATAATGTCAGCGAGCAGGTTGGCGATGACGGCTTTATAATAGTCGCCGCACTTCATGTCCTGCTTTGCCGTCATCAGGATCATTTCGAATATGTAGGGATTGTCGTTTAGATCCTGGTGGTGCTGTTCCATCAGGGTGCGGGCGAGATGGCGCAGTCTCGAAAGCGGCGCGTGGCTTTTATCCAGCGGCTGGATGCCCCGTTCGAATGCGCCGATCTGCTCGAAGGCGATCGCATCGACGAGCGCGTTCTTCGAACTGAAATTCTTGAAGACGTTGGCGGGAGACATGCCGAGTGCCGCGGCGATATCGGCAATCGCCACAGCATTGAAACCACGTTCCCGGAAAAGCTCTTCTGCTTTGGCGAGAATGTCCCGCCGCGTTTCCTCGGCGGAACGGCGAGGCCGGCGCCTGACAGGACGGTCACTCTTCCTGTCGTCCTTTCTCGCCTGTTCGATCGTTTTGCTCACGGTCAGACTCCGGGGAAGAATGGCTCCAGGTTCCGGCGTATTCTTGCAAGCGGCGTCTCGCCGCTATCGTCGGGAACGAAATTCTGTCCGGTGATGCGCTCGTAAGCATCAATATAGACCTTCGAAGTCTGCAAGACGAGGTCCTGCGGAATTTCGGGAACGTCGTCCTTATAAGGGTCGCAGCGTTCGGCGACCCAGGCCCTCACGAAATCCTTGTCGAAGCTTGCCGGCCGTGTTCCGTTGCGGAAGCTTTCGTCATAACTGTCGGCCATCCAGTAGCGGCTGCTATCGGGCGTGTGGATCTCATCGGCCAGGATGATCGTGCCGTTTTCATCCGTCCCGAATTCATATTTCGTGTCGACGAGAATGAGGCCCTGCTTTGCGGCAATTTCCTGCCCGCGCTTGAACAGCGCCAGCGCGTAACGGGAAAGCGTGTCCCATTGCTCCTGCGTCAGCAGTTTCTTCTCCACGATCTCGGCCGGTGTCAGCGGCTCGTCATGACCGCCATCGAAGGCCTTGCTTGTCGGCGTGATCACCGGCTCGGGCAGAATCTGGTTATCCTTCATCCCGTCGGGCAGGCTCATGCCGTACATTTGCCGCTCACCCTTCTTATAAAGGGTCAGGATCGACGTGCCGGTGGTGCCGGCCAGATAACCGCGAACCACCACCTCGACCGGCAATATGTCCAGCCGCTTGCCGATGACGACATTGGGGTCGGGATAGCTCACGACGTGGTTCGGACAAATATCCTTCGTTTGTTCGAACCAGTAGCGCGCCGTCTGGGTCAATACCTGTCCCTTATAGGGTATGCAGGTGAGGATACGATCAAAGGCGCTCAGGCGATCGGTCGATATGATGATGCGGTTGCCGTCGGGCAGATCGTAGTTTTCCCGCACCTTGCCACGGTAATAATTCGGCAGCTCGGAAATGACGGCTTCATCGAGAATGCGCACGGGCTCTCCAATTCTTGGCTTTATAAAGAGGCGTTATGCGCCTCAAGTCTTCTGAAACTCTCGTCCGTTCCTATTGCATGTTTCCTGGAACAGGGCCAGTCGCGACATGAAGGCTGCCTTTTTCGCCTGTTCCCGTTAAAAAGA
>NZ_ASXX01000043.1:0-5391 GCF_001526505.1 Agrobacterium sp. D14
ATGCTGAACAGCTATTCCGGCTGGGCGGCCGCGGCAATCGGCTTCACGCTCGGCAACGATCTGCTGATCGTCACCGGTGCGCTGGTCGGCTCCTCGGGTGCCATCCTCTCCTACATCATGTGCAAGGCGATGAACCGCTCCTTCATCTCGGTCATCCTCGGCGGCTTCGGCGGCACGACGGGCCCGGCGATGGAAATCGAGGGCGAGCAGGTGGCGATCGACGCCGAAGGCGTGGCCGCAGCGCTGAATGACGCCGACAGCGTCATCATCGTTCCCGGCTACGGCATGGCGGTGGCGCAGGCGCAGGCAGCTGTCTCCGAACTGACCCGCAAGCTGCGCGCCGACGGCAAGATCGTGCGCTTCGCCATCCATCCGGTGGCTGGCCGTCTTCCCGGCCACATGAACGTGCTGCTGGCCGAAGCCAAGGTGCCTTACGACATCGTGCTGGAAATGGACGAGATCAACGACGACTTCCCCAATACCGACGTCGTCATCGTCATCGGCTCCAACGACATCGTCAACCCGGCCGCCCAGGACGATCCGAACTCGCCGATTGCCGGCATGCCGGTTCTGGAAGTGTGGAAGTCCAAACTGGTCATCGTCTCCAAACGCGGCCAGGGCACGGGTTACTCCGGTATCGAGAACCCGCTGTTCTACAAGGACAATACCCGCATGTTCTACGGCGACGCCAAGAAGTCGATCAACGATCTTCTACCGCTGATCAAGTAAATGAAAAGGGCGTTTCCGGGAAACCGGAAACGCCTTCGAATTTCTGAGAAACGACGATACTTTTCGTCCGGGGTGACGGTGTGCGGATGCTACGGCCGCGCCAAACGGAACCGTTTCGCGGGACTTTGTCGATAGACTGCCGCCACTTCCAACTTTCAAAAGACCGCGCTCAAAGCACCCGGTAACGCCGGTTGAAATACATCAGCGCCTCATCGCCCGCATTGATCTTCATATCGACGACATCGCAAATCAGAATATCATGCGTGCCGCCGTCATGCGCCTCGCGGATGCGGCAGTCGAAAGAGACAAGCGCGTCCTCCAGAACCGGCGCGCCGGTTTCAAGCACACCCCAGCTCCCGGCGGCGAAACGCTCTTCCGCCGGCGTCTTGCCGCCGAAAAGCGTGCTCAGCACCTCGTGATGGGCGGCGAGCGTGTTGACGCAGACGACGCCATTGGCCTTCACCACCCTGTAAGCGGAAGAATTGCGGTTGAGGCAGATAAGAAGCGTGGGCGGATTGTCGGAAACGCTGCAAACCGCCGTCGCTGCAAAGCCTGCACGGCCTGCCGCCCCGTCCGTGGTGACGATATTGACCGCCGCACCGAGCCGCGCCATGGCGTTTCTATAATCGAGGCTGCGCTGCTGTGCAGTCTTCGTCTCCATTTCCGCTTCCTTTTCAAGAGACATCATCTGCATCTAACCCATCCTTCCTTAACAGGCCATCAAGCCAGCACACAGGCGTCTTCGAAGCCAAGGCGGGGCAACCGTCCAAAAAGCTTCGACGGATCGCCATAGCCGAGATTGATCAGGAAATTGGACTTCCACGTCGTGCCTGCGAAAAACGCCGCATCCACCTTGCCTTTGTCGAAACCGGACATTGCCCCGGTATCCAGTCCCAACGAGCGGGCTGCCAAGATGAGATAACCCGCCTGTAGCGTGGCATTGCGGAAGGCCGTTTCCTCGGCCACGGCCGGGCTGGAGGTGAACCACGAACGGGCATCGGCATGCGGAAACAGCATCGGCAGTTTTTCGTAAAATTCGCGGTCGATGGCGGCGATCACGGTGACGGGTGCTGCCATGGTCTTTTCAAGATTGCCCGACGAAAGCGCCGGCCGCAGTTTTTCTTTCGCTTCCTGGCTGCGCACGAACACGAAACGCCCCGGCGAGCAATTGGCCGAGGTCGGACCCATCTTCGTCAGATCGTAAAGCTCTCTCAGCGTCTCGTCGCCGACCGGCTTGTCAGCCCAGCCATTATGGGTGCGCGCCGCGGTGAAAAGTGCTGCAAGTGCCTTGTCGTCGAGTGCTGTGGTCATTGTCTTAAAAATCCCGTCAGAATGTTCGTGTTGCCGGTAGCAGAAACTGCAAAAGCCGAGCGTTGAAAAGGTCAGCTTCGGTAATATTGACCGCATGCGCCCCGAAATCGAGAAGGCAGAGTTCGCCCTGCGGCAAACCCTCAGCGAGACGGAGAGAGCGGGTATAGGGCACCAGAAGATCGTCCTTCGTTCCCACCACCAGAACCGGATTGCCGATCTCGCCAAGGCGGGTATCCACATCGAAGGCCCTCAGCGCCGCGATGCGCCGAAGCACATTCGCCTTGCCCTGAAAATGCGCGACGCCATGGGCATCGTCCCGCGCCAGTCGCTCCTGATGTTCCGACATCCAGGCAGCCGGATAGAGAAACAGCGGTTGGGCTTTCACGAAAGCCTCGACGCCGGATTTCTCCAGAAGCTCGATCCGCACATCGAAGCAGCGCCCGGAATGCGGATCGGCCTTGCTCCATGCATTGATGAGAACGAGCCTGTCGATGAGACCGGGCCTGCGCAGCGCGATATCGAGGCCGATCAGACCGCCAAGCGCATGACCCATGAAGTGGAATTTCTCGAGGTTCAGCGCCGAAGCGATTTCCAGCACATCATCCGCCATCGCCGATATGCCGCCCTCCAGCGGCACCTCGCCGCCGGTCCTGCCGGTTCCGCGATGGTCGTAGGTGACGATCCGGAAATGATCGGAAAGGGCTTCGATCTGCGGTGCCCAATACGAGCCCGATCCGCCCAGTCCCGATGACAGCAGGATTGTGGGCGCCTCAGGATCAGTCCGGCCATGAACCTCGAAATGCATCATCTGCCGTTTCGCCCTATTTGCCGATATGGGCGACGGTGGCGATTTCCACCAGCGCGTCGGGCTTCACGAGGCCGCACTGGATGCAATAACGCGCCGGCTTGTCGCCGGGGAAATATTCGGCATAGACCGTGTTGACGGCCTGATAATTCGCCCAGTCGGTGATGAAGATATGGTTCATCGTCACGTCTTCCATCGTGCCGCCGGCGGTTTCGATGACGGACTTGATGGTTTCCAGAACATGACGGGTCTGCGCGCTGGCATCGCCCACATGCACGACATTATTGTCCTTGTCGAAGGGCAGCGTACCGGAAACGTAAACCACGCCATCGGCAAGGGTTCCCGGCGAAAAGGGAGCGATGGGTTTGCTGGTGCCGGCGGGCACGACGATCTTCTTCGGCATTTCGTTCTCCTCTTGTGGTTGGATATCAAGCGCTGACGGGTGCGGCCTGCGAGATGACGCCGCAGAAATCATTGACGGTGGCGACCCAGCCGAAAAATTTCTCGACATTGTAGACCGTCGCCTGCTGGATATAGTCCGGCCCGAGATGATGCGTGGCATCCTCCAGCATCACCCCGAAATATTCGAGATGGAAGGCGTCGCGCAGCGAGCTTTCCACGCAGACATTGGTGGCGATGCCGACAAAGACCAGATTGCGAATGCCGCGGGCGCGCAGCACGCTGTCCATATTGGTGTTGAAGAAACCGCTGTAACGCGTCTTCGGCACCAGAATATCGCCGGGCTGCGGCTGCAGCTCGTCGACAATGGCATAATCCCACGTCCCCTTGGCCAGCAGCTGGCCCTGCAACTCCGGCCTTTTGCGCATCGTCTTCAGCGCATTGGACTTGTGCCAGTTGGGCGAACCCGGCCCGCCCGCCTCGACATAGTCCTTGTCCCAGCCATTCTGGAAATAAATGACCTGAACGCCCGCCGCCCGCGCCGCATCCAGCGTCTTCTTGATGTTGGCAATGGTGCCCTTGGCCCCGGAAATATCGAAACCGGCAAGATCGACATAACCGCCCTCGGTCGAATAGGCGTTCTGCATGTCGACCACGACAACGGCGGTCTCGCTGGGTTTCAGGGTGATCGGCTCCGGCCGGGCGGGAAGCGTCACGCTTTCCGAACGGCTTTCCGGCCCCTTGTAACCCGCCACGACGGCTTCACTCATTCCGCAGCCTCCAGTGCAGCCTGAACATGCGCGCGGCTCTTCATCAGCGGCTGCACATATTTGCCGAATTTCTCGACACCTTCGAGGAAGTCGTCGAAGGTCAGCATCACGCCGCCCGTTCCCGGCACTTCGCTCATCTCGTCCAGCATGGCCGCCACTTCCTCATAGGAGCCGATCAGCGTTCCCATGTTGATGTTGACCGCCGAGACGGGATTGGACATGTGCCGGACATTGGTGTCGGAGCCGGATTTGGTGTCGACAGCGCTTTGCAGGCCGAGCCACTTGATCGCATCCTCATCCGCACCGGCCTTGTAGTGCTCCCATTTCGCCCAGGCATCCTCGGATTTTTCCTCGGCAAGCACCATCGTCAGCACGACGGATTTAACCTCGCGGCCGGTCTTTTCCGTTGCCGCCAGCAGCCGCTCATTGGTGGGCGCGAAGGCCTTCGGCGTATTGACGCCAACGCCGAAGCAGAAGCTGTAATCGGCGAACTTGGCCGAAAACGCCATGCCGGAGTTGGAGGAACCGGCGCAGATGAGTTTGACGTCGCCCTGCGGCACCGGCTTCATGCGGCAATCCTCCATCTGGAAAAACTTGCCCTTGTAGTCCGACTGGCCCTCCGTCAGCAGCTCTTTCAAGATGGAGGTATATTCGCCGAGATATTCGTAGCGGTCACCGAAATAATCGTCGCCCGGCCAGAGCCCCATCTGGCTGTATTCCGGCCGCTGCCAGCCGGTAATAAGATTGATGCCGAAACGGCCGCCGGAAATGGAATCGATGGTCGTCGCCATGCGGGCAACGATGGCCGGCGGCATGACCAGCGTTGCGGCCGTGCCGAACAGCTTGATCTTGGAGGTGACGGCGGCAAGGCCCGCCATCAGCGTGAAGGATTCCAGATTATAGTCCCAGAACTCGGTCTTGCCGCCAAAGCCGCGCAGCTTGATCATCGACAGCGCGAAGTCGAAACCATATTGCTCCGCCTTGAGCGTGATCGCCTTGTTCAGGTCGAAGCTCGGTTTGTATTGCGGCGCGTTTTCTGACAGCAGCCAACCATTGTTCCCGATCGGGATAAAAACACCAACTTCCATCTTGCTGTTCCCTTTTTTGCATCAGGTGTCTCCTGACTTGGCAAAAGAGTAGCAGGTTCTGTGCCAGACCAAATAAAATAATTTTATCAAATGGATAAAATTTTGGAGGCGAATTATTTTTACCAAAAGATAAAAATTTTATCATTCGATAAAATTATTTGCCTGTTTATTCGGCAAATATCGAACGCAATCTGCGGGAAATGGGCGGCTCTTACATCGGTCGCGGAGCGTCGTACAAAATCCGGAAGCTCTTCTCCGTCATGCCGGACTAGATCCGGCATCCAGCCAC
>NZ_ASXX01000044.1:0-5040 GCF_001526505.1 Agrobacterium sp. D14
CATACCCTTTGCGAAATCAATGCAGTGACTTTGGAGTATCCAGGATTATTTGAAAACATGGCTGACCAGAGCCTAATCAGATCGATAGCATTTTAGCGAATCGGATGGATGCTGATGAGTTGATCTTAGATGAGCTGTCCCCCCCCCCAGCACTCTGGAAATCCGATTCAGGATAAACGGCGTTTAACCGAGTAATGGGGGGAGGTGTCGTAGAGATTGCAAACGCCGTTAGGCGTTCCCGTGGCAGCGCAGCGTGAACAGGCCGGGACCGTAGGCAGGTAGACGAAACCGCTCAGGCGCCCTCGTCGGCACCATCAGGATCGCCGTCAGGATAAAGCAGATGGGGCTTGCGGCGGAACGGCCAGTCGCCATCCCGGTACTTCTCAACAAGCCCATCGAAGACGGTATGGGATTCATGCTCGTCGAAGCCCTGCTTGACCAGCATCCTGACCACCCGTTTTTTAAACTTTCCCAGGGTTTCCGTTGCTCCCTCGGCAGCCATGGCGGAGATCGCCATGAACAGCGCCGTGCGGGCCACATCGTCGCGTCCGGGGCGCTTGGCCTTTCTGTCGGCATCACGCAGCTTCTGCTGTCGCTCGCGCTGTTTCGTGTTGCGGATCTCCTCGGACTTTGCTGGCATTCGCTCTTCCCTGTCAGGTCTTCTGCTATCGATGCCAGACCGTTATCGCTGCGGCAACGCCGTTTGCATGGAATCGGAAATCCCGGTTTATGAATCGTTTTTTTGGGGTTCTGAATCAAATGAGCGCAATTTGAGATCAATTGCGGGCACGTTGAGACAGGTCGAGATAAGTTGGCGAGGGACAAACGGCGGCCGTGAATCAAATGACCAGCGTTTGGAATCAAAAATATCGGACCTTGAATCAAATGAGCGCAATTTGTCTCGACGTGCGGGCACGTTGAAACGACCTGTGGGCAATCTGGTGGAAATCGCCGGCGACTTCCTGTCGCGCTTGCGCCTGCAGGACCATCTCCACTCCGGAATATGAGGCGGCGAACCGAGATCTTCCCGGTCGGTTCATCCGCGAAGTCGCATGTCATATGTCCCAGCCGTTCGCGCGGAATGTGCCATCTTCGGGTGGAAATCGAGCATCGCTCTTAGACGGCGAGACTCTGGCTTCGTGTTTACTTCGTTGCGTGTTCCCGTGACGGCAAGACTACTTCGTGGAGGCCTTAATTATGGGAGGTCGGCTATCCGGCTCCGGATTCTGGATTTTGCGGTGAAATAATACCGATCGATCATGAAGTGAAAAAATTTTATAATTATCGTATATATCGATATTAATTGATTAATATATCGTTAGATATTAAATACAACCGCCGAAAACGGCAGAGAGACAAAGGTTATAATCGAATGTATACTATAGAGATATTTTACTTGAATTTGCATTACATCCGTACTGGCGCAATCATATAGTCATCCGATGTGTTGTTCGTCGGATACATTGTAAACACGTCACACGGAGACTTCCATGCGCACCAGAAATACCAAGACCACTGCGACCGCCGCCTTCTCCTATAACTATGAAGAAGAGGGGATCGGGCACACGACGCGCGATCTGCTCGAAAGCAGCGCGGCCCATATCTTCGACCTCGGGCGCCGCACCACCGAGCAGACTTTTGAGCTCGGCGATCATCTGGCGAAAGCCGCGGACCTGCTGGCAGATGGCCGGTTCGACAAATGGGTGAAGATGCGCTGCGGTCTCGCACCGCGCAGCGGTCGCAACTATATGGCGGTGTTCCGCAACCTCGGCCATGTTCGTGATGAACTGGTCGATCTGTCGGTCGGCGCGACGGTGTTGTTCCATCTGAGTTCGGCAACCGACGATCAGGTCAAAGCGGCCATTGCCTTTGCCGAGGAGAACGGGCGCCTTCAGGTTGCCGACGTGAAGGCCATCTTGGCCGGTGGCGAAGAAGGTGGTGACAAGGCCGAGAAGGACGATCAGTTCTGGATGGGCGGTGTTGGCGGGCTGAAAGCGTTGATTGCGGCCAAGATCCGCGATGGATTGAAGGCGTTCATCGAGCACCTCGTCACGATCTGCAAGGCGGTCGAGGCTTCGTTGACCAGAAGCCGCGTGATCAAGGAAGCGCTGGCGAAGGAAATCCAGGACATCGCCCGCGTCGCGCGTCAGGAACTCGAAAGCCTGGCCTTGTTCCTCGAGCCGGAACTCGATTATGGCCGCAACACCAAGGCTACGAAATTCCCGAAGAAGACCGGCTGGACGGAGGTCAACGACACGCTCTACACATTGGGTGGTGTCGATGGCTGGCCGAAGTCGAAAGACATGCGGGACTGGCTTGCGCTGCATGTGCTCCCGGTGCTCGGCTGGGCGGTGTCCAAAGAGCGGAAGCCGGAATGGCCGCTCGCAGCGCCAACTGCTCCGGTTTCCGAACCGGTGGTTCCGGCAGAAGCGGACAGCGTCGGCGATCGCCACGATGCCGAGCCGGTAATGTCGGACGAGGTCTCTGATGATGCCGAAGTCTCGAATGAGGTGATCGACCGGTTCGGCGCGGCTCTGGAGGAGGCGACCGGCGGCTTCATGACGGTCAGCCGGGAGGCACCGCGAAACCGCAAGCAGTTTGCCAAGGTGCCGGCGCTTGCCGATGACAGCGTCGCCGATGTTGAACTCGCACCCGCCGTCACGCCGTAAGACGCAGTTTGCACGAAGGCCGGTGAACAGGCCTTCCCGCCAAACTCGAAAGGGCCGCATGTCGGCCCTTTTCCTTTTGCCTGATGATGGCGAGTGAAAACGCGCAGGCCGACCGTTGCGATCACCGGAAGCGTTGATCGGCCTGGACGTTGTGAGCCCGACGTTAACTATGTACCGGCTTTGTTCTTTTTTGTTGTTCCGGGTCCTTGAGCCCGGCTCCCGGTCCTGCCAGGTTGGGGTCGTTCGGAAGACCGGACACAAACGGCCCAAGGCAGCGCGCCAACGCTACCAAGGGCCTGACCCTCAAGCCTTCGCGAAAAGGAATCGGGCTATGACCACGTTTACCTCTATGATCCCCAATGGGGAAGTTCTCCGTTCGACCGCAGCAGCGGCATCTGTCTTCTCCCACCGCTCATTCGGTATCGATGCCTACAGCATCGGCGAGCCGCCCGCATTGCGCCGCCATCCGCATATCGTTCACTTCCATGACGTCGAGGCCGATCTCGATCTG
The DNA here is from genome assembly GCF_001526505.1 of Agrobacterium sp. D14. Lineage (NCBI taxonomy): Bacteria > Pseudomonadati > Pseudomonadota > Alphaproteobacteria > Hyphomicrobiales > Rhizobiaceae > Agrobacterium > Agrobacterium sp. D14. The sequence goes on from NZ_ASXX01000044.1 coordinate 3,181, forward strand.
CTGATCGATCGCGCCATCGCCGCCATTGCCGACGGCGAACCCGTCGAAGACGACATCCTCGGCCACTACGTTCACATCGCCTCGCTCGTGCGCGCCGTGTCTTTCCGCGAAGGCAAGCTGCTGGAACAGGCGGTTGAGCGTCTGGCGAAAGCCAATCCAAACATCACCGTGCTGACCCAGTCGCTGAAACTGCCGTTGGTCAAGGCGGCGCTTGAAGCCGTCGCCGGAAACGACTGGTCGTCCCTTGACGGCGTGAAGCTCGACTGCGAGGCGCCGGCCAAAGGCAGCTATACGCCCGACCTGATCGTGGTGAACCGGACAAAGCACCTGGCCTACATTCTCGACCTCAAACGATCGCTCGCCTCTTACGGCGACACCAGCCGTCTCGAAGAGCTGAAGATGAAGATGATGGCCTCGGCGATGGTGTTGCCGGACTGGCTCTACAAGAACCACAAGCGGCTCATGATCGATACGGTCGAGGTCGCCATCGTCGATGGTGCCAGCCGCCCGAGCGATCATGCCACCGGCATCTGGGCCTTGTCCGAGATCGACGACTTGCTGGAAATCGATGGTGTCGCCGCTTGCATGGCCGAACTGCGTCTGCGCTTTGGCCGCCGCGTGCAGCAGCTACTCGAAGCTGAAGCCAGCAAGGCGCTCGGCGTGGCGATGGTCGCGTCGGACGCGGCCGCTACCTCGGTCGTTTCCGGCAAACCGCTGATTGCCTTGAACGGTCCCGCTCGAAGCTACGAGGAAGAGCAGGCGGTAGTCGTACAGGACGAAGATGATGCTCACTGCGATCTCGCCTGCTTCGACGATGATCAGGACGACGAACCGGAAGCGGTCCGTATCCGGGTCGGCTTTGCCCGCCGTCCGCGCGGGCACTGACGGGCCGTTGGCCTAGCGTCACCGATTGCGGCCGCGCCAGGTGCGTGGCCGGCTTCCCTCATCCTCCATTCCATGAACGCCGGATGCCGATGCGCTCCGGCGAGGAGACAGTCATGTCCATCGATACCCACAGCCCGTCTGTGGCCGGCTTCCGGTGCGAAGCGGTCACGACCGATACCATCGCGTTGCCTTGCCTTCACGGCAGGCTCGCGAATATCCCCCCGGTACAATCCGATGACGTGGATCGCGGTTCGAGCGATCGCGACGACCCCGCCGTTCTGATCGGCCTGGCGCTCGCCTTCGTCCGGCAAGGTTCTTGGCTGGATGGCCTTCTGCCGGAACCTCTGATGCTTAGGTTGAGTGCAGTTGCCGACAGCGGCAATGCGGCATGCCACCTGCTGCTCGACTGGATGCGCAACCGCAACCGGCATCTTGATCGGTCCCGGAACGAACACCTGAGCCTGTCTGTCTCGACCGGTTCGTCGGCTGACGCGCATCCGTCGCGTCGTTCGCCGCGCGACCGTGTGTTGGCGCGGATCCCGAAGCCCGGTGGCATTGACGGGCGGCGGCGTGGTCGGACGCGTCCGCGCGATCCGGTGCAGAACGCCCAAACGGCAATTATTGCCGCGGAGACGGGAGGTCGGATTGATGGATAAGCTCGCCCGACTGTTTATCCGCCGCCTTCGTCATCTTAGCCGTCGCGAGGCACGCCGGACCGCGCTGCGCAACGGTCTGCTGGAAAGCAGGATCGTCGATGTCGATGGTCATCTCACCTGCCGCTACAGTCCGGCTTTCGACACGACACGACTGACCGGCGATCCGATCCGTGACGATACCTGGTTCCGGCGCAATTTTGGTGACTGGCTTGTCGCACCGAAGGAGACCGGCAATCCAACGGCCGGCTCTGCTGGCGATGGTGTCGTGACCGCCGAGGTCAAGCATCCGTCGTTCGCCGCGCAACTCGTGAACATCCCT
>NZ_ASXX01000045.1:0-3686 GCF_001526505.1 Agrobacterium sp. D14
GGTGCGATCAAGACCCACCACCTCCACGACGTCGATAACGACACCAAATCCCGCCTGTATTCCGGCACGACGGCCATGGCCTCCATTACCGGCGCACCGATGTCCCGCGTCCGGGATGCCGTGCGGCTCGCCCGTCATGGCGCAGGCTGGGTAGACTGCCGCCGTGCTCCCGCGGTCACAAAGACAAGCGACGACGAGATCGAGAGCACCTTGCGATTGCTGGGTTATGCCGGAGAATGGCACGACATCAAAGGTCGCCCGACCTTTGCTGCGTACCTCAAAGCCCGAACGGGAATTCAGCAAAGCCATCCCTGCGTCGTTTTTCTGGGCAACCACCGCGTTGCCATCAGTGGTGAACTGTTTTGCGATGTGACCAATAACGGCCTGATGGTCGATATCGACCGGGCACCCTGGCGGCGCAAGCAGGTGCACCGTGTGTTCGTCCTCACCCACCGCATCCCCGCGACGCCTATCCCGTCGAAGACCCCGTCCCGCGTCCAGCCGGCACACCTGACGACCGAGCAAAAACGCCAGGTCAAGGAACTGGATCGCCTGTTTCGCGAAGCCGTCAAAGCGGAGACAGGCGCAATGCGGATCAAGGTGACAGCCACCGAGGTCTTCATTATCCGCCCCGACGACTCCGGCTGGACGTGGTGCGGCGCGCGCGATGGCGTCGTCGACAGCCTTCTCAAGCTTCAGCAGCATGGCTGGATTGGCGGCAACACCGATGCGGCCGCGGCCTACCGCGCCACGATGGGTTACTGACCAGCGCTCAGGAGCGGCTCCTTATCGCGGCAATTATCGCCGCCAGTACCTGCCAACCGCCAGACCATGATGATCTGGCATCGCTGCGGGGCTCTCAAGCTCCCCGCCGCCGGTTACCATGTCCCCCGACCTCGCCCATTCGAACGGAGATCACTCCATGACCAAGAACGTTCTGTTCTACGCACGCCATTCTACCGGATACCATGACCATGCCTGCCTCGAAACGCAGCTCTACTACGGGCACCGCTTCATCAAGGAGAAAGGCTGGACCTTCGTAAAGTCCTATGCTGAAGAGGACATCGGCGAAGTCGTCTTCATGGCGCAGCCCCGCGTGCGCAAGCTTTTCGCCCATATCGAGCGCGAAACGGTCGATATCGTCCTCTGCCATACGCTGGACCGGTTGTGCTCGCGATTTGATGTCGCCAGCCGGCTGTTGAGCGAACTCGCTCGCAAGGGCATCGAACTCTGGGTCGCCGATCCCGGCGAGCGTATCACCGCCCGGAACCTGTTCGATTACTATATCGATGACCGCAGCAAGATGTTTGCCGTCGGCAGCCACGTTGCCCAGGTGCCCGATGACCTGCGCGAGGAGAAACACTTTGCGCCCCTTCCATTCGGCTACCGCTATGCCGGCGCCTGCAATGCGGACGGCCAGCGCATCTTCGGTTTCAAGGTCGTCGATCCGGTCGCCGCCGATGTCATCAGGCGTATTTTCGGTATGTATGCCGAGGGAATGACACCGACAAAAATCGCTGCTCTTCTTAATGTCGAAGGCGTGGCCGGTCCCCGTGGCAGTATCTGGCGCGACGCTGCGATCCGCGGCAACCGCGCAAGCGGAACCGGGATCCTCAACAATCCGGCTTACATCGGCGCGTGTAAACAACTTGGCGGCGATGACTACCATTACGTATCGGCACTGCGCATCGTCAGCGATGACCTCTGGGACCGCGTGAAGGATCGCCAGGATGCCGCAGCCGAACGTGCTGCAGGATTGGCAGGGCGCCGCAGGCAGCAGAGCTGAGCACGCTGCAAAGGATCTGGCCGGCGATGCCGGCCAGTGTTCACGAAGACATTGATGAATATGGAATTCCGCAAATGGCCAAGAATGTTCTGTTTTATGCCCGCTACTCCACCGACCGCCAGCATGAGGTCTCAATCGAAACGCAGATCGAACTCGGCAAGGCCTTTGTCGCACGTCAGGGCTGGAAGCTGGTCGAGATCTACTCCGACGCCGCCATCAGCGGCACCAGCTACCAGCTCCGCGCCGGCATCCAGAGCCTCATGGCGCATGTGAAGCGCGAGCGCATCGATGTCGTCCTCTGCATCACCGTCGATCGCCTGTCGCGCGACATCGAGCATAGCGCGAAGATCCTCAAGCAGCTTCGCTATTGCGACGCGGACATCTGGACGGTCCACGCCGGCACCCCGGTGACCGACCTCGAGATGGCATTGCGCGCCGCGCTCAGCCATGAACTGGTCGAACAGATCCGGTATCGCACGCGCGAAGGCATGAAGATGGCCGTCCGGAAAGGCAAGGCATCCACCTGCCTCGCCTACGGCTACATGCTCTCCCAGCAGCGCGATGCGAACGGCGATCGCATCAAGGGTTTGCGCGAGATCGATCCTGTAAAGGCTGAGGTGGTTCGCCGCATTTTCACCCTATATGCCGACGGCATGTCGCCTCGCGACATCGCCCAGCTTTTGAACAAAGAGGGCATCCCGGGCTCGCGCGGCCGCAAGTGGCGCGATACCGCCATCCGCGGCCACGTCAGCCGTGGTACGGGCATCCTCAACAATGAGAGTTACATCGGCCGCATGGTCTGGAACAAGCGTAACTACCGCAAGAACCCGGAAACCGAACGCCGTACCGCGCGCGCAAACGACGCGAGCGAATGGGTGCTGACTGATGTGCCGGAGATGCGCATCGTTTCCGACGACCTATGGCAGCGGGTGAAGGAGCGTCAGAAAGAGATCGGTGAGCTGTTCGATTTCGGGCAGAGCAACCGGCTGAATGCAACGCACCGCCCGGGATACTTGCTCAGTCATCTGCTCGAATGTGCGGAATGTGGCGGCCCCTACGCCATCAGCGGCAAAGATCGCTATAGCTGCACCAACCGCAAGAAGCGCCTGCCGATCGACGGCCTCGACGGCGCCTGCTGTGGTAACAGCAAGACCATCACACGTCATGAACTGGAGGAACGCGTCCTCAACTGCTTGCCCGTGGCCTTCTACTCGATGGATATCTTCGATCGGATTTCAGAGAAGATGGTCGCACATGAGGTGAGCAAGCTGAAGAGCCTGCCTTCGCGCAAGGAACGGTTGACCACAGAGCTCGCGGCGATCAAGTCGAAACAATCAGGTCTCATGCAGCAGATTCAGGACCGCCATGCCGACGGTCGGCCGCGGCTTGCCATCCTGGATGATCAACTGGACGAACTGGAAGTCACGCGCGAGGCGCTGGTTCTGGAACTCGCCCACTCGCAGGAGCCGGCCGAGGATTTCCAGGAGAAGATTGCGAAGCTGAAGGCGCAGTTCAATCCCGCCAATATCGAGATCAGCGTCCGCAAGCTGATCTTCCTCGCACGCAACAACGCCGACGAACATGCCAAGCAGCGGCTGATGCCGATCGTGCGTGATCTCATCCAGACCGTCGTGATCGGCAAGACCCCGGGCCATCAACCGGCCAGTTTGCAGGTACACGGCTCGATCGCCAACATTATGGCCTCTATGGAGGTCCTGGACCTGATGGAGCAGCAGTTCATCACCGCCGCCCAGAATGATCTGATGGCCCGGATTGCATCCGGCGAGCTTGAGACGGAGGAGAAACGCAAAAAGCTCCTCGACGCTTACGCGGAGGAGCTCCGGTGCAAATATCCCGAGTGGGAGAATTTGCAAGTTTCAGTGGTTGCGGGGGCAGGATT
>NZ_ASXX01000046.1:0-3141 GCF_001526505.1 Agrobacterium sp. D14
GCGGTGTTCCGCAACCTCGGCCATGTTCGCGACGAACTGGTCGATCTCTCGGTCGGGGCAACAGCGCTGTTCCATCTGAGTTCGGCAACGACCGACCAGATTACGGCGGCCATTGCCTTTGCCGAGGAGAACGGGCGTCTGCAGGTCGTCGACGTAAAGACCATTCTTTCCGGTGGTGAGGAGGGTGGCGACAACGCCGAGAAGGACGATCAGTTCTGGGTCGGCGGTGTGGCTGGACTGAAAGTGTTGATTGCGGCCAAGATCCGCGATGGAGTGAAGGCGTTCAACGAGCACGTGGTCACGATCTGCAAGGCGGTCGAGGCTTCGTTGACCAGAAGCCGCGTGATCAAGGAGGCGCTGGCGAAGGAAATCCAGGACATCGCCCGCGTCGCGCGTCAGGAACTGGAAAGCCTGGCCTTGTTCCTCGAGCCGGAGCTCGATTATGGCCGCAACACTAAGGCCACGAAGTTCCCGAAAGGAAGCGGCTGGGCCGAGGTCAACGACACGCTCTACACATTGGGGGGTGTCGATGGCTGGCCGAAGTCGAAAGACATGCGGGACTGGCTTGCGCTGCATGTGCTTCCGGTGCTCGGCTGGGCGGTCTCCAAAGAGCGGAAGCCGGAATGGCCGCTCGCGGTGCCAACTGCTCCGGTTTCCGAACCGGCGGTTCCGGCAGAAGCGGACAGCGTCGGCGATCATCACGATGCCGAGCCGGCTATGCCGGACGAGGTCTCTGATGATGCCGATGGCCCGGATGAGGCGATCGACCGGTTTGGCGCGGCGCTGGAGGAGGCGTCCGGCGGCTTCATGACGGTCAGCCGGGAGGCACCGCGAAACCGCAAGCAGTTTGCCAAGGTGCCGGCGCTTGGCGATGACAGCATCGCCGATGTTGAACTCGCGCCAGCCGTCACGCGGTAAGTTGCAAGTTGCACGAGGGCCGGGCGACCGGCCTTCCCGCCAAACTCGGAAGGGCCGCATATCGGCCCTTTTCCTTTTGCCTGATGATGGCGAGCGGAAAACACGCAGGTCGACCGTTGCGATCACCGGGCGCCTTCGTTGGTCCGGACTTCGTGAGCCCACCGTTAACTATGTACCGGCTTTGTTCTTTTTTGTTGTTCCGGGTCCTTGAGCCCGGCTCCCGGTCCTGCCAGGTTGGGGGCGTTCGGAAGACCGGACATAAAGCGGCCCAAGCCGATGCTACCAACATCGACAAGGGCCTGACCCTCAAGCCTTCGCAAAAAGGAATCGGGCTATGACCACGCATACTCTCTCTACCCCTGCCGGGGAAGTTCTTCGTTCGACTGTCGCTGCGGCATCGATGTTCTCCCACCGCTCATTCGGTATCGGCGCTTACAGCATCGGCGAGCCGTCGGCGCTGCGCCGCCATCCGCATATCGTTCGCTTCGCCGAAGTCGAGGCCGATCTCGATCTGCTGATCGATCGAGCCATTGCGGCAATCGCCGACGGCGAACCCGTCGAGGATGAAATCCTCGGCCACTACGTTCACATCGCCTCGCTCGTCCGTGCCGTTTCGTTCCGCGAAGGCAAGCTCCTGGAGCAGGCGGTCGAGCGGCTGTCGAAGGCCAATCCCAACATTGTTGTCTTGACCCAGTCGTTGAAGCTTCCTTTGGTCAAGGCGGCGCTCGAAGCCGTCGCTGGAAACGACTGGTCGTCCCTTGACGGCGTGAAGCTCGACTGCGAGGCGCCGGCCAAGGGATCGTACACGCCGGATCTCATCCTCGTGAACCGCGCCCGGCACACTGCCTACATCCTCGACCTGAAGCGTTCGCTCGCTTCTTACGGCGACACCAGCCGTCTCGAAGAGTTGAAGCTGAAGATGATGGCCTCGGCAATGGTTCTGCCGGACTGGCTCTATAAAACCCAGAAGCGCCTGATGGTCGACACGGTGGAGGTCGCGATCGTCGACGGCGCCAGCCGTCCGAGCGATCATGCCAGCGGCATATGGGCCTTGTCTGAACTCGATGACCTGCTGGAAATCGATGGTGTCGCCGCCTGCATGGCCGAGCTGCGTCTGCGCTTCGGCTGCCGCGTGCAGCAGCTTCTGGAAGTCGAAGCCCGCAAGGCCCTCGGTATCATGGCGGCAGTCGTGCCAGATGCCGGCTCTGCCTCGATCATGCCGGGCAAGCCGCTGATTGCGCTGAACGGTTCGTCTCGCGCTTATGAGGAAGAGCAGGCAATGGCCGCGCAGGACGAGGACGACGGTCACTACGATCTCGGCTGCTTCGACGATCAGGACGACGAGCCCGAACCGGTCCGTATCCGGGTCGGTTTTGCCCGCCGTTCGCGCGGGCACTGACGAGCCGCCAGCTTAGCTGTACTGATCGCGGCCGCGCCTGAAGCGCGTGGCCGGCTTCTCCAGTCCTTTCCATTCCACGAACGCCGGATGCGATGCGCTCCGGCGAGGAGACAGTCATGTCCATCGATACCCACAGCCCGTCTGTGGCCGGCTTCCGTTGTGAAGCGGTCACAACCGATAGCGTCGCGTCACCCTGCCTTCACGGCAGGCTCGCGAATATTCCTCCTATCCAATCCGATGATCTGGATCACGGTTCGAGCAATCGCGACGACCCCGCCGTTCTGATCGGCCTGGCGATCGCCTTGGTCCGGCAAGGTTCTTTGCTGGATGGCCTTGTGCCGGAACCTCTGATGCTGCGGTTGCGCGCTACTGCCGACAGCGGCAATGCGGCATGCCGCCTGATGCTCGACTGGCTGCGGAGCCGCAACCGGGATCTCGATCGGTCCCGGAACGAACATCTGGGCCTGTCTGGCTCGACCGGTTCGTCGGCTGACGCGCATCCGTCGCGTCGTTCGCCGCGCGAGCGTGTGTTGGCGCGGATCCCGAAGCCCGGTGGCATTGACAGGCGGCGGCGTGGTCGGACGCGCCCGCGCGATCCGGTGCAGAACGCCCGGACGGCAATTATTGCCGCGGAGACGGGAGGTCGGATTGATGGATAAGCTCGCCCGACTGTTTATCCGCCGCCTTCGTCATCTTAGCCTTCGCGAGGCGCGCCGGATCGCTCTGCGCAACGGTCTGCTGGAAAGCAAGATCGTCGAAGTCGATGGTCATCTCACCTGCCGCTATAGCCCGACGTTCGACACGACACGACTGACCGGCGATCC
>NZ_ASXX01000047.1:0-2740 GCF_001526505.1 Agrobacterium sp. D14
GGTGCGATCAAGACCCACCACCTCCACGATGTCGACAACGACACCAAATGCCGGCTGCATTCCGGCACAGTAGCCATGGCCTCCATCACGGGTGAGCCGATGTCCCGCGTCCGGGATGCCGTGCGCCTCAACCGTCATGGCGCTGGCTGGGTAGACCGTCGTCGCGCTCCCGCGATCACGAAGACGCACGACGACGAGATCGAGAGCACCTTGCGATTGCTGGGCTATGCGGGAGAATGGCACGACATCAAAGGTCGCCCGACCCTTGCTGCGTACCTCAAAGCCCGGACGGGAATCCAGCAAAGCCATCCCTGCGTCGTTTTTCTGGGCAACCACCGTGTTGCGATCAGTGGTGAGCTGTTTTGCGACGTGACCAACAACGGCCTGATGGTCGATATCGACCGGGCACCCTGGCGGCGCAAGAAAGTGCACCGTGTGTTCGTCCTCACCCACTGTATCCCCGCGACGCATATCCCGCCGAAGACCCCGTCCCGCGTCCAGCCGGCGCACCTGACGGCCGAACAGAAACGCCGGATCAAGGAACTGGATCGCCTGTTTCGCGAAGCCGTCAAGGCGGAGACCGGCGCAATGCGGATCAAGGTGACTTCCACTGAAGTCTTCATTATCCGCCCCGCCGATTCCGGCTGGACGTGGTGCGGCGCGCGCGATGGCGTCGTCGACAGCCTTCTCAAGCTTCAGGAGCATGGCTGGATTGGCGGCAACACCGATGAGGCCGCGGCCTACCGCGCCACGATGGGTTACTGACCAGCGCTCAGGAGTGGCCCCTTATTGCGGCAATTATTGTCGCCAGTACCTGCCAACCGCCAGACCATGATGATCTGGCATCGCGGCGGGGCTCTCAAGCACCCCGCCGCCGGTTACCATGTCCCTAAATTCATCTCGATACGAGAGACCCGATGACCAAGACTGTGTTGTTTTATGCCCGCTACTCCACCGACCGCCAGAACGAAGTATCGATCGAAACCCAGATCGAACTCGGCAAGACGTTTGTCGCCGACAGAGGCTGGAAGCTGGTCGAGACCTATGCCGACTCCGCGATCAGCGGAACCTCCTTCACATCGCGTCCCGGCATCCAGCAGCTTCTGGCGCATGTAAAGCGCGAGCGGATCGATATCGTGCTCTGTGTCACCGTCGACCGACTGTCGCGCGACGTCGAGCACAGTTCAAAAATCCTCAAGGAACTCAACTACCACGACACGGCGATCTGGACGGTTCAGGCCGGCCAGGAGATCAGTCATATCGAGCTGCATATGCGCTCCACACTCAGCCATGAACTGGTCGAGCAGATCCGCTACCGCACGAGAGAAGGCATGAAGACAGCGGCGCGCAAGGGCATCGCAACCACGCGCCTTTCCTACGGCTACCGCCTCGGCCAGCAGCGCGACGCCAACGGCGACCGGATCAAGGGCCTGCGCGAGGTCGAACCGGCCCAGGCCGAGATCGTGCGCTGGATCTTCGAGCAATATGCAAATGGCGTCAGCCCGGCAGCAATCGCCCAGAGCCTCAATGCGCGCCATATCCCTGCACCCCAGCACAAGTACTGGCGCGACGACACGATCCGTGGTGACGGCAAGCGGCAGGCCGACATCCTCCACAACGAACTCTATGTCGGCCGAGTCGTCTGGAACAAGCAGAATTACCGCAAGAACCCGGAGACCGAACGGCGCACCGCCCGCCTCAACGACAAAAGCGAATGGGTTGTGACGGAAGTGCCGTCCATGCGCATCGTCAGCGACGAACTCTGGGCGCGCGTAAAAGAACGGCAACTGACGACGCTCGAGAACTTTTCCCGGACAACCACCAATCGGCTGAACAGGACGCATCGGCCGAGCTACCTGCTGAGCGGAATGCTGGAGTGCGCCGAGTGCGGTGGCTCCTACGCCATCATGGCCAAGGAACGCTACGGCTGCTCCAACCACAAGAACAAGCTGCCAATCGACGGGCTCGGCGGCGCCTGCTGCTCCAACCAGAAGACCATCCTGCGCAAGAACCTGGAGGATCGGGTTCTGTCCTGCCTGCCCGCCGCATTCTTCGGCATGGGCGTATTCGACGACGTCACCGCACAGGCGCGCCGCAACCTCGCAGCGTCCGTCAAGAATGAACCCGACGAGCGCCAGCGCATTTCCGGGGACTTGAAAGCTGCCGAACAGGAACAGCGCCAGATTATTCAGCAGATCAGCGATCGTGCCGCCGAAGGCCGGCCGCGTCTGCCCGCCTACGACGACATGCTCGATCAACTTGAGGAGCGCCGCGCCGGCCTTGAAGCGCGTCTAAAGCAAACGCCGGCGCAGGAAGATTTCGGGGAGAAGATCAGGAAGCTGAAGGCGGAAGTCAGTCCCGAAGCGGTCGAGCTGATCATCAACTCGGCATTCTATTATATGCGCGAGCACGCCGATACCGAGACGAAGCAGCCGTTCATCAACATCGTGCGCCAGTTCATCCAGAAGGTCGTCATCGGCAAGACACCCGGCCACCAGCCGGCATCCCTCGAAGTCCACGGCCGCATCGCCTCGATCCTGGCTGCGATGGAAGCGGCAACGATCCTCGAGAAGCAGTTCGAGGCGCTGAAGCAGCACGATTATCTGGAGAAGCTTCGCGCCGGCGAACTCGACACTGCGCAGAAACAAAAAAAGCTCCTCGACGCATATGCGGAGGAGCTTTCTGTTAAACGACTTGAATGGCAAAATATTCAAGTTTCAGTGGTTGCGGGGGCAGGATT
>NZ_ASXX01000048.1:0-2157 GCF_001526505.1 Agrobacterium sp. D14
GTCCACATGCTGCCTGAATTCCAGCGGGGCGTCAGAAGTATGCCCGCCAGCGCCTGTTTCACATTGCTTCTACAGCGACGTGGCATTTTGCTGCCGTCTTCTCATCGTTTCACGTACCTGTCCGCGCTATGCCGAAGCCAGATTTCAGGAGTGTGACTGCCGCGACCCGTCAAGTCGCGGCAGGCAATCAGGCGACGTCCTGAAGTTGCGCTTCGCCGTCGTGGAGGAAGCACGCCCTGTTAAAAAGGTCGAGATCGACGAAGTTCGGAAGGCGAATATCGCGGATGTCGGGAAGCCGCTTGCTTTCCGGATCGAACGATCTGTCGATTTGCGAAATGAAGCCCAGAACGCAACCTGTCCGTCGCGCAAAATCACCGAGGGCTCGTAGCTGCTCGGAAAGAACGGGCTTGCTCCGCTGTTGATCCAGCGCCTGGAGATAGTCGATCACCGCGACTGTTCCCGGTCGCGACCCCGACATCCGATCGATGATGTAGTCCGCACTAATTTCATCGGAAGTGACAATCTGAACCTGGTTGGCGAAGCCGTCAGCCTCCCTTTCAAGCGACTGGAGATATTTTCCCGCCTGTTTTTCGGTCAATTCCAACGTAAACAGAAACGCCTTGCGGCCGTCCCGGGCCGCATCGATCAGAAGCTGAAGACCAAGCATGGTCTTGCCCTGTCCCGGTCGGCCAGCGAGCAGTAATAGGTCGCCAGCATCGAGACGGGAAAGTACCGTTTCGGAAAGCGGCCCGGAAGACATCCGGGACGACAGCATGCTCCACCTTGCAAAGCCCTCTTCTTGCGCGATCTGATCCAGCGCTTCGTTCAGCGGAACATCATTGTTTCGCGCCATGAGCTTTGCACGGCGTTTAAGCTGAAATATCGGTGCAGAAAGTTTCATCAAAGACCTCCATTGCGAGCCGAAACGCAACCCCTCCTTATGCGATGCTCGAACAGATGGTTCGATGATTTGGCGTCACCCTGCATGTTCGATGCTTTCCCGAAAGGAGGGGGGAGGCTTGGGTCCAGCCTGTGGTTGAAAGCTAGCGGGTTGCGCGATTCGCAGCAAGGGGCGCAAGCCATTCGCCACATCGCAGTTACCGGATCCTGTCCTCGTAAAGCAGGACGCCTTTGTCGAACTTCTTGAGCGGCAAAACAGGCCACGATAGCCGGCCGGCAGGTCGTCGGAATTGCTACCTGATGTTGCGATCGAGTTGCGGGCACCATAAAACCTGTCATGCACCATGAAAAAGAACGTTCGTTCAATTGAGGAGACTACGACCTTGAAGCGATTGATTCCCGCGCTGTTGCTATTGTCGTGGTTTGGCGCGATGCCCTTGGTGGCAAAGGCCGATGTCTCTTCCGCCAATCAAAACGAATCGGCCGCAGCATTTCAGGGCCTCGACACGCTCGCGCGCGAAACGCGCGCGCAGGGGGATTTACCGCGATTGTCCAACCCCGCTCATGCGAAGGTGCTGGACCGGCTCTGGAATGTGGAGGGAACCCTTGGCAGACAGCCATACCGGTCCGCCGATGTTCCAGCGCTCATCGCCATCGGCGCGAATGCGGGCGCCGTTCTTAAAACCTATGCACTGTTTACCCCACAGAACGGCAGCCTTCCGGACACAGCGGCAAATACGTTCAAATACCAGGACGAAATCGCACGCGCCGGAGCCTATCTATTACATGTCCATGCGGCTCAGCTGGAGGCGATTACCGATTTTGTCGCCGTGCTTCCTGCCGATCAGATGAACAAGGCGCGACGCGATGGCCTGCGCCAGATGCGCCTTGGCATCATGGAGCAGTTTACCGGACTGACCCTTATGCTGCGCTCACCGAATTTGCGATCCGAGAACCGGCTTATTTTGCTGAACGCCCTTAATGCCAGCGCCATTCCCGTGGTCGCCGCGACCTCCCTTGCCGAGCGAACCGCCATGGCCACCCAGATCGACACGATTTTGCCGGAACTGTCCAGGCTTGAACGCGACAAGGCGCAGGCGCTGAAATCGCTCCTCATGAACCAGAATTGCGACGGGCTTTGCGCGATGGATCGGTAGCCGTTCAATACCCGGTTGACGCAAAGGGGCTGCAACCCCGCCCCTCAGACCTCCCCACTCAAACCGCCCATTCCTCATCCGTCGTGAACACGATCGTCAG
>NZ_ASXX01000049.1:0-1683 GCF_001526505.1 Agrobacterium sp. D14
TGAGGAAAGCCGCCGATGAAGATCCTTGTCCCCGTCAAACGAGTCGTCGATTACAACGTCAAGATCCGCGTAAAATCGGATGGTTCAGGCGTTGAGCTTGCGAATGTGAAGATGTCGATGAACCCGTTCGACGAAATCTCGGTGGAAGAGGCGCTGCGCCTGAAGGAAGCCGGCAAGGCCGAAGAGGTCGTGGTCGTCTCCATCGGTCCAGCCAAGGCGGAAGAAACGCTGCGCACCGCGCTCGCCATGGGCGCCGACCGCGCCATCCTGATCGAGACCGACGAGACGGTCGAGCCGCTCGCCGTCGCCAAGCTTCTGAAGGGCGTTGCCGAGGCTGAGCAGCCCGGCCTCGTCATCGTCGGCAAGCAGGCGATCGATGACGATTCGAACCAGACCGGCCAGATGCTGGCAGCATTGCTCGGCTGGGGCCAGGGCACCTTCGCCTCCAAGGTCGTACCGTCCGACGGCAAGGTCGCGGTCACCCGTGAAGTCGATGGCGGTCTGCAGACGGTTGAGCTGAAGCTTCCCGCCGTCGTCACCACCGATCTTCGTCTCAATGAGCCGCGTTATGCGTCGCTGCCGAACATCATGAAGGCGAAGAAGAAGCCGCTCGACAAGAAGGCGCCGGCCGATTTCGGCGTCGATGTTTCGCCGCGCCTGAAGGTGCTGAAGACCGAAGAGCCGGCAGGCCGCAAGGCCGGCATCAAGGTCGGCTCGGTTGCCGAGCTGGTCGAAAAGCTCAAAGCCGACGGCGTCCTCTAAGGTTTCGGAAAAGGGAGATATTCTCATGGCCATTCTTCTTCTGGCAGAACACGACAACGCAACCCTTTCCGACCTGACGGCAAAGACGCTGACGGCGGCAACGCAGATTGCCAAGGGGACGGGAAGCGACGTCCATGTGCTCGTCGCCGGCACCAATGCAAAGGGCGCAGCCGACGCTGCCGCGAAACTCTCCGGCGTATCCAAGGTGCTGCTCGCCGACGACGCTTCCTATGCCAATGCGCTGGCAGAACCGCTGGCGGCGCTGATCGTTTCGCTTGCGCCTTCTTATGACGTCATCATTGCGCCGGCGACCGCCTCGGCCAAGAACGTGACGCCGCGCGTTGCGGCGCTTCTCGATGTTGCGCAGATCTCGGAAATCATCGAGGTCGTCAGCCCTGACACCTTCAAGCGGCCGATCTATGCCGGCAACGCCATCCAGACGGTGCAGGCGACCGATGCGAAGAAGGTCATCACCGTGCGTCCGACCGCCTTTGCGGCGGCCGCTGAAGGCGGTTCGGCAGCAATTGAAACCATTGGCGCTGCTGCAAACCCCGGCCTTTCCAGCTTCGTCTCCGATGCACTGGCGTCGTCCGACCGTCCGGAACTGACATCGGCCAAGATCATCATCTCGGGTGGCCGCGCGCTCGGTTCGTCGGAAAAGTTCAGGCAAGTCATCCTTCCCGTCGCCGACAAGCTCGGTGCCGCCGTTGGCGCCAGCCGTGCGGCTGTCGATGCCGGTTATGCACCGAACGACTGGCAGGTGGGCCAGACCGGCAAGGTGGTTGCGCCGCAGCTTTACATCGCCGCCGGCATTTCCGGCGCCATCCAGCATCTGGCCGGCATGAAGGATTCGAAGGTCATCGTCGCCATCAACAAGGACGAGGAAGCGCCGATCTTCCAGGTGGCAGACTACGGCCTCGT
>NZ_ASXX01000050.1:0-1552 GCF_001526505.1 Agrobacterium sp. D14
CATACCCTTTGCGAAATCAATGCAGTGACCTTGCGGGATTCAGGATTATTTGGAAACCTAGCTGACCAGGGCTTAATCAGATCGATAGAATTTTAGCGAATTGGACGGATGCTGATGAGTTGATCCTAGATGATCTGTCCCCCCCAGCACTCTGGAAATCCGATTCAGAATCAAACGGCGATTAACCGAGTAATGGGGGGAGGTGTCGTAGAGATTGCAAACGCCGTTGGGCGTTCCCATGGCGGGGTTGGGATGACAAAGGGCTGGAACCGTAGTTGGCAGGTCGAACGAAACCGGTCAGTCACCCTCGTCGGCACCGTCAGGATAAAGCAGATGGGGCTTGCGGCGGAAGGGCCAGTCACCATCCCGGTACTTCTCGACAAGCTCATCGAAGACGGCGTGGGATGCATGTTCGTCGAACCCCTGCCGAACCAGCATCGAGACGACGACATGCTGGAAGTGTTCCAGCTCTTCGGTCTTCTCGCGCGTTGTCATGCCAGAGATTGTCATGAACAGCGCCGTGCGGGCCACATCATCGCGCCCGGGGCGCTTGGCCTTTCTGTCGGCATCACGCAGCTTCTGCTGTCGCTCGCGCTGTTTGCTGTTGCGGATCTCCTCGGACTTCGCTGGCATGCACTCTTCCCCGTCAGGTCTCCGGCTACCGATGCCAGACCGTTGTCACTGCCGCAACGCCGTTTGCATGGAATCGGAAATCCCGGTTTATGAATCGTTTTATTGGGGTTCTGAATCAAATGAACGCAATTTGAGATCAATTGCGGACACGTTGAGACAGGTCGAGGTAAGTTGGCGAGGGATAAACGGCGGTCGTGAATCAAATGATCAGCGTTTGGAATCAAAAATATCGGACCTTGAATCGAATGAGCGCAATTTGTCTCGACGTTCTGACACGTTGAAACGACCTGTGGGCAAGCTGACGGAAATCGCCGACGGCTTCCTATCGCGCTTGCACCTGCAGGACCATCTCCACTCCGGAATATGAGGCGGCGAACCGAAACCTTCCCGGTCGGTTCATCCGCGAGGCCGCATGTCATATGTCCCAGCCGTTCGCGCGGAATGTGCCATCTTCGGGTGGAAATCGAGCGTCGCTCTTGGACGGCGAGACGCTGGCTTCGTGTTTACTTCGTCGCGTGTTTCCGTGACGGCCAAACTACTTCGTGAAGGCCTTAAATGTGGGAAGTCGGCTATCCGGCTCCGGATTCTGGATTTTGCCGTGAAATAATATCGATCAAATTTGAAGTTTAAAGTTTTTAGATTTATCGTATAACTCGATATATATTGATTAATATAGCGTTAAATATCAAATGCCGCCGCCGAAAACTGCAGAGATATAAAGATTACAATCGAATGTATACTATGAAGATATTTTACTTTGATTTGCATTACATATGAATCGGCGCAATCATATAGTCATCCGATGCGTTGTTTGTCGGATACATTGTAAACGCGTCACACGGAGACTTCCATGCGCACCAGAAATACCAAGAACTCTGCGACCGCCGCCCTCTCCTATAACTATGAAGAAGAGGGGATC
>NZ_ASXX01000051.1:0-1381 GCF_001526505.1 Agrobacterium sp. D14
AGCAGTTCCAGCGCCTTGTTGACGACGGTATTCCAGTAGTCGGCATATTCCCGCTCGGCCGGCTGCCGTTTGCCGATGCCGTCGATCTCATCGATGAACAGGATCGCCGGCGCCATGGCCCTCGCCTCGACAAAGGTCTTGCTCATCCTGTCGATGACATCGTTGAGATGACCGCCCTGCAGCCAGGTCGAAACGGATGTGACGACAAGCGGAACCTGCAGGCTGTTGCACAGCGCCCGGGCAAAGGTGGTCTTGCCGGTTCCGGGCGGACCGGACAGCAGCAGCTTGGTGCTCATCTCCGACCATGCCAGGATGCTGGCGCGGTAATCGTCCAGGTCCGCCTTGAGATCGAGCGCCCAGTCCTTCCCCTTGCCATATCCGGATAGCGTTTCGACGGTCATTGGCGGCTTGTGGCCGATCTCACCTGCTGTCGGCAAAGGCTCCGGCTGGATCACCTCAGCGCCCGACGGCTTGTCCTTCTTCCAGCGACCGTTGCTATCGGTGTCGGACGATTTCGGCTTCTCGTTGGAGCCCTGGGGTTTCTCGGTGGATGTGCTGGAGGATGCCGATCCGGATGCCATGTCATCGCTCCCGCCACCACCGTCCTCCTCTTCCTCGAAGTCACTGCGATTGCGCTCAATGAGCGTGGCAAGGACATGCAGCACGTCGCGAACATGTCGTCCAGGACGAAACGCGAGCACCAGGTCCTCCAGCGACAGCCAGCGCGCTTCGGAATCCGACGGCAGACTGAGCGTCTCAATTGTGGCGTCCGGATAGAGCACCTCGACCAGATCGGCGACGAAGCTGCGATCAAGCTTTCCCGTTTCCAGCGACAGGTCGGCGGCGATCTGCAGCAACGAGGGAATGTCCGATCGTTTCTCCGCGATGGCGAGGATCGACAAGTCACGCGACAGCGCGCTGAGCATTCGCCGGCGCAGGGCATTGCCCGTGACACGATGCACGCCGGCACCCGAGAAAGTCATCAGGCGCCTGCGTGCCTCACCTTCGAGGACATCGAAGTGATCGTCGTTGAACATGTGGTCCGCATCGACGATTGCGAACGGGCCGCCGGGTACCAGCCGGGTTTTCTCCAGGAGCCGCAGCACTTGCCCCTCGAAGCCCGCAAGTGGCGCATGGAGGGTGACGACCGGCGTCACACGGGTCAGCGTATAAACGATCTCCCGAAGCGATCGTCCGCTCCTTTGCACCGCGCGCGCCAGAACCAGGCTTGCAACGATTTGACTGACCAGTGGCTGAGCGACTGCCCGATCCACCAGGCCGACGGCGTAAGCGCGCCGATCGATACCGTTGCTCAGCAACGCGTCCTCTCCGATTGCGCCATGACGCACGCGAGGGATGTTCACGAGTTGCGCGGCGAACG